>NZ_JAVYJG010000005.1:0-522943 GCF_032621675.1 Pseudomonas sp. zfem003 | reverse complement strand
CTTCATCACTTCGGCCATGAAGGCGGGGTAGATGGATTCCTGCACCAGGGCGCGGGAGGGGCAGGTGCAGACTTCGCCCTGGTTGAAGAAGGCGAGGACCAGGCCTTCGGCGGCCTTTTCGATGAAGGCCGGCTCGGCCTGCATGATGTCTTCGAAGTAGATGTTGGGGCTCTTGCCACCCAGTTCGACGGTGCTGGGGATGATGTTCTCGGCGGCGCACTTGAGGATGTGCGAGCCGACGGGGGTGGAGCCGGTGAAGGCGATCTTGGCGATGCGCTTGCTGGTGGCGAGCGCTTCGCCGGCTTCCTTGCCGAAGCCCTGGACGACGTTGAGTACGCCGGGCGGCAGCAGGTCGCCGATCAGTTCCATGAGTACGGTGATGCCCAGCGGGGTCTGTTCGGCGGGCTTGAGGACGATGCAGTTGCCGGCGGCGAGGGCCGGGGCGAGCTTCCAGGCGGCCATGAGCAGCGGGAAGTTCCAGGGGATGATCTGGCCGACCACGCCGAGGGGTTCGTGGATGTGGTAGGCGACGGTGCCGTCGTTGATTTCGGCGGCGCCGCCTTCCTGGGCGCGGATGCAGCCGGCGAAGTAGCGGAAGTGGTCGGCGGCGAGCGGGATGTCGGCGTTGAGGGTTTCGCGCACGGCCTTGCCGTTGTCCCAGGTTTCGGTGACGGCGAGGACTTCGAGGTTCTGTTCGATGCGGTCGGCGATCTTCAGCAGGACGTTGGAGCGGTCCTGCACGGAGGTGCGGCCCCAGGCATCGGCGGCGGCGTGGGCGGCGTCGAGGGCCTTGTCGATGTCTTCGGCGGTGGAGCGGGGGAATTCGGCGATGGGCTGGCCGTTCACCGGGGAGGTGTTGGTGAAGTACTGGCCTTTGACCGGGGGCACGAATTCGCCGCCGATGTAGTTGCCGTAGCGGTCCTTGAAGGAAACGACGGCGCCGGGGGTGCCGGGTTGTGCGTAACGCATGCGATGGGCTCTCCTGACGGGGCCTGGCGCCGATACGGGCCAGGTGGTGAGTGGATGCTAGTGGCCACGCCGCCCCCATCGGTATGCGCCCATGGGTGCGGTGGCCTCCTCATTTGGTAGTAGCGCCTTGCAGCACGGCCTGTTCGTAGCGGGGGTAGAGGTGGCTGACGCTGCGCACCAGTTCGAAGCGACTGAGGCTGACGGCGGCGAAGCGCTCGGGAATCGGCGCGCGGATCAGCTCGTTCATGTCCGCGCCCTGGGCGGCACCCTCGCGCAGCAGGCCGTCGAGCCAGCCCAGGTAGTCGCGCATCTGATCGAAGGCGGCGGCGTCTTCGGTGACCGGCCCGTGCCCGGGCACCAGGTGCTTCCAGGGCAACGCCTGGAGCTGGCGCAGGTCGTCGAGCCAGACCTCCAGCCCCGGGCTGTTGGGGGTGGTGAGGGCACGCTGGTAGAACACCAGGTCGCCGGCGAACAGCACGCCGGTGCGCTCGTCGAGGATGGCCAGGTCGGCCCCGGTGTGGCCGCGCAGGGGCAGCAGGCGCAGCGGGTGGCCGCCAACGGTGCGGGTGCCCGCCTGCACGGCCTGGTCCGGCAGGCGCACTTCGGTGCCGCGCATCCAGTCGCCCACCAGGCGGTACATGTTCTCGGCCATGGCGTCGCCCTGCTGGCGCAGCAGTTCGGTGGTGCCGGGCAGTGCGGCGATGGGCACGTCGGCGAAGGCCTGGTTGCCGAGCACGTGGTCGGGGTGGTGGTGGGTGTTGAACACCAGCACCACCGGGCGCTCGGTGACCCGGGCGATGGCGCGGCGCAGGCTTTCGCCGTAGCGCCGCGAGGGGCCGGTGTCGATCACCACCACGCCGGCATCGGTGACGATGAAGGCGCTGTTGACCACGTTGCCGCCGTTGGAACTGCTGAAGTTCTCGGTGCTGCCTTCCAGCAGCCAGGTGTCGTCGGCAATGCGCCGGGGCTCCAGGGGGTATTCCGGCTCGGCACGGGACAGCAGCGGCAGCAGGATCAGGAACACCAGCACCAGCAGGCCCATCGCCGGGCGGGTGGCCACGGGCCGTGGTTCGCGGGGATGGGGCTCGTGATGGCGCACGTCTATCTCCTTGAGCGCACGGTTCAGAAGTCGGCCTCGAACTCGTTGCCGTTGTTGTCCCGCAGCCACAGGTGGGTCGGCTCCGGGGTGCGGGTCTCCAGGCTGAGGGTGGGGTTCTCGGCCACGGCGGGGAACAGCTCCAGGCTGGCGAGGACCTCGCCCGTGGGGCTGCGCAGTTCGGCCTGGTTGAGGAAGAACTCGGGCACGCCGCCGACCAGGCCGTTGTCCATGGGGTGGTCGATGCGCAGGCGCAGGCGGCTAACGCCGTCGTGGGCGAAGCGGGCGCCCTGGATGTGCCCGAGGCGCTGCTCCCAGCCCGGCTGGGCGCGCACCACGCTGGGCGCGGTGCAGCCACCGCCGGCGGCGTCGACCCAGGCGGAGCCGACATGCCAGACACCGTCATCGGTGAGCGCGGCAACCCGCACGGCGGTGGCCTGCTCGACACGGATGCGCACGGCCACCACCGGCAGCACCCGCTCGCCGGGGCGAAAATCGAAGATCCGCGGGATGGGATTGAGCTCGGCCCAGGCCACCAGCCGCCGCACCGGGCCGGGCAGCCCCCGGGCGTCGACCTGGATCGGCACCTGCCGGGCGTCCTCGGCGAAGGGCGGGGCCTGCAGCACCACGCGCGAGTCGAAGACGAAGGGGGCGCCTTCGAGGATGCGCTGGTGGTGGTAGGCCCACATCACCGAGGGCACCGGGTCCGGGCCCGGATCGGGAGCGGCCTGGACGTTCAGGCACACCCCCAGGGCCAGTGGCAGCCAGCGGCGCATGGCTCACTCGTCCACGTGGACGCTTTCCAGGTAGGAGCGGATGGCCCAGAGCGCTTCCTGGCTGAGGAAGTCGGCCATCTTCGGCATGTACACGGCCCCATCGCGAACGGCGCCGTTGATCACCCGCTCCTTGAACCACTCGTCACCGCTGGCATCGGTCTCCAGGTAGCGCAGGTCGGGGGCGATGCCGCCGGACTTGGCTTCCAGGCCGTGGCAGCGGGCGCAGTTCTGGTTGTAGGCCGAGGCGCCGATCTCCACCGCCAGGGCATTCTTCTCGTAGGGCGCGCGGTAGGGGTTGGTTTCGCGCCATTCCTTGCCCAGGGGTTCGAGGCCTTCGGTGTTCACCGACTGGGGCACCACGTCGCCGTGGGCCAGGGCCAGGCCGGACAGGCCCATGCCGGCGAGCAGCAGCAGACCGCGCAGGGTGTTCTTGTTGTTGTGCATGACTTCCATCCTCATCGAGATGCTGGGCAAGGCAACGCTCGCCTGGAGCGTGGTGCCGAGGATGGTAAGGAGGCCCCCAGGGGCCCCGAATGCTGCTTTGGTGGGCGCGCCCTACTCCCTTGGTAGCAGGCCCCGGGGAGGTGCCGGGGGAGGCTTTGGCAGCAAGTCCAAGTCATGTCCGGACTGGGAATTTTTCCCGGCCATCGCGGGAGTTTTTCCGTATCCCGGCAAGGGGGTCGCTTCCACTATGCGATACGCCAGGACGCCAGGTGGCGCACTGGTCCTCAACGACCACGGGAACCACAAAGATGACAACAAGATCGCTCCCCCACTCCCCGCTGGCCCTCGCCGTCAAGGGTCTGCTCCTCGCTGGCGGCCTGGCTGCCACCAGCGCTGCCTTCGCCAAGAACGTCACCTGGGAAGACATCGCCAACGACCATGTCTCGGTCAAGGACGTGCTGCAGTACGGCATGGGCACCAATGCCCAGCGCTGGAGCCCCCTGGCCCAGGTGAACGACAAGAACGTGTTCAAGCTGGTGCCGGCCTGGTCCTTCTCCTTCGGTGACGAGAAGCAGCGCGGCCAGGAGTCCCAGGCCATCGTCAGCGACGGGGTGATCTACGTCACCGCTTCCTATTCCCGCGTGTTCGCGCTGGACGCCAAGACCGGCAAGCGCCTGTGGGTCTACAACCACCGCCTGCCGGCCGACATCCGTCCGTGCTGCGACGTGGTCAACCGGGGCGCCGCGATCTTCGGCGACAAGATCTTCTTCGGCACCCTGGACGGCCGCCTGGTGGCGCTGAACAAGGACACCGGCAAGGTGGTGTGGAACAAGAAATTCGGCGACCACACGGCGGGCTACACCATGACCGGCGCGCCGACCCTCATCAAGGACCAGAAGACCGGCAAGGTGCTGCTGATCCACGGCAGCTCCGGTGACGAATTCGGCGTGGTCGGCCAGCTGTTCGCCCGCGACCCGGACACCGGCGAGGAAGTCTGGATGCGCCCCTTCGTCGAGGGCCACATGGGCCGCCTGAACGGCAAGGACAGCACCCCCACCGGCGATGTGAAGGCCCCCTCCTGGCCGGACGACAAGGACTCCCCCACCGGCAAGGTGGAAGCCTGGAGCCACGGCGGCGGCGCCCCCTGGCAGAGCGCCAGCTTCGACGCCGAGACCAACACCATCATCGTCGGCGCCGGCAACCCCGGCCCCTGGAACACCTGGGCGCGCACCGCCAAGGGCGGCAACCCCCACGACTACGACAGCCTCTACACCTCCGGCCAGGTGGGCGTGGACCCGAGCACCGGCGAGGTGAAGTGGTTCTACCAGCACACCCCGAACGACGCCTGGGACTTCTCCGGCAACAACGAGCTGGTGCTGTTCGACTACAAGGGCAAGGACGGCAAGACGGTGAAGGCCACCGCCCACGCCGACCGCAACGGCTTCTTCTATGTGGTGGACCGCACCAACGGCAAGCTGCAGAACGCCTTCCCCTTCGTCGACAACATCACCTGGGCCAGCCACATCGACCTGAAGACCGGCCGCCCGGTGGAGAACGAAGGCCAGCGTCCGCCGCTGCCCGAGCCGGGCCAGAAGCACGGCAAGCCGGTGGAGGTCTCCCCGCCCTTCCTCGGCGGCAAGAACTGGAACCCGATGGCCTACAGCCAGGACACCGGCCTGTTCTACGTGCCGGCCAACAACTGGAAGGAGGACTACTGGACCGAGGAGGTGAACTACAAGAAGGGCTCCGCCTACCTGGGCATGGGCTTCCGCATCAAGCGCATGTACGACGACCACGTCGGCAGCCTGCGCGCCATGGACCCGACCACCGGCAAGGTGGTGTGGGAGCACAACGAGCACCTGCCGCTGTGGGCCGGCGTACTGGCCACCAAGGGCAACCTGGTGTTCACCGGCACCGGTGACGGCTTCCTCAAGGCCTTCGATGCGAAGACCGGCAAGGAGCTGTGGAAATTCCAGACCGGCAGCGGGATCGTCTCCCCGCCCATCACCTGGGAACAGGATGGCGAGCAGTACATCGGCGTGACCGTCGGCTACGGCGGTGCCGTGCCCCTGTGGGGCGGCGACATGGCCGAACTGACCAAGCCGGTCGCCCAGGGCGGTTCCTTCTGGGTGTTCAAGCTGCCCAGCTGGGACAACAAGACCGCCAGCCGCTGACCATCCTCACCGGCGCGCCCTCGGGTGCGCCGGTTCTCGTTCCGGGAGCTGCCATGAACTACCTGCCCATGTTCCTTCCCCTGCTCATGCTGGTCTTCGGCCTCGCCTGGGCCCAGCCCGAACCCACCCAGCCCGCCGCCGACGACAGCGATGCCGACGCCGTGCGCGTGATCGACGGCTGCCGCCTGGAGCCCGGCGCCCACTGCCCGGGGGCCAACCTGTCCAACGCCGACCTGAGCAACCTGGACCTGCGCCGCATCGACCTGTCCGGGGCCAACCTGGCCGGTGCCAACCTGCGCCACGCCAACCTCGACCTGGCCAACCTGGAGAAGGCCCGGCTGGTGGGCGCCAACCTCACCCGCGCCAGCCTGCAGCAGACCAACCTGCGCCTGGCCGACCTCAGCGATGCGCACCTGATGGCCGTCCAGGGCTGGGGCCTGTTCGGCCAGGGCGCGCAGTTCAAGGGGGCCGACCTGACCGGTGCCTACCTGGAATTCGCCCGCCTCTCCGGCGCCAAGCTGCACGACGTGAACCTGCAGGCGGCCGACCTGGAGATGACCTTCCTCAGCCGCGCCGACCTCAAGGGCGCCCGCCTCAACGACGCCAACCTGCAGGAGGCCAAGCTCGCCGACGCCAACCTGGAGAACGCCGACCTCAGCGGCACCCGCCAGCACTACGCCTCGTTCCAGGGCGTGAACATGGAAGGCTGCACCGCCTGCCCCCAGGATTGGGAAAAGTAACCTGCACTCCGCTCGCGTTTCTGCAAGGGGCCAGGGATGGCCCCTTTTTTATGTCCGGGTACACCAGGATCGATTAAGCACACAGCCCACAACGATGGGCTTCGCACAGCTCAGCCCATCCTACGAACCGAGCAGCCGTAGGATGCGGTGAGCTGTGCGAACCGCATCAACCCGGGGCGCCCGGTGCGGCGGCGGGAGTGGATCGGTGGAATGTGATCCCCCTGCGCCACCTGAGCGCCCCCGTAGCCCGGACTTCAGTCCGGGAATGGCCTGCACCGCCTCCCCTGGGCTGAAGCCCAGGCTACGGGCGGAGCGCCCCGCAAACGAAAAGAGGCGCACAGGTGCGCCTCTCCGTGCCCGCTGCCGGGGTCAATCCTGGCTGGTCGCGCCGATGCGGTGGATCGACAGGTCGGCGCCGTAATACTCCTGCTCCTGGCTGAGGCGGATGCCCAGGGTCTTCTTCAGCAGGCCATACACGGCGAAGCCCCCCACCAGCGCCACCACCAGGCCCAGCGCGGTGCCGATGAACTGGCTGGCGAGGCTGACGCCGCCGAGGCCGCCCAGGGCCTGCTGGCCGAAGAGGCCGCAGGCAATGCCGCCCCAGGCGCCGCACAGGCCGTGCAGTGGCCAGACGCCGAGGACGTCGTCGATCTTCCATTTCACCTGGGTGGCGGTGAAGGCCCAGACGAACAACCCACCGGCGATGGCGCCGGTGGCCAGGGCGCCCACCGGGTGCATCAGGTCGGAGCCGGCGCACACCGCCACCAGGCCGGCCAGCGGCCCGTTGTGCAGGAAGCCGGGGTCGTTGCGGCCCACCAGCAGCGAGGCCGCCGTGCCGCCCACCATGGCCATCAGCGAGTTGACCGCCACCAGGCCGCTGACGCCCTGCAAGGTCTGGGCGCTCATGACGTTGAAGCCGAACCAGCCGACGATGAGGATCCACGAGCCGAGGGCCAGGAACGGGATGTTCGACGGGGCGAAGGCGATCAGCCGGCCATCACGGTAGCGGCCATCGCGGCGGCCCAGCAGCACCACCGCGCCGAAGGCCAGCCAGCCGCCCACGGCATGCACCACCACCGAGCCGGCGAAGTCATGGAAGCTGGCGCCGAAACTGGCTTTCAGCCAGTCCTGCAGGCCGAAGTTGCCGTTCCAGATCAGCCCTTCGAAGAAGGGGTAGACGAAGGCGACGATCAGCGCGGTGGCGCACAGCTGCGGGCCGAACTTGGCGCGCTCGGCGATGCCGCCGGAGATGATCGCGGGGATGGCGGCGGCGAAGGTCAGCAGGAAGAAGAACTTCACCAGCGCGTAGCCGTGGTCCTCCGCCAGGACGGCGGCCGGCTGCAGGAAGTTGACCCCGTAGGCCACCCAGTAACCGATGAAGAAGTAGGCCAGGGTGGAGACGGCGAAGTCCGAGAGGATCTTCGACAGGGCGTTGACCTGGTTCTTCTGCCGCACGGTACCGACTTCGAGGAAGGCGAAGCCGGCGTGCATGGCCAGGACCATGACCGCACCCATCAGGATGAACAGGGTATTGGAGCCGTGGATCAGGGTTTGCACGGCGCTGTTGAGGTTTTCCATCGAGAGAGGGCTCTCCGGCAGTGAAAGGGCACCAAGAAAGGTCACAGCACCATCACAGCGCACCAGACTGATGCCACCCCACCGGGGACCGCTCCCTGGCGATGCCCCGCAACGGGGCGAAAGGCAGTGTGAAGCATCAGCTGACTCATGACTTTTTCTTTATTTATCAGTCGCTTGACCAATCAAGCGTGCACCTCGGCAGGCCGCCTTGCCGCTCGATAACGGGGCGTTTTCCAGCCGGGCGCACCAGGGCAAAGCAAGCCGCATACCAAGGCACGGCGGGCGTTGGCGGACGGCCGGGCAAATTTCCCCTGAACCCTTTGCGCCAGGCAGGACTCAGAACCCCTGAGCCTTTCAAGGAGAACCGCCATGCCCCGCAACAACGCCTCCCGCGCCCAGGATGACCTGATCGCCGAATTCCAGGCCCTCGTCGGCGACACCGAGAAACTGCTGCAGCACACCGCGAGCCTGGCCGGCGAGCAGGCCGAGGACCTCCGCCTGCAGATCCACGATTCCCTCAAGCGCGCCCGGGAAACCCTGAACCTCGCGGAAGAACGCCTGGTGGACAAGGGCAAGGCCGCCGTCGCCGCCACCGAGGGTTACGTGCAGGAGCACCCGTGGCAGACCATCGGCCTCGCCGCCGGGGTCGGCTTCCTGCTCGGCCTGCTGGCCAACCGTCGCTGACATGCAGGCGGACGCGCCCAACCCCGAGGCCGGCGAGCCCGGCCCGTCGCCGCGCCGCCTCGGCGCGGCCGTGCTGGGGCTGCTGCACAGCCATGTGGAGCTGTTCGGCATCGAGCTGCAGGAGCAGAAGGCCAACAGCCTGCGCCTGCTGCTGTTCGCCGGGCTGGCGCTTGTCTTCGCCCTGCTGCTGCTGATGAGCCTGTCGACGCTGGTCCTGGTGCTGTGCTGGGACGCCTGGCGCCTGCAGGCCATCGGCGGGCTCTGCCTGTTCTACGGGCTGCTCACCGTCTACTGCGCCTGGCGCCTGAAGCAGGCCGTGGACGACGAAGCATCCCCCTTCGCCGGCACCCTCGAAGAGCTGGCCCTTGACCGCGAGCGCCTGCTGCCATGACCCAGCCGCCCCTGCCCTCCTCCCGCCGTGAACTGCGCAAGGCGCTGGTCCGCCTGCGCCTGGAGATGCACCGCCAGGAGATCCGCCACGAAGCCCAGGTGATCACCCGGCCCCTGCGCCGGGTGAAGGGCCTGGCGCAAGGCCTGCAGCATCCCCTGGGCCAGGGGCACGCACCACTCTGGGGCATTGCCGGCATCGCCGCGCTGGGTTTCTTCGCGGCCCGCGGCGGCTCGCTGGCGCGCTGGGTCCGGCTGGGTGGCACCCTGCTACCGCTGCTGGGCGCCCTGTGGAAGCAACACAGCCAGGCCGTGGACCGCCCGCCCCGCCCCTGATCGTCGGACAAACTGGCCACGTTCTTGCTAATGGAACGGTCCGGGCATCGCCCGTCGTTCCCGCGCTGGCTTGCGCGGACCCTGGGGTCATTACAACAAGGAGCCGCCCGTGATCGAGGGGCAACCACTCGCCTCTTTCCAGCCCTTCATCGATACCGCCACCGGCCGGATCGCGGGGGTCGAGGCCCTGGGGCGGCTGCGCCTGGAAGACGCCACCCTGCGTTCGGTGGGCCCGCTGTTCGTCGACCCGCGCATCCCGCCCGCCGCCCTGCGCCGGCTGGACCGGGAGATCCGCGAGGACGCCCTGCGCCGCCTGCACGAAGCGCCGGCCGACTGGTTCCTCAGCCTCAACATCTCGCCCCGCTGGATCAGCCGACTGCGCCCCGGCCAGGCCCTGCCCAGCCTCAAGCAGCTGCAGCGCAACGGCGTGAGCCCAGAACGCATCGTCTTCGAGATCACCGAACTGGGCGGCGCCAGCCAGCGCCTGCCGGACGTGGTGGCGCGCTACCGCGAGGCCGGTGCACGCATCGCCATCGATGATTTCGGCGCGGGCTATTCGCAGCTCGACCGGGTGCTGGCGTTGCAGCCGGACATCCTCAAGCTGGACATGCAGCTGTTCCAGGCCGCCGCCCGGGGCGGGCCGAGCGGCGAGGTGGTGAAGGCGCTGGCGCAGATGGCGGAGAAGACCGGCTGCTGGATCATCGCCGAGGGCGTGGAGACCGAGGCCGAGCTGGACTTCGCCCTGGAGTGCGGCGCCCGCTACGTGCAGGGCTACCTGTTCGCCGCGCCGCACCTGGCGTTCTTCCCGGCGGAGGCCTTCGTTGCGCGCTTCGCCGAGCTGCGCGATCGCTACGTGAAGCGCAAGCTGGCCGAGCGCTCGCAGCTGATGGACATGCGCCAGCAGCTGAACCGTCTGATGAACCAGCTGAAGACCTGGGCCGAGGCCGGCGGCAGCCACCAGGCGCTGCCGAACCCCGCCGAGTTCCCCTGGCTGCTGCGCATCTACCAGTGCGACCGCACCGGCACCCAGCTGACCCCCAACCTGGAATGGCACCAGGGCGCGTGGCGGGAGGACGCCCGTTACCAGGGCCACAACTGGTCCTGGCGGCCGTACTTCTACCAGTTGCTGGCCGAGGGCTGGGAGGAGCGCCGCCTGACGCTCTCCACCACCTACCGCGACGCCACCACCAACCAGTACTGCCTGACCGCCGGCCAGTTCATCGACAACGGCCGCCGCCTGCTGCTGGTGGACATCGACGCCGCCGGGCTCTGAGCCAGGCGCGGAACTCCCGCGGCCGTCCCAAGGTCCACTTGCCTCGCCCGGGCTTAACCGGGAAGCTAGCCTCCCATTGAGCCACTGAAGGCGAGGACAGGCATTGGACTGGCAGACACTGCTTACCCGGGAACGGCTCGGCAAGCCGGTGCACAGCACCGAGGAGCTGGGCCGCAGCCCGTTCCACAAGGATCACGACCGCATCATCTTCTCCGGCGCCTTCCGCCGCCTGGGCCGCAAGACCCAGGTGCACCCGGTCTCCAGCAACGACCACATCCACACCCGCCTGACTCATTCCCTGGAGGTGGGCTGCGTCGGACGCTCCCTGGGCATGCGCGTGGGCGAAGTGCTGCGCGAGGCGCTGCCGGACTGGTGCGAGCCCTCGGACCTGGGGGTGATCGTGCAGTCCGCCTGCCTGGCCCACGACATCGGCAACCCGCCGTTCGGCCACTCCGGCGAGGACGCCATCCGCCACTGGTTCCAGCAGGCGGCCGGGCGCGGCTGGCTGGATGCGATGAGCGACGTCGAGCGCGCCGATTTCCTCAGCTTCGAGGGCAATGCCCAGGGCTTCCGCGTGCTCACCCAGCTGGAGTACCACCAGTTCGACGGCGGCACGCGCCTGACCTACGCCACCCTCGGCGCGTACCTCAAGTACCCCTGGACCTCGCAGCACGCCGAGGCGCTGGGCTACAAGAAGCACAAGTTCGGCTGCTACCAGAGCGAACTGCCGCTGATGGAGCAGATCACCCAGAAGCTCGGCATGCCGCAGCTGGAACCGCAGCGCTGGGCGCGCCACCCGCTGGTCTACCTGATGGAGGCGGCCGACGACATCTGCTACGCCCTCATCGACCTGGAAGACGGCCTGGAGATGGAGCTGCTGGACTACGCCGAGGTGGAGGCCGTGCTGCTGGGCCTGGTGGGCGACGACCTGCCGGAAACCTACCGCCAGCTGGGCCCCCACGACTCGCGCCGGCGCAAGCTGGCGATCCTGCGTGGCAAGGCCATCGAGCACCTGACCAACGCCGCCGCGCGGGCCTTCGTCGAACAGCAGGACGCCCTGCTCGCCGGCACCCTGCACGGCGATCTGGTGGAGCACATGGACGGCCCGGCCAAGCGTTGCGTGCTGCGCGCCAAGGCCATCGCCCGCGAACGCATCTTCCAGGACAAGCGCAAGACGCTGCACGAGATCGGCGCCTACACCACCCTGGAAATCCTCCTCAACGCCTTCTGTGGTGCGGCGCTGGAGCAGCATGGCGGGCGTACGCCGTCATTCAAGAACCGGCGCATCCTCGACCTATTGGGCAACAACGCGCCCAACCCAGGCTGGCCGCTGTACCGCTCCTTCCTGCGGGTGCTGGACTTCATCGCCGGCATGACCGACAGCTACGCCACCGAGATGGCCCGGGAGATGACCGGCCGTTCGAGCCCGGTCTAGGGAGCCTCCGTGCGTCAGGCGATCAGGCAGAGCTTCCACTGGCACGCCGGCCCTCCGGCCTGGGGCCCGGCGGCCATCGCCGGCCTGGGCTGCGGCCTGCCGCTGCTGCTCGGCCTGTTCACCGCGCACACAGGCTTTCTCTGGGCGGCCACCGGGGCCTTCCAGGCGGCGCTGGCCAACCCGATGCACCGCTTCGGCATGCTGCGCATGCTGCTGCTCACGCTGCTCGGCGCCCTCAGCGCAGGCATCGGTTTCTGGGCCGCCAGCCATCCCCTGGCCAGCCTCGGCACCTTCGCCCTGTGGGGTTTCCTGCTGGCGGTGCTGCAGCGCTACGGCACGGAGCTGGGCAAGCTGGGGGTCGGGCTGGCGGTGTGCCTGTGCCTCGGCCAGGGCCAGGCCGGCAGCGGCAACCTGCACAACGGCCTGGCGGTGGGGGCGCTGTTCGCCATCGGCGGGCTGTGGGTGATGCTGCTGGCGTTCTTCCTACGGGGCGCCCACGGCCTGCGCCTGTGGCCGGTGCTGCCGCGCCTGGGCGGGTTCATCAAGGTGTTCGGCCGGCATGCCGGACGACTGCCGCAGCGGCTGTGGTGGATCCACGCCCTGGCCTGCACCCTGGCGGTGGCCCTGGCGGGCCTGGCAGCCAACCTCAGCGGTCTGCCGCGAGGCTACTGGCTGACGCTGACGGTGGTGACGACGTTGCAGATGGAGCTGGACGGCAGCCTGGTGCGGGCCATCCAGCGCAGCCTCGGCAGCCTGGCGGCGGCGCTGGCGCTGATCCTGTTCGGTCACTGGCTTGAAAGCCCGGGTTGGCTGGTGGCGGCGATGCTGCCGCTGATCGTGCTCAGCCGTGCCTTCATCGCCCAGCACTACGGCCTGTTCGTGGCGCAGACCACGCTGTGCTTCGTGCTGCTGGCCGAGAGCCTGGCCCACGACTGGCACCTGCCGGAGGTGCGTCTCTACAACAGCCTGCTGGGCGCCGCCCTGGCACTGCTGGTGGCCTACGGCGCGCACCGCGCACGCCTGCACTGGACGCCACAGGCGCCGGCGGAGGCAGACGTGGAAGTAGAGGAAGCGCTTGGGGCGGCTGGACCGGCCCCGCAGGCGGAGCCCGTCACCGAGCCCCTGCGCGACTGACCCCCGCAGCGTCGCCGATCCCGACGCCTACGGGGTTGTGATGCGCTCAGACCAGCGCGTTGCGATTGGCGAACTCCACCAGCTCGATCAGCGAGCGGGCGTTGAGCTTGAGCAGCAGGCGGGACTTATAGGTACTGACGGTCTTGTTGCTGATGAACATCTCGTCGGCGATGCGTTTGTTGCTGTAGCCGTTGGCCAGGTACTTGAGCACCACCAGCTCGCGGTCGGAGAGGCGGCTGATCAGCTCCTGCTCGTCGGGGACACCGACCTGGCGCTTGCCGGAACGGATCACATCGCTGGGGAAGTAGCTGTAGCCCGAAAGCACCGCGCGTACGGACGAAGCCAGTTCGCCCAGGTCGCCTTCCTTGCAGACGAAACCGGCAGCGCCGGCCTGCATGCAGCGGGCGGCGTAGTGGCTGGGGTTCTGCCCGGTCAGCACGAGGATGCGCAGCGGCAGCTCCAGCGAACTGAGGCGGGCGATGACGTCGAGGCCGCCGAGCTTGGGGATGCCGATGTCGAGGATGATGAGGTCCGGCACGTGTTCGCGGGCCAGGGCGATGGCATCGACGCCGTTGTCGGTCTCGGCGATCACTTCATACCCCTCGCGGTTGAGCAGCAGGCGCACGGCCAGTCGGATCACGGGGTGGTCGTCGACGATCAGCACCTTGCTCGGTGCTTCGCTGCCCATGCGCAGGAACTCATCCAGGTCTACCAATTTGCTCACCTTTTTATCTCCCTTGAGGGTGTACGGGTTTCGCCAAGATAGAGATGACGGGAGACCTGTCGAGCGTCGATGGGGTGGATCGCAGGGATTAAGGACGTAGCTGTCAGAACCTTAGGATTAGTCCTACTTCCTAACCGCAGCGTCAGGGCCTAATGCCGTCTTTTCCACTCTTAATCCCAGCTCTCGCTACCACTGGAAGCAGATGCACCCTCCGCCCACATGTGCTTCCACCTGCCCAGCCATGGCACAGGCAGCTGCCGCTGCCTCGACGCGCCGTTGTTTTTCCCTGGGCCCCGGCGTCTTCCCAAGGCCTCATCTATGCTGCAAGCGCGCCCCAAACAGGGATCAGGAGCTTCGGCAATGCCCAGGTCGCTCGAACGTCGATTTCCGTTGCATGTCCACATCAGCCTGCTGTTCACGCTGCTCCTACTGACCTCTGGAGTGATCCTCGGGGTCTTCAACTACCGGCAGGCCACGCAGATCATCCTGTCCAGCAGCGACGCGCTGTTCGGGAAAATCAGCCAGCAGGTGGAGGCGGACCTGGAGGGCACCTACCGCCCCATCGACACCCTGCTCAACCTGATGGCCCTGACGCCAGGCAGCGCACAGGACCCCGCCTGGCAGCGCCAGGAACGCCTGCTCAGGCCCTTCGTCCAGGCCCTGCGCGACCACCCCAAACTGGCCGCCCTCTACCAGGGGTATGACGACGGCGACTTCCTCATGGTCCGCCCGCTGCGCACCGAGGCGTTGAAGAAGCGCTTCGATGCCCCGCCCGGTGCGGCCTTCCAGGTCTGGAGCATCGAGCGCAACAACCTGTCCCGCGCGCAGTCGGAATCGCTGTTCCTCGATGACGACCTGGCGGTGATCAGCCGTCGGCAGGACCTCAACGAGCGCTACGATCCACGCAGCCGCCCCTGGTTCAACACCGCCCTGGAGCAGGGGGGCCACATCGCCACCGCGCCCTATGTGTTCTTCTCCAGCGGTGCGGTGGGTACCACCCTGGCCATGCCGGCGGGCGAGGATTCGGTGATCGGCGCCGACCTGACCCTGGCCGACCTCTCCGCCACCCTGGCGGCGCACCGGGTCACCCCCGGCACCCAGGTGGTGCTGTTCGCCCCCAGTGGCGAGGCAGTGGCCTACCCCGACAGCACGCGCCTGATCACCCGCATCGACGACAAGCCGCGCCTGACCATGGCCCGCGACCTGGACCCAGCCATCGCCGCGCTGCTCGACCGCAGCGAGCAAGACGACCTGCGCACCACCCTGAAACTGGCGGGACGGCAATGGGTGGTTTCCCGCCAGCACCTGCAGGCCGGCGGCCCCAAGGGGCTCTACCTGGCCCTGCTGGCCCCCGAGGACGAGCTGCTGGCCGATGCCTACCGCATCCGCTGGCAGGGCGGCGTGCTCACCCTGGTCATCCTCATCCTGTGCATCCCGGTCGGCTGGCTGCTGTCACGCATCCTGGTGAAGCCCCTGCGGGCGCTGGTGGTGGAAGCCGAGGCCATCCGTCGCTTCGACTTCGATATGCCCGCGCTCGGCCGCTCGCCGGTGCTGGAGGTGGACCAGTTGGCCGTGGCGATGGAGAAGATGAAGGTCACCCTGGGCAGCTTCCTCGACATCACCGCCAGCCTCTCGGCGGAGAAGCGCTTCGATGCGTTGCTGAGCCGGGTCCTCGACGAGACCGTGGAGATCAGCGAATCCGCCGGCGGCATCCTCTACCTGCTGGACGCCGAACAGGGAAGGCTCGAACCCCAGGCCCTGTTCCTCGACGGCCAGCAGCGGCAGCCCTCGGAGCTCGGCCTGGCCGCACGGGACATGAACGACCCCGCCCTCCCCGCCTGGATCCGCCAGCCCGCCAACGGCGGCGCGACCCTGGCCCAGTCGCTCGGCTACGACCAGGCTGGCGAACTGGGGCCGCTGCTGAACGCCCTGGGCACGCCGCGCGCCCACCTGATGGGCACCGGCCTGCACAACCGCCAGGGCGACACCATCGGCTTGCTGGTGCTGCTGCAGCGCGACACCGGCGGCGAGGCCAACCCCGCCATGCTGCGGCCGGAACGCATCGCCTTCGTCGAGGCCCTGTCCGGCGTGGCGGCGCTGTGCATCGAAAGCCAGCGCCTGCTGGAACGGCAGAAGCAGCTGCTGGATGCGTTCATCCAGCTGATCGCCGGCGCCATCGACGCCAAGAGCCCCTACACCGGCGGCCACTGCCAGCGGGTCCCGGAGATCACCCTGGCCCTGGCCCGTGCGGCCGCCGAGAGCGACGACGGCCCCTTCCGCGACTACAACCCCAGCGACGAGGACTGGGAGGCCCTGCACATCGCCGCCTGGCTGCACGACTGCGGCAAGGTGACCACCCCCGAGTACGTGGTGGACAAGGCCACCAAGTTGGAAACCCTCTACGACCGCATCCATGAAGTGCGGATGCGCTTCGAGGTGCTCAAGCGCGATGCCTGGATCACCTACTGGCGGGCCCGTGCAGAAGGAGCCGATGAGGCCGTGCTGGCGGCGCAGCGGGACGCGCTGCTGGCCACCCTGGATGACGAATTCGCCTTCATCGCCCGCTGCAACCTGGGCGGGGAGTTCATGGCCGAGGCAGACCAGCAGCGGCTGCACGCCATTGCCGGGCGCACCTGGCTGCGCACCCTGGACGACCGCCTGGGGGTGTCCTGGGAAGAGGCCCAGCGCCAGGCCCGCACGCCGCCACGCCCCCTGCCGGCGGAGGAGCCGCTGCTGGCGGACCGTCCCGAGCACCTGCTGGAGCGCCCCGAGGGCGAGCGCATGGCGGCGGACAATCCGTGGGGCTTCCGTCTCGACGTGCCGGAACACAAGTTCAACCGGGGCGAACTGCACAACCTCGCCATCGCACGCGGCACGCTGACGGCGGAGGAGCGCTACATCATCAACCACCACATCGTGCAGACCATCCTGATGCTCAGCCGCCTGCCCTTCCCGCCGCACCTGAAGAACGTGGCGGAGATCGCTGGCGGGCACCACGAGAAGATGGATGGCACCGGCTATCCCAAGCGCCTGGCCCGCGAGCAGATGAGTCTGCCGGCGCGGATGATGGCCATCGCCGACATCTTCGAGGCGCTGACAGCCGTTGACCGCCCCTACAAGAAGGGCAAGACCCTCTCCGAGGCGCTGGGGATCATGGCCGGCATGTGCAAGGGCGCGCACATCGACACCGAGCTGTTCGGGCTGTTCATCCGCAGCGGCGTGTACCGGGACTACGCCGAACGCTTCCTGCGGCCCGAGCAGGTGGATGCGGTGGACGAGGCACAGCTGCTGCAGCGGGCGGGGGTGACGGAGAGCCCGTCATAGCCACTGCGGCCTTCCTGCGAGCATGAAAAAAGGCGCCCTGGGGCGCCTTTTTTCCGAGTCACGTCAACTGCTTACTGGGCGTTGATCGCGTTCTCGGGGTACCACACGTCGACCAGCGGGCTGAGGTTGAACTCGGCCAGTTCGCTGCGGCCCTTGAGCCAGGCTTCCAGGGCGGTGCGCTGCTCTTCGTTGACCGAGCCACGCTTGGCCAGGCAGACGAAGCCGTAGTCTTCGCCACCGACGTAGCCCAGGCCGTTGCCATCGATGGCTTCGACGATGAAGGCATCCAGGAAGTCCTGCAGCGCGTTGAGGTCCAGGCCTTCCTTGTAGGTCAGGCTGAGTTCGCAGCCCAGCTCCTGGAATTCATCCACACAGAGCTTCTTACGCAGGCGACGGGAGCGGTTCTTGGCCATCAGGCAGTCCTCAGAGGTTTTCAAGGCGCGCACTCTAGCAGGTTCGGCGCCGCTTGGCCCGTGCCGCATGGGGCCCTGCGCCCGGCGGTTGCTTGCGGCATAATGCGCGCATTTTCCCCAAACCACCGCGGGAACACCCAGCCATGCATGACCCCGTTGTCCGCCTCCGCCTGGAGGATCGTCGTTGATGTCCCTGTTCAAGACCCTTCGCCCACTCGCCTTCGCCGGCCTGCTCCTGCCCCTCGCCCTGCCGGCCCAGGCCGTCCAGGTCAATGCGACCCTCACGCCGAAGGTCCAGCAGGCCCTGAAGAAGAACAAGATCGCCCCCTCCTCCCTGTCGCTGGTGACCCTGCCGCTGACCGGCCCGGGCGCCCAGACCATCTTCAATGCGGACGTGTCGGTGAACCCGGCCTCCACCATGAAGCTGATCACCACCTACGCCGCCCTGGAGCTGCTGGGCCCCACCTACCAGTGGAAGACCGAGTTCTACACCGACGGCACGCTCAAGGACGGGGTGCTCAACGGCAACCTCTACCTCAAGGGCGGTGGCGACCCGAAGCTGAACATGGAGAAGCTGTGGCTGATGATGCGCGACCTGCGCGCCAACGGCGTGCTGAAGGTCACCGGTGACCTGGTGCTGGACCGCAGCCGCTTCGTCCACCCGCAGTTGCCGGCGTTCAACGACGACGGCGGCGACGACAACAAGCCCTTCCTGGTGGGCCCGGATTCGCTGCTGGTCAACCTCAAGGCCCTGCGCTTCGTCGCCCGCGCCGATGGGGGCCGCGTGACCCTGGCGGCCGAGCCGCCCATCGAGAGCATCCGCCTGGACAACCAGATCAAGGTGACCAAGGCCGCGCCCTGCCCCGCCTTCCCCGACGTGCGCTACAACCCGGTGACCCAGTTCGACGGCACCACGGTGATCGCCACCGGCCAGCTGCCGGAAGGCTGCAGCGCCCAGACCTACCTGTCGATCCTCGACCACCCGGCCTACGCCGCCGGTGCCGTGCGCGCCATCTGGAAGGAGCTGGGCGGCTCGATCCTCGGCAAGGACCGCCAGGCCGACGTGCCCAAGGACGCCAAACTGCTGGCCCGCGCCTTCTCCCCGGACCTGGTGGAGATCATTCGGGACATCAACAAGTACAGCAACAACACCATGGCGCAGCAGCTGTTCCTCAGCATCGGCGCGCAGTTCCGCACCGACGCCGATGGCGACGACGCCAAGGCGGCGCAACGGGTCATCCGCAAGTGGCTGGCACAGAAGGGCATCACCGCCCCGCATCTGGTGATGGAGAACGGCTCGGGCCTGTCGCGCAACGAGCGGGTCAGTGCGCGGGAGATGGCCACCATCCTCCACGCGGCCTGGCAGAGCCCCTACGCCGCCGAGTACATCGCCTCGCTGCCGCTGGTGGCGATGGACGGCACCATGCGCAAGCGCCTGCGCCGAACCCCCATGGCAGGCGAAGCCCACATCAAGACCGGGACGCTGAATACCGTGCGGGCCATTGCCGGCTTCAGCCGCGACGGCGCGGGCAACACCTGGGCCGTGGTGGCGATCCTCAACGACCCGCGCCCCTGGGGTGCCTCGTCGATCCTCGATCAGGTGCTGCTGGACCTGCACCAGTCCAAGGGCGGCGCCCGCTGAAGTTGAATGGCGGCCCCGCCCGGGGCCGCATTCAGGCCGCGACGCAGACGCGGTTGCGTCCGGCCTGCTTGGCGGCGTAGACCGCCTCGTCGACCCGCCGCAGCAGGTCGTCGGCCAGTTCCCCCTCCCGCCAGCAGGCCAGCCCGAAGCTGGCAGTGACCACGCCCACCTCCGGCAACGCCTCCTTCGACAGCGTGTTCCACAGCGCGTCGGCCAGGACCTGGACCTGGGACTCGCCGGTGTTGGGGCAGATGACGATGAACTCCTCGCCCCCCAGGCGGCAGAACACGTCGATGCGGCGCAGCCGCTCGCCGACCCGCTGGCAGATGGCCTTGAGCACCCGGTCGCCGGCTTCGTGGCCGAAGCGGTCGTTGACCTGCTTGAAGTGGTCGATGTCGAACATCAGCACCGACAGCGGCCCTTCGCTGCGCTGGGCGCGGGCGATCTCCACCTCCAGGCGCTCCTGGAAGTGCCGGCGGTTGTAGACGCCGGTGAGCGCGTCGGTGATGGACAGGGTGCGCAGCTCCTGCTCCACCAGCTTGTGGCCGGTGATGTCGGAGATGTAGCCATGCCAGAGCACGCTGCCGTCGGGCATGCGTTCGGGCACCGATTCGCCGCGCAGCCAGCGCACACCCTTCTGCGGCAGGAGCACACGGAAGTCCTCGCGCCAGGTTTCCAGGGTCTGGGCGGAGGCGAGGATGCTGCCCTGCACCCGTTCGAGGTCTTCCGGGTGCACACGCTGGAACACCCGCTCGCCATCCTGCCGGACCTCGGGTGCGTTCATCTCCACCAGGTCGTGGATGCCGGCGCTGACGTAGGGGAAACGGCTGGAGCCATCGGGCATCAACTGGTACTGGTAGATCGCCCCCGGTACCCGCGCGCTGAGCTTCTCCAGCAGGCGGTCGCGTTCCTCCAGGGCCTGCTGGACGCGCTTGCGCTCGGTGATGTCGGTGGAAATGCCGAGGAAGCCGATCAACTCGCCCGCCTCGTTGCGCACCTCGGTGAGGATCAGGTTGCCGATCAACTGGCTGCCGTCCTTGCGCACGTAGGTCCACTCGTGTTCGTCGTAGCAGCGCCCGGCAGTCACCTCCACCACATAGCGGTGGAAGTCGGGCACCGGGCGGCCGAGGCGCTGGGCCAGGGCCGCGCAGCGCTCGCGCACCTCGCTTTCCAGGTGCAGGGTGCGGGGACGGGTGCCGAGCATCTCCTCGGCGCTGTAGCCGAACATGCGCTCGGCACCGGCGTTGTACTGGAGGATGTAGCCCTCCAGGTCGGTGGCGATGATCGACACCTCGGTCGCCGCGTCCAGCAGGCTGCGCAGGTTGCCGTTGGCCAGGGCCAGTTGCAGCTCCACCGCCTTGCTCTCGCTGATGTCGGTCTGGGTGCCGATCAGCCGCAGCGGCGAGCCATCGTCATTGATCTCCACCACCTGGCCGCGCTCCAGCACCCAGGCCCAGCTGCCGTCCTTGCGACGCATGCGGTGCTCGCTGCGGTAGACGTCGACCTCGCCGTTCAGGTAGCGCCGCAGCGCCTCCCGCGAGCCCTGCAGGTCATCGGGGTGACGCAGCCCGAGCGCGGTGTCGAGGCTGTCCTCCAGCTCGCCGGGCAGGTAGCCGAGCATGGTCTTCCAGGCCGGAGAGAAGAACATCCGCCCGCTGTCCGGCTCCCAGTCCCAGACGCCGTGGCCGGCGCCGTCCAGGGCGAAGCTCCAGCGCTCCTCGCTGAGCTTGAGCTGCAGCTCGCGCTGACGCAGCTCGGCGGTGCGCTCGGCCACCAGGCGCAGGGCCCGCTGGCGCTGGCTGATGAGCAGCAGGACGTAGCCGCCCAGCATCAGGCTGAGGGCGATGCCGGTGCCCAGCACCAGGTGCCAGGAGGTGGTGCGGTTGTCGGCGAGAAACTTCGGGCTGGGCCGTACCTCAAGGCGGTAGGTCCGGTCACCGAAGGCCAGGGTACGTTCCAGCACCAGCTCGCTGTCGTCGGCGACGGAATGGCTCTGGTAGAGGCGTTGCGGACGAACCGGGTCGGTGATGTCGTCGAGCCGCGTGGGCATATTGGCGAGCATTTCGCTCGGCAGGCCGTCTTCCAGCTCCTGGCGCAGGCTCACGATGGCGACGACGAAACCGGGCAGTGGCTCCTCCGCCCGCCCAAGCACCGGGGCGACGATCAGGACGCCTTCGTGGATGTTGTCCGGCATGCCATAGACCCGGACCAGGCCGGACACCGTCACCTGCCGCTCCACCTCGGCCTTGTTCAGCAGGGCCTGGCGCTCGGGCAAGGCGCGCATGTCCAGGCCGATGGGCAGCTCGCTGTTGCGGCGGGCCGCTCCATAGAAGAGCGGCAGGTAGTAGTCGCGGGCGGGGCTGGCCCCTTCCAGGTCATGGATGCGGAAGTCCGCCAATCCCTCGTGGCGCGCCGTGCTCTCGTAGCGGTCACGCTGGCCGGCGTCCACCCGCGGTACCCAGTAGTACGCCAGCGTGTCCAGCAGCATCGGCTCGACGAAGCGCCGGTAGCGCTGCAGGTCGAGGCGGGGCGAGTTGGCGACGAAACGCTGCAGCGCATCCAGCTCCTTGAGTTGCCCGTTGAGGCGCTCCTCGACCCGGCTGATGCGCTCGTTGGCGACCTGGGCGAAGCGCTCCCGCAGCTGGTGCTCCTCGGAGTCGTGCACGGCTCGACCAAGCAGGACGGTGAACCCCAGGCCGATACCGATCACCAGTACGCAGATGAGCAGGAGCAGACCGCGGTTGCCTGCGGGGAAGGAAGGGGACGTGATTGACTGGGCAGGCGTAGCCATGCTCGAGCCTCGGTTCGTGATGGAAAAGACGTCCCTGTGATCACAAACCTAGCGGGATGCTGGCATTTTGCCTAGCGCCGTCGGGAAAAGTTCCGCCCCGCCCTTACGGGCGGGGACGGACGGTGCTCAACGGGCGGTCAGGCGCCAGGCTCGGTGGATCTTGCCGTTGCGGGCGAAGTCCGGGTCGATGGTTTCGGCGCTGATCTCGCTGACCTGGTAACGGGCGCCCAGGGCTTCATCCAGCTGGAACTTGCGGAAGTTGTTGGAGAAGTAGAGCACCCCGCCAGGCGCCAGGCGGGCCATGGCCAGGTCGAGCAGGTGCACGTGGTCGCGCTGGACGTCGAACACCCCTTCCATGCGCTTGGAGTTGGAGAAGGTCGGCGGGTCGATGAAGATCAGGTCGTACTCGCCGCGATCCTCCTCCAGCCAGGCCATCACATCGCCCTGCTGCAGCCGTTGCTTGTCGGAGAAGCCGTTCAGCGAGAGGTTGCGCCGCGCCCAGTCCAGGTAGGTCTTGGAGAGGTCGACGCTGGTGGTGCTGCGGGCACCGCCCTTGGCGGCATGCACGGTGGCGGTGGCGGTGTAGCAGAACAGGTTGAGGAAGCGCTTGCCCGCGGCCTCGCGCTGGATGCGCAGGCGCATGGGACGGTGGTCGAGGAACAGGCCGGTGTCCAGGTAGTCGGTGAGGTTGACCAGCAGCTTCACGCCACCTTCGTTCACCTCCATGAAGCGCCCTTCGGCGCCCTGGCGCTCGTACTGGCGGGTGCCGGTCTGCCGCTCGCGGCGCTTGACCACCACGCGGGACGGGTCGATCTGCAGGGTCTGGGGAATCGCCGCAAGGGCGTCCAGCAGGCGGGCCTGGGCCTTCTCCGGGTCAATGGAGCGCGGCGGGGCGTATTCCTGCACGTGCACCCAGTCACCATAGAGGTCGACGGCCAGGGCGTACTCGGGCATGTCGGCGTCATACAGGCGGTAGCACTGGATGCCTTCCTTGCGCGCCCACTTGCCCAACTGCTTGAGGTTCTTCTGCAGGCGGTTGGCGAACATCTGCCCGCCCTCGGACAGGCGTGCCGGCTCTGCGGCCGGGGCCACGCCCGGCTCTGCCTCGGCGGTGGAATCCTGGCGGCGCGAGCCGGTGACGAACTGCTCGGGCAGCACCTTGATCAGCAGCAGCTTGCAGGGCAGCGCGCCGTTCCAGAAGGCGTACTGCTTGTGGCTGCGGATGCCCATGCGCTTGCCCAGCTCGGGCGCGCCGGTGAATACCGCGGCTTCCCAGCCCATGCAGGCCTGGCGCAGCCGCTCGCCGAGGTTCTGGTAGAGGTAGAGCAGGCTGGCTTCGTCACCGAGGCGTTCGCCGTAGGGCGGGTTGCTGATGACCAGGCCCTTCTGGTTCTGGTCCGGGCGCGGTTCGAAGGTGGCCAGTTCGCCCTGGTAGATCTTCACCCAGGCGCCCAGCCCGGCACGCTCGATGTTGTTGCGGGCCGGCTGGATCAGCCGGGGGTCGGCCTCGTAGCCACGGATCCACAGCGGCGGGCGGGCCAGGCCGGCGTCGGCACGGGCCTGGGCCTCGTCGTGCAGCTTGCGCCAGATCGCCGGTACGTGGCCGAGCCAGTTGGAGAAGCCCCAGCGCTCGCGCTTGAGGTTGGGGGCGACGTCGGCGGCCATCATCGCCGCCTCCACCAGGAAGGTGCCGACACCGCACATGGGGTCGGCCAGGGCGCCGCCCTCGGCAGCGATGCGCGGCCAGCCGGCGCGGATCAGGATCGCCGAGGCGAGGTTCTCCTTCAGCGGCGCCGCGCCCTGCTGCAGGCGGTAGCCGCGCTGGTGCAGGCTGTGGCCGGCGAGGTCGAGGGAGAGGATCGCCTCGCCCTTCTCCAGGCGCAGGTGCAGGCGCACGTCGGGGTTCTGCTTGTCCACCGAGGGGCGCTGGCCGGTGCTGGTGCGCAGGCGGTCGACCACGGCGTCCTTCACCTTGAGGGCGCCGAAGTGGGTGTTGTCGATGCCGGCGCCGTGGCCGCTGAACTCCACGGCCAGGCTGCCGTCGGCGGCCAGGTGGTCATGCCAGTCCACGGCCTTGACGCCCTCGTAGAGGTCGTCGGCATTGCTCACCGGGAAGCGCGCGAGCACCAGCAGCACGCGGTTGGCCAGGCGCGACCAGAGGCACAGCCGATAGGCCGTTTCCAGGCTGCCGTGGCCGCGAATGGCAGCGACCTGCTCGCGGGGCTCCTCCAGGCCGAGCTGGCTGGCTTCCTCCAGCAACAGCCCTTCCAGGCTTTTCGGGCAGGTGAGGAAGAGTTCGTAACGGTCCGACATGCTAGTTCCAGTGCCTTTCGGCTGATCAACGGCGCGGAAATGTCTCCACACCTCGAAGAATTATGTGACTGAAGGTCGCAGAACGTCCCTTCGTCGGATTGGAGAATTCTCATTCTCAAGCGCGAGGCCTTCATGGCACCTCGACATCAACTTCGCGCAAGGCCGCGCCACAGGGGGCACAGGGCGCCGAGGGGCGAAAAACAGCCCCTCCGGCTTATGGTCCGGAGCCCATGTTCGTTACGTCCTTATGACAAAACGATCATTCCAATGCCCCGGAGCAAGGGTTAGAACACAGCTTAATCCGCTACCGCAACGGCAGCGGACGAGGGGAGCGCCACGCCGGCAGCGCCTCCCCGAAGGCAGGCCAGACCTGCCAGGCCCGGCACCCGGGCCATGGGACATAACAGTCAACAAATGAGGGCTACACCCTATGAGAAGACTTAAGCGTGATCCGATGGAACGAGCATTCCTGCGCGGTTATCAGCACGGCATTCATGGCAAATCCCGCGACCTTTGTCCTTTCACCCATCCCACCACTCGCCAAGCCTGGATCAACGGCTGGCGGGAGGGCCGCGGCGACCACTGGGATGGCTTTACCGGCACGGCCGGCATTCACCGACTCAATCAACTCCACGCCGTAGGCTGATACCTCGGACCTGACCGATTTCACCAAGCACGCCCCATCCGGGCGGCGGGCGCAAGCCCAGGGGCTCCCAAGCGGGAGCCCTTTTCATTTCAGCGCCCCTTGCCGAATCCCGGCAGCGCGGCGATGGCGTCCACCGATTCACGGATGAGCGCCGGCCCCTTGTAGATGAAGCCCGAGTAGATCTGCACCAGGCTTGCGCCGGCGGCGATCTTCTCGGCGGCGTGACGGCCTTCGGTGATCCCGCCCACGGCGATGATCGGCAGGCGCCCGCCCAGTTCCGCCGCCAGCACCTTCACGGTGTGGGTGCTCTTCTCCCGCACTGGCGCGCCCGACAGGCCGCCGGCTTCGTCACCATGCTCCAGGCCCTCGACGCCTTCGCGGCCCAGGGTGGTGTTGGTGGCGATCACCGCATCCATGCCCGACTCCACCAGCGCGCTGGCCACCAGGGCAGTTTCCTCGTCGCTCATGTCCGGGGCGATCTTGATCGCCAGTGGCACGCGGCGGCCGTGCTGCACGGCGAGGTCTTCCTGGCGCTGGCGCAGGGCTTCGAGCAACTGCTTGAGCGAGTCACCGAACTGCAGGCTGCGCAGGCCGGGGGTGTTAGGTGAGCTGACGTTGACCGTCACGTAGCTGGCGTGGGCGTAGACCTTGTCCAGGCAGATCAGGTAGTCGTCGACGGCGCGCTCGACCGGGGTGTCGAAGTTCTTGCCGATGTTGATGCCCAGCACGCCGTCGTATTTGGCCGCACGCACCCGAGCCAGCAGGTGGTCGACGCCGTGGTTGTTGAAGCCCATGCGGTTGATCACCGCCTCGGCCTGGGGCAGGCGGAACAGGCGCGGCTTGGGGTTGCCCGGCTGCGGCCGGGGGGTGACGGTGCCGATCTCGACGAAGCCGAAGCCCAGCTGGGCGAAGCCGTCAATGGCGTCGCCGTTCTTGTCCAGGCCGGCAGCCAGGCCCACGGGGTTGGGGAACTCAAGCCCCATCACCTTCACCGGGAGGCTGGCCGGTGCCTTGGTCAGCAGGCGGTTCAGGCCCAGGCGTCCGCCGGCCCCGATCAGGTCGATGGACAGCTCGTGGGAGGTTTCCGGGGACAGTTTGAACAGCAGCTCGCGGGCCAGGGTGTACATGGGCGGGTTTTCGATCGGCGGGATGGGCCGGCGATTATAGCCGTCGGACCCGACTCAGGCGAGGCGACGCAACGACTCCAGGGTGCCGCTGGCCGGGTCGAACACCAGCTCGAAGGAACCGCGGATGCCTTCGTGGGTCAGAAAAGGCCGCAGATGATGCGCAGGTAAGCTAACCTTGCGCCCGTCCCGGCTACGCACCATCACCCGATTGGCGTGGCCCTGATAGACCGCGAGGAACTGGTCCGCGGTCAGTGAGATATCCAGCACCAGGCTGGGCATGGAGGCCTCCTCGTTGTTCGTCGAAATGATCCAACCTGCCGGCACTGTGCGGCGTACCGCGCCAGCGTATCACTGCCGTTACCGTCAAAGCCGTGCAGCCATCCGCGACCTCTGCCAAACTCCCCTTCGTGATCCGGGAGTCCTTGTCTGGCCATGAGTTCGCCGCAGTCCCCAACGAACACCCTGTCGTCCCGCCTGGCAGCCCTGGCTCAACGCCTGGGCCTGGTGGGTCGTGCTTCTCGCCAGGTGCTGGAGCACGCCAGCCGCCTGCAACTGCCTTTCGCCCCGCTCTCCCCCCTGCAGCCGGACATCTGGTGGCAGAACGGTCCGCCGCTGCAACGCCTGGTGGACCTGCCGCGCAACGCACTCTCCGGCCCGGTGCAGGAAGACAAGGCCCAGGCCCACGCCGTGCTGGTGCATCTGGTGGAGGAGGAACGGCGCGACCTGTCCGCCTTCGACCTGCGCCTGGTGGAAGGGATCCACGGCCACGACGAACCGGAACCGTCCTGCCCCAGCTTCGAGCTGTACGCTGCCACGCCCGCCTGCAAGAACGTGCGGATCATCAGCTACAAGGATTTCGTCAAGGCCATCAGCCAGCCGCTGCCTCGCTTCCTGGCCGGTGAACGGCTGGCCCTGTACCAGGCCAGCTGGTACGGCGACCGGGTCTTCTGGCACGGCAGCCATCACCCCGAGGCCTTCGCTGCGGCTGTCGTGTACGCTCGGCGCCGGCAGATGGAGGTGACGCTGCCGGCCGACCTGGTGACCTACCGCCTGCTCCCCGCCGGGCTGGACCTGCTGGACAGCCGCTACCACGTGTTGTCGATGCCGGTGGAGGCCTGGAGCCACGCCGAGTTCATGGCCCTGCTGATGAGCGAGGGCATTCCCTACGCCCGCCTCAGCCTGCTGAAGAATCGCAAGGGCAAGGCCCCCGAGTTCCTGCTGCTGCCCAAGGACAACCCCGAGGCCACCGCCCTGGGCGAAGGCCTGCGCCTGGCCGGTGCGGCCGACGTGGTGCAGTACCTGCGCACCCTTCTGGACAAGCCCCCCGCCCTCCCCGGCGCGAAGTGACGCCCCTCGCCGGCCAGCGCCTCAGCGCTTCGCCGGCCCGGTGACACCTGCAACCTTCAGCGCCTCGATCTGCTCTTCGGTGTACCCCAGGCCCACCAGCACCTCCCGGGTGTGCGCGCCCAGCGCCACGCCCGTGTGGCGCGGTGCCGGCAGCCCCGCCGAGAAACGGATGGGGCAGGCCATCTGGCGCTGGGCCGGCTGCCCCTCGCGCGGGACCTCCACCACCAGCTCACGGGCGCGGATCTGCGGATGCTCCACCGCTTCGGAGAGCGGCAGCATCGGTTCCACGCAGGCATCCAGGCCGGCGAACACCTGTTGCCACTCGCTGAAGTCGCGCTTCTCGAACTCGATCTCGATGGCACGCTTGAGCGCCTGCTGGTCCTCGGGGCGGGGTGACAGGCCACGGGCCGCCAGCTCGGGCCGGCCGATGGCCGCGCAGAACGCCTCCATGAACTGCGGCTCCAGGCTGCCAACGGAGAACCAGCGGCCGTCGCGGGTGCGGTAGTAGTCGTAGAAGCTGCCGCCGTTGAGCGCCTGGTTCTCCATGTCCGGCTCGACCCCGGCCCCCAGGTAGCCCGCGCCGGCCATGCCGTTCAGGCTGAAGGCGCAGTCGGTCATGCTCACGTCCACGTGCTGCCCCTCCCCCGTCGCCTGCCGGTGGATCACCGCCGCCAGCAACCCCAGGGCACCATGCAGCGAGCCACCCCCGATATCTGCCAGTTGCACCCCCAGCGGCAACGGGCCGATGTCGCGGCGGCCGGTGTAGCTGGCCACCCCGGCCAGGGCCAGGTAGTTGATGTCGTGCCCGGCACGGTCACGGTAGGGGCCGGTCTGCCCGTAGCCGGTGATGGAGACGTAGATCAGCCGCGGGTTGATCGCCCTCAGCGCCTCGTAGCCGAGGCCCAGCCGCTCCATCACACCGGGGCGGAACTGCTCCAGCAGGATGTCGTACTCGGCCACCAGGCGATGGATCACCGCCAGCGCCTCGGGTCGCTTCAGGTCCAGCGCAATGCTGCGCTTGTTGCGATTCAGGTAGGCGTGGCTGGTGGACTGCCCGCCGTCATGGGGTGGCAGCACCCGCACCAGGTCCATGCGAGTGGGGGACTCGACGCGCAGCACCTCGGCGCCCATGTCGGCCAGCAGCAGCGAGGCAAAGGGCCCCGGCAGCAGGGTGGAGAAATCGAGGATCTTCAGTGACGCGAGCGGGCCTTTCATGGCGACTCCCAGGTTCGGTTCATTCCCAATGCAACGGCCGCTGCGGGTCGAGCCCGGCGGCCAGCGCGGCGAAGCGGTCTTCCAGTACGTTGCGGCGGATCTTCATGGTGGGCGTCATGCAGCCGTTGTCCACCGTCCAGGGTTCGCGCACCAGCACCAGGTGGCGGATGCGCTCATGGGGCAACAGCGTAGCGTTCACCCGCTCCAGCACCGAGAGCAGGTCGCGCTCCAGCTGCTCCCGGGCCTCGGCACGGGCTGCCGGGCTCAGCTCCAGCAGCGCCAGGGGCTGGTCCAGGCCGCTGCCCATCAGGCACACCTGCTCCACCCAGTGGCTCTTGGAAAGTTCACCCTCGATGGGCGCCGGGGCCACGTACTTGCCCTTGCTGGTCTTGAAGATGTCCTTCACCCGCCCGGTGATGCGCAGGTAGCCCGCCTCGTCCACCTGGCCCTTGTCGCCGGTGTGCAGCCAGCCATCACGCAGGGTCTCGGCAGTTTTCTCCGGTTCCCGGTAATAGCCGGTCATCAGGCTGGGACTGCGATAGAGCACCTCGCCGTCCTCGGCGATGCGCAGCTGGTTGTCGGGCATGACCCGGCCGACCGTGCCGAAGCGCACCTGCCCGGGCCGGTTGAAGTTGCCGTAGGCGAAGTTCTCGGTCATGCCGTAGCCCTCGCAAATGGTCATGCCCAGGCGCTGGTACCAGCTCAGCAGCGCCACCGGGATCGGTGCGGCGCCACTCACCAGCACCCGCGCACGGTCCAGCCCGAGGGCTCGGCGGATGCGCCGGGCCACCAGGCCGCCCACCAGGGGGAGGCGCAGCAGGCGCTCCAGCTTCGCCTGGGGCAGCTTCTCCAGCACGCCCTGCTGGAAGCGCGTCCACAGACGCGGCACCGAGAAGAACACCGTGGGGCGGATGATCCGCAGGTCCTCGGCGAAGGTCTCCAGGGATTCGACGAAGGCGATGCTGCCCCCGCTGTACAGGCTGTTGCTCTCCACCAGGAAGCGTTCGGCCGCGTGGGACAGGGGCAGGTAGGAAACGAACTGCTCCTCCGGCCCCAGGCCCATTTCCCGTACCGAGCGGCTGGAAGCGAAGGCAAAGGCCCGGGCCCTGTGCATCACCCCCTTGGGCTGGCCGGTGGTGCCGGAGGTGTAGAGGATGCTCAGCAGGTCGTCGGGCTGCTGCCAGTGGGCGTCCTCCAGGGGCGGATGGCGACGCAGCAGGTCGTCCCAGGCGTGCTCGGCCGGCAGGGTCGGATAGGGCATGGCGATGCGCGCCAGCGCCTCGGGCAGACCCGGCGCCAGACGCTCGGGGTCGTCCAGCTTGCCGAGGATGATCACCTTGCAGCCGGCATGGCGCAGCACGTAGCCGATGCTTTCGGCCGACTGCAGCGGGTAGAGCGGCACGCTGACCAGCCCGGCAAGCATGATCGCCAGGTCGCTCAGCACCCACTCGGCGCAGTTCTTCGCCAGGATCGCGACGCGGTCCCCCGGTTCGCAGCCCAGGGCGCGCAAGGCGCTGGCCAAGCGCCGGGCCTGGTCGTCGGCCTGACGCCAGGTGAGCGTGCGCCAGTGGCGCGCCACCGGCTGGCGCAGCCAGACCCGGTCCGGCGTGGTGGTGACCCAGTGGGCCAGTTGTTGCAGTGGCAGTGCGTCAGTCATCCCGTCCCCCTTGTGCTTGTCGTTGTGGTGGAGGCTGGTGCCAGGCGGCCCTCCCGGCCGCGCGATTCAGAGGCGGAACACCCGCCGGGCATTGCCCTGCAGGAAGGCGGCTTCCACCTCCGGCCTGAGCCCCAGGGCGCGGACCTGCTCCATGCACTGCTGCAACGACAGCTGCGGGAAGTTGCTGCCGAACAGCACCTTGTCCCGCCCGTAGCTGGCCATGTAGTGCAGCAGCGCCTGGGGGTAGTAGCGCGGCAGGTAGGCGGAGGTGTCGATGAAGACGTTGTCGTGCTTCCAGGCCAGCCCGATCATCTCCTCTGTCCAGGGATGGCCGATGTGCCCGGCGACGATGCGCAGCTCGGGGAAGTCCAGCGCCACCTCGTCCAGGTAGGGCACCGGCCGTCCGGTCTCCGAAGGCATCAGCGGCCCGGTGTGGCCAACCTGGGTGCAGAAGGGAATGTCCAGCTCGATGCACTTGGCGTACAGCGGGTAGTAGAGCCGGTGGTTGGGCGGCAGCTTCCAAAGCCAGGGCACGATGCGCAGCGCCTTGCAGCCCAGCTCCTGCACCGCCCGCTCCAGCTCGCGCAGGGCCGCCATGGGGCGCGCCAGGTCCACAGTGGCGACCCCGACGAAGCGGTCAGGGAAGGCACGGGTGTACTCGGCCACCAGGTCGTTGTCGAAGACCCACCCTTCCGGCCGGCACCAGGCTGCCAGCATCAGTTTGTCCACCCCGGCCTCGTCCATGGCCGCCACGGTCTGCGCCGGGGTCAGGGGCTGGTCCAGCAGGTGCGCAGAGCCGGACTTCTCGAACAACCGCACCACCTCCGGCAGCAACTGCCGTGCGCGGCCGTTGGCGGGTTGGGCCCAGGCGTCGATGGCACCCGGGGAAGCAGTGGCATTCATGGCAATGGCCTCCTGGCCGTCAGGCATGGCGGTGGCAGCCGGGACAGGGCTCAGAGCTTCATCCCGCGGCTGATGATCTCCTTCATGATTTCCGAGGTGCCGGCGAAGATGCGCTGGATGCGCGCGTTCGCGTACATCTTGCAGATCGGGTACTCCCACATGTAGCCCCAGCCGCCGTGCAGCTGCACGCCTTCATCCACCACCTTGCACAGCAGTTCGGTGGTGAACAGCTTGGCCTCGGCGGCCACCTCGGGGGTGAGCTTCTTCTGGTTGTGGTCCATCACGCAGCGGTCGGTGAACACCTGGGCAACGTCGATCTGGGTGCGCATCTCGGCCAGTTTGAAACGGGTGTTCTGGAAGTGGGACACGGGCCGATCGAAGGCCTTGCGCTCCTTCACGTAGTCGAGGGTGGTCTGCAGCGCCGCTTCGGCACCAGCCACCGCGCCGCAGGCGTTGGTCAGGCGCTCCTGGGCGAGCATGTTCATCAGGTAGAAGAAGCCGCCCTTGGCATCGCCCAGCAGGTTGGCCTTGGGCACCTTGACGTTGTTGAAGAACAGCTCGGCGGTGTCCTGGCTCTTCATGCCCAGCTTCTTCAGGTTGCGCCCGCGCTCGAAGCCCTCCATGCCCCGCTCCACCAGGAACAGGCCCATGGCGTGCTTGTTCGCCGGATCGGTCTTGGCGGCGACTATCACCACGTCGGCCAGCAGGCCGTTGGAGATGAACACCTTGGAGCCGTTCAGCTCGTAGTGGTCGCCCTTGTCCACGGCGGTGGTGCGCATGCCGGCCAGGTCGGAGCCGGCGGACGGCTCGGTCATCGCCACGGCGAGGATGATCTCGCCGCGAATGATCCCCGGCAGCAGGCGGGCCTTCTGCTCCTCGCTGCCGTACTCGGCGATGTACGGGCCACACAGGGCGGAGTGCAGCGGGATCATGAAACCGGGCTCGTTGATGGCCGCCAGTTCCTCACACATGATCTGTTCGTAGCGGAAGTCCTTGAGCCCCGCCCCGCCGTACGTCTCGTCCGCCCAAGGCAGCAGGAACCCCATTTCCCCTGCCTTCTTCCACACGCTGCGGTCCACCACCCCGGCGGCCTCCCATTCGTCCTGGTGCGGCACCACTTCCTTCTGCAGGAAGGCACTGAAGGCGTCGCGGAACAGGTTGTGCTCGGTCTCGAAGTGCTGGCGTTGCATGCGGGGTCCCCACTGTTGGAATCGTCCCGCAGGGTAGGCGTCGGCCGAATGGCCGCTCAATGACGCAAGCGCTCAGGGTGGATTGACCGATGCGCTCTTGGAGGCGGTGTGGGCTTCCGGGCATAAAAAAGCCCGTCCTGAGACGGGCCTGGAAAGGCTCCTCCCCGTGGGGAGGGAGGAGAAACCGTTGAAACGCTATCAGGCGCGCTGGGCGTCACCCGCACTGGCAACGTCCACAGCCGTCGAACCGTTGCCGGCCAGCTCGCGGTTCAGGGTGTCGGTGTCCAGCTGCTTGCACCACTTGGCCACCACCAGGGTGGCGACGCCGTTGCCAACCAGGTTGGTCAGGGCACGGGCTTCGGACATGAAGCGGTCGATGCCAAGGATCAGCGCCAGGCCGGCGACCGGCAGGTGGCCGACGGCGGAGAGGGTGGCGGCGAGGACGATGAAGCCACTGCCGGTGACGCCGGCAGCGCCCTTGGAAGCGATCAGCAGCACCAGCAGCAGGGTGATCTGGTGGGTGATGTCCATCGGGGTGTCGGTGGCCTGGGCGATGAACACCGCGGCCATGGTCAGGTAGATGGAGGTGCCGTCGAGGTTGAAGGAGTAGCCGGTGGGGATCACCAGGCCAACGACGGACTTGTCGGCGCCCAGTTTCTGCAGCTTGTCGATCATGCGCGGCAGGGCGGACTCGGAGGAGGAGGTGCCCAGCACGATCAGCAGTTCTTCGCGGATGTACTTGATGAACTTGAGGATGCTGAAGCCATGGGCACGGGCGATGCCGCCCAGGACGATGAGCACGAACAGCAGGCAGGTGATGTAGAAGCAGGCCATCAGTTGGCCGAGCTGCACCAGCGAGCCCACACCGTAGGCGCCGATGGTGAAGGCCATGGCACCGAAGGCACCGATGGGCGCGACCTTCATGATCACGTTGATGATGTTGAACATCACCTGGGAGATGCGCTCGATGAACTCGAACACCGGGCGGCCGTAGTCACCCAGGCGGTGCAGGGCGTAGCCGAACAGCACGGAGAAGAACAGCACCTGGAGGATGTCGCCATTGGCGAAGGCGCCGACCACGGTTCCCGGAATCACGTTCATCAGGAAGTCGATGGTGGACTGCTTCTCGCCCGCCGCCGCGTAGGCCGCGATGCCCTTGGTGTCCAGGGTGGTCGGGTCGACGTGCATGCCGGCGCCGGGCTGGGCGACGTTGACCACCACCAGGCCGATGATCAGGGCCAGGGTGGACACGACTTCGAAGTACAGCAGCGCGTAGCCACCGGTCTTGCCCACGGCCTTCATGCTCTGCATGCCGGCGATGCCGGTCACCACGGTGCAGAAGATGATCGGGGCGATGGCCATCTTGATCAGCTTGACGAAGCTGTCGCCCAGGGGTTTCAGGGCTACGCCGGTCTGCGGGTAGAAGTGCCCGATGAGGATACCGATGGCGATGGCCACCAGCACCTGGACATAGAGGCTTTTGTAGAGGGGTTGACGGGTCATGGCAGTTCCTCTCGGGCGCTGGGGACCAGGTCCGTAACGGACCCGCAGCACCGGGTATCTGGCTCCTCCCTTGCCGGGAGGCTTTCTTGTTCTGCGGCCCAAACCATTGGACGGCAGCTGCCTTTTGCAGCCCTTGTGCCAACTTCACTCAGTCCATCAAACCCTTGTGGCACTAAGGGCCCAGCCCACCACCCGATTGCGTGACGGGTGATTCAGGGCGGGTTTCCGCCCTCCCGCCAGGGGGATTTCCGCCACCCTGCCCCTTGTGGCGCGTTCCGGCAGCGCCCTACCATCGGCCACCTCCAGACCGGGAATCCGCCCCATGCGCGAGCGCACCATTGCCAGCCATTTCGTCCGTGCCGCCCTGCGTGGTCCGGCGCGTCATGGCCTGGACTGCAGTGCCCTCCTCAGGCAGGCCGGGATCCACCCGGCCCTCCTGGAGGAGCCCCGCGCACGGGTCGCGCCCGAGCAGTTCAGCCGGCTGATGCAATTGCTGTGGGAGGCGCTGGACGACGAGTACATGGGCTTCGGCCGGCAGCGCAGCAAGCGCGGCACCTTCGCCATGATGTGCCACGCCATCATCCATTGCCGGTCCCTGGAAAAAGCCCTGGTGCGCGGCGCGCTGTTCTACGGGTTGTTCCCGGAGGCTCCGATGATCCGCCTGGAGCGCGAGGGCGAGTGCGTGCGCCTGAGCGTGGACGACAGCATGCTCTGGGACCCGGACCACTTCCTGGTGGAGAGCCTACTGGTGATCTGGCACCGCCTGGGCAGTTGGCTGATCGGCCAGCGCATCCGCCTGGAGGAGGCCACCTTCGCCTATGCCGAGCCGGAGCACGTGGCCGAGTACGAGCTGCTCTTCCCCACCGCTCGCCGCTTCGGCGCGATGGGTACCAGCCTGCTGTTCAACGCACGCTACCTGGCCATGCCGCTGCTGCAGGACGAGCGCACGCTGAAGCACTTCCTCGAACACTCCCCCGCCGACCTGCTGGCCCGCCCGGATGGCGGCGACAGCCTGACCAGCCAGATCCGCCGCCTGCTGGGACGCGACTGCCGCACCTGGCCGGACCTGGAGCGGGTCGCTCAGCAGCTGCACATGAGCCCGCAGACCCTGCGCCGCCACCTGCGGGAAGAAGGCTCCAGCTTCCAGGAACTGAAGGACCATCTGCGCCGGGACCTGGCGATCTACCACCTGGGGCGGGACGAGCTGTCCATCCAGGACCTGGCCGAGCAGCTCGGCTTCTCCGAGCCCTCGGCCTTCCACCGCGCCTTCAAGAAATGGACGGGGCTCACCCCCGGCGCCTACCGCGCCCAGGAAGCCTGACCGCCCCGGCTTGTTCCAGTCCGTAGCCCGGACGTAGCCCGGACTTCAGTCCGGGAGCTCTGCGGCGTCCAAGTCCCAGCGCCCCCCCAGAACACCTGAAGCCCCCGCACGCCCCTCAACGCGCCCTCCTCTCCCCCTCGCTGAGCACCGCCACCTCGCGGATCTCGAAATCCCGCACCAGGTACTCCATGCGCCTGGCGTGGAACGCCTGCATGTGGGGCAAGGCGGCGTGGAACTCCAGATCCGCCCGCGAGCGCCAGACCTCGAAGAAGATGAACAGCGTCGGGTCCTGGGCATCCCGCAGCATGTGGTACTCCAGGCAGCCGGCCTCGGCGCGGCTGGGTTCGACATAGGCGCGGAACAGCGCCTCGAAGTCATCGGCTTTCTCCGGGCGCAACTGGGCATGAAGGATGAAGGCATAGGGCGCGGCCATGGGCACTCCGTCGGGGTCGAAAGGGAGCACCAGCCTAGCGCACGGGTCAGCGACCGATTCATGACTTTCACGCAAAGGCGATTTGAGCGGGAGACGGTGTTTCCCGCACCTGTCGCCCGCTACGCTGCCGGCCACTCTTCGCTCCCATGAGGCCCTGGCCATGAAAAAGATTCTCCTGCTCAACGGCGGCAAGCAGTTCGCCCACTCCGACGGCCGCTACAACCAGACCCTGCACGAGGCGGCCCTCGCCTTCCTCGACCGCGCCGGATTCGAGGTGCAGGCCACCTTCATCGACGGCGGCTACGACATCGCCGAGGAAGTGCAGAAATTCCTCTGGGCCGACGTGATCGTCTGGCAGATGCCGGGTTGGTGGATGGGCGCGCCCTGGACGGTGAAGCGCTACATCGACGAGGTGTTCACCGCCGGCCATGGCAGCCTCTACGCCAACGATGGCCGTACCCGCTCGGACGCCTCGCAGAAGTACGGCAGCGGCGGCCTTCTGCACGGCAAGCGCTACATGATCTCCGCCACCTGGAATGCGCCCCGGCAGGCCTTCGACGACCCCACCGACTTCTTCGAAGCCAAGGGCGTGGACGCGGTGTACTTCCCCTTCCACAAGGCCAACCAGTTCCTCGGCATGCAGCCGCTGCCGACCTTCCTCGCGGTGGATGTGATGAAGCGCCCGGACATCGACGGCGACGTGGCCCGCTACCAGGCGCACCTGGCCCGGGTCTTCGGCGCCGGCACCCCGGCCTGAGGCGCCGAACGGCCGCTTCAGGCCGGGCGGGTTTCAGCCAGGGCCTGGAGTGCGTCGTCGGCGAGGCGATAGCGCACCAGGTCCTCCAGAGGGCCCGCGCCCAGGCGGCGATAGAAGGCCAGCGCGGGCTCGTTCCACTCCATCACCATCCATTCCATGCGGCGGCAGCCGCTCTCGCAGGCCACCCGAGCCAGGTACGCGAGTAACGCCTTGCCGGCACCCAGGCCACGGCGCTCGGGGGAGACGTAGAGGTCTTCCAGGTACAGGCTCTTGCGGCCCAGCCAGGTGGAATAGGCGAAGTAGTAGACGGCGAAGCCGATGGGCTGCCCCTCCACCTCGCAGATCAACGCCTGGGCCGGCGAGTCGCTGGCGAACAGGCTCTGCTCGATGTCCGGGACGGTGGCGACCACCTGGTGCTCGGCCTTTTCATAGCGGGCCAGTTCGAGGATGAAGGTGAGGATCTGGCTGGCGTCGCTGCTCACGGCCGGGCGGATGTGAAGGCTCACGGGGACTCCTTGTCGATTGGCCTGGATAAGGTGGGTGCGGTGGTGTCGGTAAGAGAGCGCCGAGCATAATCGCTGCCCATGGATCATCCCAAGGAGCACGTCCGGCATCGGCATGGACGACTCGCACTAACCAAAAAAGGCAGCCCAAGGGCTGCCTTTTGGGCTGGAGCGTCGACCGATCAGTTGCGGATCAGGTGATCGAAGGCGCTGAGGGAGGCCTTGGCACCCTCGCCAACCGCGATGACGATCTGCTTGTACGGCACGGTGGTGACGTCGCCGGCGGCGAAGATGCCGGGCAGCGAGGTCTCGCCACGGGCGTCGACGATGATCTCGCCACGGGGGCTGAGCTCAACGGTGCCTTTCAGCCAGTCGCTGTTGGGCAGCAGGCCGATCTGCACGAAGATGCCTTCCAGCTCCAGGGTCTTGAACTCGTCGTTGGTGCGGTCCTTGTAGGTCAGGCCGGTGACCTTCTGGCCGTCGCCCTTCACTTCGCTGGTCAGCGCACTGGTGATCACCTCGACGTTGGGCAGGCTGTGCAGCTTCTTCTGCAGCACGGCGTCGGCGCGCAGCTTGCTGTCGAACTCGATCAAGGTGACGTGGGCGACGATGCCGGCCAGGTCGATGGCCGCCTCGACACCGGAGTTGCCCCCGCCGATCACCGCAACGCGCTTGCCCTTGAACAGCGGGCCGTCGCAGTGCGGGCAGTAGGCGACGCCACGGCCGCGGTATTCCTGCTCACCGGGGACGTTCATTTCACGCCAGCGGGCGCCGGTGGCGAGGATCACGGTCTTGGCCTTGAGGCTGGCACCGCTCTCGAACTTCACTTCGTGCAGGCCACCTTCGGCCTTGGCCGGGATCAGGGCGCTGGCACGCTGCAGGTTCATGATGTCGACGTCGTAGTGCTTGACGTGCTCTTCCAGCGCACGGGCCAGTTTCGGGCCTTCGGTCTCCGGGACGGAGATGAAGTTCTCGATGGCCATGGTGTCCAGCACCTGGCCGCCGAAGCGCTCGGCGGCAACGCCGGTGCGGATGCCCTTGCGGGCGGCATAGATGGCGGCCGATGCACCGGCCGGGCCACCGCCCACCACCAGCACGTCGAAGGCCTCCTTGGCGCTGAGCTTCTCGGCGTCGCGGGCGGCGGCGCCGGTATCGATCTTGGCGAGAATTTCTTCCGCGCCCATGCGGCCCTGGGCGAACAGCTCACCGTTCAGGTAGATACTGGGCACGGACATGACTTGGCGCTGCTCGACCTCGTCCTGGAACAGCGCGCCGTCGATGGACACGTTGCGGATGTTGGGGTTGAGCACGGCCATCAGGTTCAGCGCCTGCACCACGTCGGGGCAGTTCTGGCAGGACAGCGAGAAGTAGGTTTCGAAGTTGAATTCGCCTTCCAGGTTCTTGATCTGCTCGATCACGGCGGCGTCCAGCTTGGACGGGTGGCCGCCGACCTGGAGCAGGGCCAGGACCAGGGAGGTGAACTCGTGGCCCATGGGGATGCCGGCGAAGCGCAGGCTGATGTCGGCACCCGGGCGCTCCAGGGCGAAGGAGGGCTTGCGGGCGTCGTTGCCGTCTTCGCGCAGGGTGATCTTGTCGGTCAGGCCGACGATTTCCTGCAGGAGTTCACGCAGCTCGCGGGATTTGTCGCTGTCATCGAGGGACGCGACGATCTCGAACGGCTGGGTGACCTTTTCCAGGTAGGCCTTCAACTGGGTTTTAAGATTGGCGTCCAACATGACTGACTCCTTGGGTATTTCGGGCGTAAGGGGTCCCCGCGGCGGACGCTGACGCGTCCGCCCTGCTCGCTCGGATTCGGGCTTTGTGCAGGGTGGCCAGCCGGTCGGCCGGCCACCGGGGGAAGGGTATTGCGTGACTTAGATCTTGCCGACCAGGTCCAGGGACGGGGCCAGGGTAGCGGCGCCTTCCTTCCACTTGGCCGGGCACACTTCGCCCGGGTGGGCAGCGGTGTACTGGGCAGCTTTCAGCTTGCGCAGGGTCTCGGACACGTCACGGGCGATCTCGTTGGAGTGGATCTCGACGGTCTTGATGACGCCTTCCGGGTTGATCACGAAGGTGCCGCGCAAGGCCAGGCCTTCTTCCGGAATGTGCACGCCGAAGGCGTTGGTCAGCTGGTGGGTCGGGTCGCCGATCAGCGGGAACTGAGCCTTGCCGACCGCCGGGGAGGTTTCGTGCCACACCTTGTGGGAGAAGTGGGTGTCGGTGGTCACGATGTAGACCTCGGCACCGGCCTTCTGGAACTCGGCGTAGTTGTTGGCGGCGTCTTCGATCTCGGTCGGGCAGTTGAAGGTGAAGGCTGCCGGCATGAAGATCAGGACCGACCACTTGCCCTTGAGGGACTCTTCGGTGACCTCAATGAACTTGCCATTGTGGAAAGCGTTGACCTTGAAGGGTTGTACGGAGGTATTGATCAGAGACATCCAGTTAGACCTCTTTTCCATGGGTGAAGGGTGGGTTGAAAAATCTACCCGACGAATACTAGGCGGTTACTCGGTAAAGAGCTTATTGATTGAGAGCATCGCCATCATTGGTTTACTAAATCAATGCTGCAGGCCAGTGACTACGGGGCCTGCAGCGATTCAGTAGGCGTTGGCGAGGCCGTCTGCGCCGAGAATTCGCCGATGAACGGCCGACGATCAGACCATCACGACAGGCTCTCGTCCAGTATGACCACCAGCTTGCCGGCTACCTGGTTGCCGGCGAGCGTGTCGAATGCGAGCTGGACGTCGGCCGCCGCGAAGGCCTTTTCCAGCTGCGGCTTCACACGCCCCTCGGTGAACAGCGGCCAGACCTGCTGGTGCAGATCGCGCAGCAGGTCGGCCTTGAAGGCGTCGTCGCGGTTGCGCAGGGTGGAGCCGATGAGCTGGATGCGCTTGCCCAGCACCTGGGCCATGTCCAGCTCGGCCTTGCGGCCGCCCATGAGGCCGATGTTGACCCAGCGGCCGTCGCGGGCCAGCAGGTCGAGGTTCAGCGCGGCATAGTTGCCGCCGACCGGATCGAGGATCACGTCGAACGGACCGAAATCCTTGAGGCCCTGCAGGTCATCACCCCGCAACGCGCCGCCCTGGGCACCCAGGCCCACACAATAAGCCAGCCGTTCAGCCGAACCCACGCTGACCCAGACCGGGTTGCCGAACGCCTTGCACAACTGGATGGCCGCCGAGCCGACGCCGCTGGCGCCCGCGTGCAGCAGCACCTTCTCACCCGGGCCGAGCGCGGCGAGCTGGAACAGGTTGAGCCAGGCGGTGGCATACACCTCGGGCACAGCGGCCGCCTCGGCCAGGGACAGCCCCTCCGGCACCGGCAGCGCGTGGCGGGCATCCACCACCACCTCCTCGGCCATGCCACCGCCCGCGAGCAGTGCACAGACCCGGTCACCAACCTCCCAGGCGCACCCGGGACCGACCTCGGTGATCACCCCGGAACACTCCAGCCCGATCACGTCACTGGCCCCCGGCGGTGGGGGGTAATGACCCGCTGCCTGGAGCAGGTCGGCACGGTTCAAACCTGCCGCGGCGACACGGATTCGGACCTGGCCCACATCACAGCTCGGAACCGTGCGCTCTGCCCACTCCACGCGGCCTTCAATGCCTTGCAATGCTTTCACGCTGCCTCCATAGTGACCCCGGACCCGCCCGGCGCTGACCGCCGGGCTTTTGCTTTGCGCCGAAGGAACCCGGCGCCCTCAAATACGGCCTAATATGCGTTATCACCTGCCCCGACGTCGAATCAGCATGAAGCGCTCTCTGATCTGCTCCGCCCTTGCGTTCGTTTTCAGCATCAGCGCGCTCCCGCTGCATGCCTCCACCACCTCGGCAAGCGACAGCTGGGACTCCCTCCAGCCGGACCGCGAGCAGGTGATCGCCAGCCTCAACGTGGTCGAGCTGCTCAAGCGCCACCACTACAACAAGCCCCCGCTCAACGACGAACGCTCGGTGAAGATCTACGAGGGCTACCTCAAGATGCTCGACCCCGCGAAGATGTACTTCACTGCGGGCGACATCGCCGAATTCAATGCCTGGAAGACGCAGTTCGACGACTTCCTGAAGAAGGGTGACCTGCAGCCCGGCTTCACCATCTACAAGCGCCACCTCGACCGCCTGAAGGAGCGCCTGGACTTCGCCCTGGCCATGCTCGAGAAGGGCGTCGACAAGATCGACTTCACCGTCGACGAGACCCTCGAAACCGACCGCGAGAAAGCCACCTGGGCCAAGGACAGCGCCGCACTGGACGACCTGTGGCGCAAGCGCGTGAAGGACGAGGTCCTGCGCCTGAAGCTCGCCAACAAGGAGCCCAAGGCCATCCAGGAGCTGCTGATCAAGCGCTACAAGAACCAGCTTTCGCGCCTTGAGCAGACCCGTGGCGAAGACATCTTCCAGGCCTACATCAACGCCTTCGCCCAGACCTACGATCCCCACACCCAGTACCTCTCCCCGGACAACGCCGAGAACTTCGACATCAACATGAGCCTGTCGCTGGAAGGCATCGGTGCCGTCCTGCAGAGCGACAGCGAGCATGTGAAGGTGGTGCGCCTGGTTCCGGCCGGCCCCGCCGAGAAGAGCAAGCAGATCGCCCCGGCCGACAAGATCGTCGGCGTTGCCCAGGGCAACGGCGAGATGGTCGACGTGATCGGCTGGCGCCTGGACGAAGTGGTCAAGCTGATCCGCGGACCGAAGGGTTCGGTGGTCCGCCTGGAAGTGGTGCCTGCCAGCAACGCCCCGAACGACCAGACCAGCAAGATCGTCTCCATCACCCGTGAGGCAGTGAAGCTGGAGGAGCAGGCCGCGAAGAAATCGGTGCTCAAGCTCGAGCACGACGGCCATCCGTTCAAGCTCGGCGTGATCGAGGTTCCGGCGTTCTACCTGGACTTCAAGGCCTTCCGCGCCGGCGACCCCGAGTACAAGAGCACCACCCGTGACGTGAAGAAGCTGCTGGGTGAGCTGCAGAAGGAAAACGTCGACGGCGTGGTCATCGACCTGCGCAACAACGGCGGCGGTTCCCTGCAGGAAGCCACCGAACTGACCGGCCTGTTCATCGACCAGGGCCCCACCGTGCTGGTACGCAACAGCGACGGCCGCGTTGACGTGCTGGCCGACGAGAACAGCGGCGTGTTCTACAAGGGCCCGATGGCCGTGCTGGTGAACCGACTGTCCGCCTCGGCCTCGGAGATCTTCGCCGGCGCCATGCAGGACTACCACCGTGCGCTCATCATCGGCGGCCAGACCTTCGGCAAGGGCACCGTGCAGACCATCCAGCCGCTGAACCACGGCGAACTGAAGCTGACCCTGGCCAAGTTCTACCGCGTCTCCGGCCAGAGCACCCAGCACCAGGGCGTGATTCCCGACATCGAGTACCCCTCGGTGGTGGACACCAAGGAAATCGGCGAGAGCGCCCTGCCCGAGGCCATGCCCTGGGACAGCATCCGCCCGGCGATCAAGCCGGAGGTCGACCCCTTCCGCCCCTTCCTGGCTGAGCTGAAGGCCCGCCACGACGCGCGTACCGCCCACAACCCGGACTTCGTCTACAGTCGCGAACGCCTGGCACTGGCCCAGAAGCTGATGAAGGAAACCGTCGTCAGCCTCAACGAAGCCAAGCGCCGCGCCCAGCAGACCGATATCGAGAACAAGCAGTTGGCCATGGAAAACGCCCGCCGCAAGGCCAAGGGCGAAGACCTGCTCAAGGAGCTGAAAAGGGAAGACGAGGACGCCCTGCCAGAGGACGACAAGACCAAGCCGGAAGACGACGCCTACCTGACCGAGACCGGACAGATCCTACTGGATTACCTGGGCCTGAACACCACGGTAGCCAAGCACTGAGCGTCATCAGATCGTCACGAAACTGTCGTGAAATGCAGGGGCCGCTTATGCGGCCCCTTGCTTTTAGCGCCTCCTGTACGAGAGCCCCTCATGACAGTCACCGAGCAGTTGAGCGCCTTGGGCCAGATCCTCGCTCACGGCGACCTGAACAGCCTGTTCCAACCGATCTTCTCCCTTTCCGAGCGGCGCATCCTCGGCTACGAGGCCCTGACCCGCGGCCCCTCCAACAGCCCGCTGCACTCCCCCGTTACCCTGTTCGCCATGGCCCGTCACGCCGGACGGTTGAGCGAACTGGAGATGGCCTGCCGCAAGCGCGCCTGCACCCGCTTCCATGAGCTGAAGCTCGACGGCAAGCTGTTCCTCAACGTTTCCCCCGAATCCCTGCTGGACCCGGCCCACCAACCGGGCCGCACCCTGCAGATGCTGCAGGCTTTCGGCATCCCGCCGAGCGAGGTGGTCATCGAACTCACCGAGCATGCCCCCACTGATGACTTCGCCCTGCTCGACACCGCCCTGCACCACTACCGCGCCATGGGCTTCTCCATCGCCCTGGACGACCTGGGTGCGGGCTATTCCAGCCTGCGCCTGTGGTCGGAGCTGCGCCCCGACTACGTGAAGATCGACCGCCACTTCATCGACGGCATCCACCAGGACGCGGTGAAGCGCGAGTTCGTCGGCTCCATCCTGAAGATGGCCAAGGCCTCCCGCGCCCAGGTCATCGCCGAGGGCATCGAGCTCAGCGAGGAACTGGCCGTGCTGGCCGAGATGGGCCTGGACCTGGTGCAGGGCTACCTGCTCTGCCGGCCCCAGGAGAACCCACCGCGAGAGGCCCGCGCCTACCTGCCGCTGCTGGACCGCGCCCAGAGCCAACTGGGCGAGGACAGCGCCGACCTCAAGCCCCTGCTCAACGAGCAACCGGCGATGCACCGCAATACCCCCATCAGCGAAGTGCTGGAGGCCTTCCGCGTGCAAGCCAACCTGAACTCGGTGGCCGTGCTGGACGACCAGCAGCAGCCCATCGGCATCGTCCACCGCCATCTGCTGTCCGATGCGCTGCTCAAGCCCTTCGCCACCGACCTGTTCGCCCGCAAGCCCATCAGCCGGCTGATGAGCGACGATTTCCTCGCCGTGGAGATCGGCCAGTCCCTGCAGCAGGTCAGCCGCCTGCTCACCAGCCGGGCGCGGCAGCGGATCGAGGAAGACTTCGTGATCATTTCCGAGGGGCGCTACCTCGGCCTGGGGCGGGTGATCGACGTGCTCAAGCTGATCACCGAGATGAAGATCCAGCAGGCCCGCCACGCCAACCCTCTGACCCTGCTGCCGGGCAACGTGCCCATCCAGCAGTGCCTGAGCCGCCTGCTTCAGCAGGGGCGTGCCGCACGGGTCTGCTACGTGGACATCGACAGCTTCAAGCCCTTCAACGACCTCTACGGCTACGCCAAGGGCGACGAAGTGCTGCTGTGCCTGGCGCAATGCCTGAACGAGCGCGTCGACCCGGCGCGGGATTTCGTCGGGCACATCGGCGGGGATGACTTCATGCTGGTGCTGGGCTCGGATGACTGGCGCAGCAAGCTCAACTTCCTGCTGGAGGACTTCCAGGGGCAGTGCCGGCGCTTCTACCGGGCCGACCACCTGCAGGCGGGCTGCTTCATCGCCCACAACCGCAGCGGCCAGCGTGAGGAGTTCCCCCTGCTGTCACTCTCCATCGGCGTGGTGAACCTGACGCCCGAGGCCTGCAGCCAGCTGGATGCCGGGCAACTGGCCGGCCTCGCCTCGGAGGCCAAGCGCCACGCCAAGGCTGTGCCCGGATACAGCCTGCACATCATCGACGCGGTCTAGGTTCGACTCAGAGCCCGAGCTGGGCGGCGCGACGATCCAGGCGTTCGGCGGCCTCGACATCCGCCGCCAGCCCCGGCCCGCCCTCGCGGTACAGGTCCGCCAGCTTGCGTGCCGCAAGCGGGTGACCGGCCTGCTCCGCCAGGCTCCACCAATGGGCGGCCTGGGCCGCATCCGGTGCCTGCCGGGCATCACCGGCCAATGCCAGTACGCCCAGTTGGTAGGCCGACTTGCCGTCCCCGGCCTGGCCTGCCAGGCGCAACAAGCGAATGCCCTCCTCCCGCGCGCCGAAGCCCTGGCCGCGGTGCAACAGCAGGTGGCCGTAGAAGCGCTGGGCCGCGACATTCCCGAGGTTGGCCTGCCGGGCGTACTGCCCCTGCATCCAGTTCCAGGCACGCGGGTTGCGCACCAGCGACGGGAAGCGCAGCAGCCAGCGGGCCACCGCATAGCCCAGCCAGGCCCGCAGCTTCCAGACGGCCATCAGGGCTCCTCGGGGTAATCGAATTCGAAGACGCGAACCACCTCGGCGGCATGCCAGGAGGCAGCGGCCACGCCGTCCGGAGGACCGGAGAAACGCCCCAGTCGCACCACGAATTCGAAAAAGCCGGTACGCGGCAGGCGACTGGCGCCCTGGCTGATCACCAGGGAGCTGCGCAACGGCCGCTCGGCCCGGGCATCCAGCGCCGCCAGGTGTTCCAGGGCAGCGGTGAGGGTCTGCATCGCCGGGCTCGGCAGTTGCAGGCGCTCCACCAGGGCCCGGTAGGTCAGGAGATGCCGCTGGCGCCGCGCATCATCCAGCTCATTCAACAGCGACTGCCAGTGCTGGCGACTGATGCGTACGCTCATTGCACCTCCCAGCCGGCGATCCCCAGGGTCACGGCCAGGGACCGCTGGATGGCGGCATCGGGCTCGCGCTCGCCCTCCTCGATCAACCCCAGGTAGACCGGGCTGATGCCCACCGCACGCGCCAATTGCTCGATGCTCTGGCCACGCGCCTCGCGCAGTGCCCGTAGCTCGCGCAGGGGATGGGTATCGGCGGGGGCCGAAGCGGGTGTGGCCTGTCCGGCGGCCTGCAGCAGCGCCTGGTAATCGGCCCAAGGCAATACGGCGTATTCTGCTTCGCCGTCACGCATGATCACTTGCACGTTCATTGCAACTCCCGTGGACAGCAGTGCCGACGTCTCAGCACCTTCCTTGCAGGCGGCCATCTTAACAGGGCGAATCGGCCTACGGGGTCCTACATGAACGGAGCATGACCGGGTAGGCAGACCCACCGGATCAGCTGAATTCCTCCGACAGCTCCTGCGGTGCGGGGAGTTGCTCCAGACGCGCCACCACCTCCGGTGCCTGGGCATCGCGCCAGCGGCGGAATGCCTCCAGCTCCTGGCCCCAGGTGCGCATGACCCAGGCCAGCACCGCGAGGTCGTCGATCAGGCCCGCCCCCAGCACCCAATCGGGGATCGCATCCACCGGCGTCAGGAAGTAGACCAGCCCAGCCACCACCGACAGCAGCGCCTTGGGGCTCAGATCCCGATACTGCCCGCGAACCCGTGCCACGCAGAGTGCCATCAGCAGCTTCAGGTCCTCCCGTGCGCCACCCAGACGACCACCTTGGCGGGCACTCTTTCGGGTGACGGCCAACAGCAAGGCCGGTAGCCGTCCGCGAGCCAGGAATCGGCCGGCCAGGGGCAGGTAACGCTCGAAATTCCAGGGTGCCTTCATCGTCTCGACTCTCCGAACCGCATGGGACGGGCTCTTCGGCGGTTACTCACAGATCCTGTGGATAACCTTGTTGACAGTGTATTGATTACGCCATGAAAGCCCCGCGCCACGAGGCCTCCGCTCAGATCGGCGATTTTTTCGCCACGCCGAAAAAGCCAGCTAAATCAACCAGTTGATTTTTTGTCTAGTCGCTGCGGCAGCCCGTCGCAGTGACAAATCCGTGACTGCACGACCATGTGCATAACCGTAACAGGGTGGCGTGCCTCCACCCCCTTTCAGACCTGCCGGTCGAGCCGGGGTTCGTTTGGTAACCCGCAGTCCCGTTACGGTCAGGAGCGCCTATCGAAAGAAAGGCACAAACGAAAACGCCCCGCTAGGCGGGGCGTCTGGTCGACCGGGCATTACTGCTGCGGAGCAGCACCCTGGTCAGCGGCCTGATCCTTGATGCCGATCAGTTCCAGGTCGAAGACCAGGACCGAGTTGGCCGGGATCGCCGGGCTCGGGCTCTGCGCGCCGTAAGCCAGCTCGGACGGGATGTACAGCTTGTACTTCTCGCCGACGTGCATCAGTTGCAGGCCTTCCACCCAACCGGGGATCACGCCGCTCACCGGCAGGTCGATCGGGCTGCCACGCTGGATAGAGCTGTCGAACACTGTGCCGTCGGTCAGCTTGCCTTCGTAGTGGACAGTGACCACGTCGGTCGGCTTGGGCTGAGCGCCGTCGGCCTTCTTGATCACTTCATACTGCAGGCCGGAAGCGGTGGTGGTGACTTCCTTGCGCTTGCCGTTCTCTTCCAGGAACTTCTTGCCCGCCTTGGCGGACTCTTCGTTCAGCTTGGTCATGCGCTCTTCGGCACGCTTCTGCAGGAAGGCGAAGGCTTCGACCAGCTCTTCATCCTTCAGGCGCTGGTCCTTCTTGCCGATGGCGTCTTCGATACCCAGGGCGACGGCTTTGGAATCCAGGTCGTCCATGCCTTCCTGGGCGAGGCTCTTGCCCATGTTCAGGCCGATGCCATAGGACGCCTTCTGGGCCGGAGTCTTCAGCTCGACGCTGCTGGTCTGGGAGTCGCAGCCTGCGAGCACCAGGCCCACCAGGGCCACCGCTGCCGCCAACCGAGTTTGTTTCATGCTGATTCCTTATCTGTACGCCGTGAGGGCATGTTCGAAGAAGCGGCGAGCTTAGCAGGCCGCTGCGATCAGTGGCTATGGGCACTTAGGATCGAAAACAGGGGAATAAGTTCAGCGCCAGGGCGAGGATTTTGCGGCTTTTCGCCACCAATCAGCTGGGCCGGAACCGCACCGAAAAAACCGGGACGAACGAAAAAGCCCTCAGGTATCGCTACCTGAGGGCTTTGTATATGGCGCAGCGGACGGGACTCGAACCCGCGACCCCCGGCGTGACAGGCCGGTATTCTAACCGACTGAACTACCGCTGCGCGTTACCCCGAGATTGGTGGGTGATGACGGGATCGAACCGCCGACCCTCTGCTTGTAAGGCAGATGCTCTCCCGGCTGAGCTAATCACCCTTCACTCTCGAAGTGGTGCGCATTCTAGGGATGCATTCGAACTCTGGCAAGCCCTTTTTCAAAAAATTTTTTCAGCCGTTCCAAAGGCTTAGCGCAGGGTTGGCCTGCAGGCCCGGGACGAGAATAATGCGGCCTTTGTTTCCGGAGAGTTCCTCTTATGTGGTTCCGCAACCTGCTCGTCTACCGCCTCACCCAGGATGTGCCCTTCGACGCCGACGCCCTGGAGGCCGCCCTGGCCACCAAGCCCGCGCGCCCCTGCGCCAGCCAGGAACTGACCACCTACGGCTTTGTGGCGCCCTTCGGCAAAGGTGCGGACGCGCCGCTGGTCCACGTGAGCGAAGGCTTCATGCTGGTGGCCGCCCGCAAGGAGGAACGCATCCTGCCCGGTAGCGTGGTGCGTGACGCACTGAAGGAGAAGGTCGACGAGATCGAGACCCAGCAGATGCGCAAGGTCTACAAGAAGGAGCGCGACCAGCTCAAGGACGAGATCGTCCAGACCCTGCTGCCGCGCGCCTTCATCCGCAAGTCGGCCACCTTCGCCGCCATCGCCCCGGCCCAGGGCCTGATCCTGGTGGACGCTTCCAGCCCGAAGCGTGCCGAGGACCTGCTCTCCACCCTGCGCGAAGCCATCGGCTCGCTGCCGGTGCGCCCGGCCTCGGTGAAGATCGCCCCCACCGCCACCCTCACCGAGTGGGTCAAGACCCAGGAAGCCGCCAAGGACTTCTACGTCCTCGACGAATGCGAGCTGCGTGACACCGACGAAGACGGCGGCGTGGTGCGCTGCAAGCGCCAGGACCTGACCAGCGACGAGATCCAGCTGCACCTCTCCTCCGGCAAGCTGGTCACCCAGCTGTCCCTGGCCTGGCAGGACAAGCTCTCCTTCATCCTCGACGACAAGCTGGTGATCAAGCGCCTGCGCTTCGAAGACCTGCTGCAGGAGAAGGCCGAGCAGGACGGCGGCGAAGACGCCCTCGCCCAGCTGGACGCCAGCTTCACCCTGATGATGCTGACGCTCGTGGAGTTCCTGCCCCAGCTGCTCGACGCCCTCGGCGGCGAAGAGATACCCCAGGGCATCTGACCCTCCCGAAGCGCCGGCCCAGAGCCGGCGCTTTCACAATAACGACAAGGAATGACCATGCGCGCCCTCGCTGCCTTGAGCCGCTTCGTCGGCAACACCTTCGCCCTCTGGATCCTGCTGTTCGCCGTACTGGCGTTCTGCGTCCCGGCCCCCTTCCTGCCGATCACCCAATGGATCGTGCCGTTGCTGGGGCTGGTGATGTTCGGCATGGGCCTGACACTGAAGGCAGCGGACTTCCGCGAGGTCGCGCGGCGGCCGCTGTGGGTGCTGATCGGCGTGCTCGCCCAGTTCATCATCATGCCGGGACTGGCCTGGCTGCTCTGCTGGTTGCTGCAGCTGCCGCCGGAAATCGCCGTCGGCGTCATCCTGGTCGGCTGCTGCCCCGGCGGCACCGCCTCGAACGTGATGACCTGGTTCTCCCGCGGGGACGTGGCGCTGTCCGTCGCCATCACCGCCGTCACCACCCTGCTGGCGCCACTGGTCACGCCCGCGCTGATCTGGCTGCTGGCCTCGGCCTGGCTGCCGGTGCAGTTCAGCGCCCTGTTCATGTCCATCCTGCAGGTAGTGCTGGTGCCCATTGCCCTCGGCTTCATCGTGCAACGCCTGCTGGGTGCGCGGGTGCAGGTGGCCGAGCAGGTGCTGCCGCTGGTGTCGGTGCTGTGCATCGTCGCCATCGTGGCCGGCGTCGTTGCCGCCAGCCAGGCCAAGATCGCCGAGTCCGGCCTGCTGATCATGGCGGTGGTGGTGCTGCACAACGGCTTCGGCCTGGCGTTGGGCTACCTCGCCGGCCGCGTCTTCGGCCTGCCGCTGGCCCAGCGCAAGACCCTCTCCATCGAGGTCGGCATGCAGAACTCCGGGCTCGGCGCAGCCCTGGCCAACGCCCATTTCTCCCCCCTGGCCGCCGTGCCGAGCGCGCTGTTCAGCGTTTGGCACAACCTGTCCGGCTCACTGCTCGCCGCGATCTTCCGACGCATGAGCGAACCTGACTCCGACCGTTCCGCACACCATTGACTGACAACCGCCTGCCCGTTCGGACTTGTCCGCACGGGCAGGATGTGCAAAATACTGCGCAAACGCAGGGACGGCCCTGCCACTTCCAGCCACGCCTTCAGTGCGGTGCTGCAGTGACCACCCGGGGACGGCCCCCACATTCCGTCCCCCTCTGGAGGTCACCATGTCCTGGATCATCCTGTTCTTCGCCGGCCTGTTCGAAGTGGGTTGGGCCGTCGGCCTGAAATACACCGAAGGCTTCACCCGCCCGCTGCCCACCGCCCTCACCGTGCTGGCCATGGCCATCAGCCTCGGCCTCCTGGGCCTGGCCATGAAGCAGCTGCCCCTGGGTACCGCCTACGCGATCTGGACCGGCATCGGCGCCGTCGGCACCGTCATCGCCGGCGTCATCCTGTTCGGCGAGTCGGTCGCGCTGATGCGCCTGGGCAGCGTCGCGCTGATCATCTGCGGGCTGATCGGGCTCAAGATGAGCACCTGAATCGCGCCCATGAAAAAGCCCGCCTTCCGGCGGGCTTTTTCGTTCCGGATCGCTCAGCGCACCTCACCACGCAGCGCCGCCACTGACGCCTGCAAGCTGAGGCGGTCCACCGTCTCCGGCGCCAGCGCCGGGCCAGCCACCAGGTTGATGTGGGACCAGAAGCGCTTGAACAGGCCTTTGTTCGGATCGCGGCTGAAGAAGCTGCCCCACAGGCCCTGCAGCGCCATCGGGATCACCGGCACCGGGTTCTGTTCGAGGATGCGCTCCACGCCGCTCTTGAACTCGTTCATCTCGCCATCACCGGTCAGCTTGCCCTCGGGGAAGATGCACACCACCTCGCCCGCCTTCAGGTACTCGTCGATCTTCTTGAAGGCGCGGTCGTAGACCAGCAGGTCCTCGCTGCGGCCGGCGATCGGCACGGTGCCGGCCGTGCGGAAGATGAAGTTGAGCACCGGCAGGTTGTAGATCTTGTAGTACATGACGAAGCGCACCGGCCGGCGCACCGCGCCGCCGATCAGCAGCGCATCGACGAAGGACACGTGGTTGCACACCAGCAGCGCCGCGCCCTCCTCCGGGATCGCCTCCAGGCCGCGATGGTGCACGCGGTACATGGAGTGGCCGAGCAGCCACACCAGAAAGCGCATGCTGAACTCGGGGACGATCTTGAAGATGTAGCTGTTCACCGCGATGTTCATCAGCGACACCACCAGGAACAGCTGCGGGATCGACAGCTTGGCGACGCTCAGGAACAGGATCGAGGCGATGGCCGAAACCACCATGAACAAGGCGTTGAGGATGTTGTTGGCCGCGATCACCCGCGCCCGCTCGTTCTCTGCGGTGCGCGACTGGATCAGCGCATACAGCGGCACGATGTAGAAGCCGCCGAACAGGCCGATGCCGAAGATGTCCGCCAGGATCATCCACGCCTGCGGCTCGCTCAGCACGGCCAGCCAGTCATGGGGCTGGGCGCCCTGGGGGAAGCCGCCGGAGTGCCACCACAGCAGGATGCCGAACACCGTCAGGCCGATGGAGCCGAAGGGCACCAGGCCGATTTCCACCTTGCCGCCGGAGAGGCGCTCGCAAAGCATCGACCCCATGGCGATGCCCACCGAGAACACCGTGAGGATCAGCGTCACCACGCTCTCGTCGCCGTACAGCAGGTCCTTCGAGTAGGCCGGGATCTGCGTCAGGTAGATGGCGCCGAGGAACCAGAACCAGGAGTTGCCCACCAGCGAGCGCGACACCGACGGCCGCTGCTCCAGGCCCAGCCGCAGGATGCGCCAGGACTGCACGAAGATGTTCCACTCCAGCTTCAGCTCCGGCATGGCCGCCGCCGCACGGGGAATGCCCCGGCTGGCCAGGTAGCCCAGGCAGGCGGTAAGCAGGATGGCGCCGGCCACGATCGGCTCGTAGTGCGACGCGGACATCATGACGCCCGCGCCGATGGTGCCGGCGAGGATCGCCAGGAAGGTGCCCATCTCCACCAGCGCGTTGCCCCCCACCAGCTCCTGCTCGCGCAGGGTCTGGGGCAGGATCGAGTACTTCACCGGGCCGAACAGCGCCGAGTGGGTGCCCATGGCGAACAGCGCCGCCAGCAGCAGCCAGAGGTTGTCGAAGAAGAAGCCCAGCGCACCGACCGCCATGATGGCGATCTCCGCCAGCTTGATGGCACGGATCAGGGCGTCCTTGGCGTACTTCTCGCCGAACTGGCCACCCAGGGCGGAAAACAGGAAGAACGGCAGGATGAACAACAGCGCGCAGAGGTTGACGTAGATCCCCTTGTCGCCGGAGATCGCCAGCTTGTAGAGGATCGCCAGGATCAGCGATTGCTTGAAGATGTTGTCGTTGAAGGCCCCGAGCAGCTGGGTCACGAAGAACGGCAGGAAGCGCCGCGTGCCCAGCAGAGCGAATTGCGAATGTTGGCTCATCGTCCTTGGTACCTGATGGTTGGCGAGAATGCGCCCCGCAGGGAATCGCACATCGCTGATTGGACATCAGGACCCGGTCGGAAAGCCACATCTGCCGCGAGGATGTTTGAAACGGCGCGGATTTCTCCCCCCTACAACGGCAACTGCCCCAGGTACGCCCGCAGCGCGAAGAACAGCAGCAACCCACCGAGGATGGTCGCCAGCAGGTGCCGGGTCAGCGCGGCGATGAGGATGCAGCCCAACCCGCCCAGCAGGTAGGCGTTGTCCAGCGCCAGGGCCAGGTGCTCGCCGTCAGGCATCAGCATGCCCGGTACCACGATGGCGGTGAGCACCGCCGTGGGCACGTAGTGCAGCCCCTGGCGCACCACCGGCGGGAAGCGCAGGTCCGGCCAGGCGAACAGGCTGTAGCGAATGGCGAAGGTGATCGCGGCCATGCCGAGGATCAGCAACCAGGTTTCCATCACAGGGTCTCCCCCAGCAGGTCAAGGCGATCACGGCGCTCCAGCACCACGCCCACCACGATGCCGGCCAGCGCCGCGGCCATCAGCCCGAGCTTGTAGGGCAGGCCCTGACACGCCACCGCCACCGCACCGGCCACCAGCGCCGCCGCCACCTGCGGACGATTGCGCAGCATGGGCACGACGATGCCGATGAAGGTCGCCAGCATGGCGAAGTCCAGCCCCCAGGCCGCGAGATTGGGCACCGCCTGGCCGAACACCACCCCCACCAGGGTGTAGGACACCCAGCTCAGGTACATCGCCAGCGCAGCACCGAGGAAGTACCAGTGCTTGAGCGGCGAGTCGTCCTCCTCTGCATAACGATGCTGCACCACGGCGAACGCCTCGTCGGTGAGCCAGAAGGCCAGCAGCAGGCGCCAGCGCCGCGGCAGGTGCCGCACGAAGGGTTGCAGGGTGGCGCTGTAGAGGGCGTGGCGCAGGTTCACCACCAGGGTGGTGAGCAGCACCACCGCCACCCCGGCACCACCGCCCAGCAGGGTGATGGCGATGAACTGGGCCGAGCCGGCGAACACCAGCAGGGACATGCCGAGGGTCTGCCAGGCATCGAGGCCGGCCCCGGCGGCCAGGGTGCCGTAGATGATGCCGAAGGGCATGGCGCCGATGAGCATCGGCACGATGTCGCGAACGCCGCGGAGGAATTCTGTAGAGCGGGACATGGGATTCTCCTTGTCCCCGTACTCTGCCAGCCGGCGCTCAGTCGGTCTTGAACGATCTTGCGCTGGCGGTCCGGTATTCGCCGGGACCTACACCATAGGTCTGCTTGAACTGACGGGTCAGGTGGCTCTGGTCGGCAAAGCCCAACTGCATCGCCACCGACAACGGCGCGCAACCGCTGCGCAGCATGGCCCGCGCCTGCTCCAGGCGACGCTGCTTGAGCCACGCGTGGGGCGGCATCCCGGTGGCACGCTGGAAGACCCGGGCGAAGTGGAACGGCGAAAGCCCCACCAGGGCGGCCAGCTCCTCCAGGGATGGCGGCGAGGCCAGGCGCGCCGCCAGCACCTCGCGGGCCAGCGCCACGGCCTGGGGCTCCTGCCCCGCTGGCCGTGGCGCACCGATGCGCGCGTGGCGGCTGAACAGCAGCAGGATCGCCTCGCGCCAGGCCACCTGCTGCTCCAGGGCGGAGGCATTGCGCTCCAGCAGGCAGTGCAGATCGAGGAAGCGGCGGGTCACCTCGGGGTCATGCAGCACGCTGTCGGCGAAGGTGGGCAGCCCGCCGGTGGCGATCTCCAGTTCGTCCAGCACATCGGTCACCCGGTGCAGGTCGGGGTAGAACCCCCGGTAGCGCCAGCCTTCCTCGTGGGCCTTGGAGCCGGTGTGCAGCTCGTCCGGGTTGATCAGCACCATGCTGCCGACGGCGGCCAGGTGGTCGCTGCCGCGGTGGCGGAAGCGCTGGGCCCCGGACTCGAGGATGGTGAAGACGTAGCCTTCGTGCACGTGGGGCGAGAAGCGATGCTGGATGTAGCGCGCATGCAGGAGCTCAACCCCGCTCAGCGCACTGGCCTGCCAGAAGCGCGTGCGCTCACCGCCCGTACTCATTGGACGAATGCAGCTTCCAGGGCCTGCTTCACCGCCGGCCACTCGTGGTCGGTGATGCTGAACATGACGCTGTCGTCCAGGCGCCCGTCGGCCAGGCGACGGTGATTGCGCAACACACCCTCACGCACCGCGCCGAGCTTCTCGATGGCCCGTTGCGAGCGCAGGTTGCTGCCGGCGGTCTTCAGCTGCACCCGCACCACCTGCCACTCCTCGAAGGCGTGGCGCAGCATCAGGTACTTGATCGAGGCGTTGAGGCCAGTGCCGTGCTCGCTGCCGGCCAGCCAGGTCCAGCCGATCTCCACGGCGGGCAGGGCCGGCATGAATTCGGCGAATCGGCTCGTGCCCACCAGGCGGTCACCCAGGCGGATGGCGAACACCACGGCCTGGCCTTCGCGCTGCTGGGCGATGCCCTGCCGGTACCAGTCCGGCCGCAGCGGGCCGCTCATGTAGACCAGTTCGTTGCGATTGGCTTCGGCCAGGGCCGCCAGCTCGCTGACATCGGCCTCCCCCAGTGGCTCCAGGCGCAATGCGCCACGCTGCAGGGTGACCGGTTGCGGATTGAACATCTGCGCCCTCCTCAGGCGAATAACCCCTGCCCGTTCTACGCGACAACCGGACGCGGTTGCCTGGCAGGGCTGCGGCGGGCTCCAGGCCCGGCGCGGCAAGCCAAGCTAACAGCCCGGCAAGAGGCGCTCAAGTCCGCCTGCGACCTTGGTAGCAGCCGCCTGACGGAAATGACCTTTGGTGCGAAACTGCAGCCTGTGCCCGGGCCCTGCCCGCCCTTTTTCCTCCGGAGTCTGCATGTCGTTGTCCAGCGGGCTGATCGCCGCGGTCGCCCTCCTCTACATGGCGGTGCTGTTCAGCATCGCCTTCTACGGCGATCGCCGCAGCGCCCCGATGCCGCCCCGGGCGCGTGCCCTGATGTTCAGCCTGTCGCTGGCGGTGTACTGCACCAGCTGGACCTTCTTCGGCGCCGTCGGCCAGGCCGCCGGACAGATCTGGGCCTTCCTGCCCATCTACCTGGGGCCCATCCTGCTGATGGTGTTCGCCCCCTGGGTGCTGCAGAAGATGGTGCTGATCAGCAAGCAGGAGAACATCACCTCCATCGCCGACTTCATCGCCGCCCGCTACGGCAAGTCCCAGGCGCTGGCGGTGGTGGTGGCGCTGATCTGCCTGGTCAGCGTGCTGCCCTACATCGCCCTGCAGCTCAAGGGCATCGTCCTCGGCGTCAACCTGCTGGTGGGCTCCGGCGCGGACTCCACCGGCACCCGCGCCCAGGACACGGCGCTGATCGTGTCCCTGGTGCTGGCCCTGTTCACCATCCTCTTCGGCACCCGCAACCTCGACGCCACCGAGCACCACCGGGGCATGGTGATGGCGATTTCCTTCGAATCGCTGATCAAGCTGCTGGCATTCCTCGCGGTGGGCACCTACGTCAGCTTCGTGCTCTTCGACGGCTTCGACGACCTGACCCGCCGCGCCCTGCTCGCCCCGCGGCTGGAAAACTTCTGGAACCACCCGGTGGAATGGCCGACCCTCATCGTGCAGACCGCCGTGGCCATGACCGCCTTCGTCTGCCTGCCCCGGCAGTTCCACGTGGCGGTGGTGGAGAACATCGACGCCCGCGACCTGCGCACCGCCCGCTGGGTGTTCCCGGTGTACCTGGCCCTGGCCGCGCTGTTCGTCGTGCCCATCGCCCTGGCCGGCATGATGCTGCTGCCCGCCGGCGTGATGCCGGACTCCTTCGTCATCAGCCTGCCCCTGGCCGAGGCCCACCCGGCGCTGGCCCTGATGGCCTTCATCGGTGGCGCCTCGGCGGCCACCGGCATGGTGATCGTCGAAGCCGTGGCCCTCTCGACCATGGTCTCCAACGACATGCTGCTGCCCTGGCTGCTGCGCCGGCAGAACGCCGAGCGGCCGTTCGAGGTGTTCCGCCACTGGATGCTCTCGGTGCGCCGCATCAGCATCGTGGTGATCATCCTGCTGGGCTACGTCAGCTACCGCCTGCTGGGCTCCACCGCGAGCCTGGCCACCATCGGCCAGATCGCCTTCGCCGCCATCGCCCAGCTCGGCCCGGCCATGGCCGGCGCCCTGTACTGGAAGCAGGCCAACCGCCGTGGCGTGTTCGCCGGGCTGGCCACCGGCTCCGCGCTCTGGGCCTACACCCTGGTGCTGCCGCTGGTGGCGCGCGGCCTCGGCTGGCCGCTGGAGGCCTTCCCCGGCCTGGCCTGGCTGATGGCCAACCCGCTGCACCTGCCCATCGACCCGCAGACCCAGGGCGTGGTCATTTCCCTGGCCGGCAACTGGCTGCTGTTCGCCTGGGTCTCGCTGCTCTCCCGCACCCGCGTCTCCGAACACTGGCAGGCCAGCCGCTTCATCGGCCAGGTGGTCTCGGCACGCCCCAGCGGCCGCTCGCTGCTGGCGGTGCAGGTGGAGGACCTGCTGATGCTCGCCGCCCGCTTCGTCGGCGAGGAACGCGCACGGCAGAGCTTCGCCCGCTTCGCCTACCGCCAGGGCACCAGCTTCACCCCCACGCAGAACGCCAACCAGGACTGGATCACCCACACCGAACGGCTGCTGGCCGGCGTGCTCGGCGCCTCCTCAGCCCGCGCAGTGGTGAAGGCCGCCATCGAAGGCCGCGAGATGCAGGTGGAGGACGTCGTGCGCATCGTCGACGAAGCCTCCGAGGTGCTGCAGTTCAACCGCGCCCTGCTGCAGGGCGCCATCGAGAACATCACCCAGGGCATCAGCGTGGTGGACCAGTCCCTGCGCCTGGTGGCCTGGAACCGCCGCTACCTGGAGCTGTTCGACTACCCGGAAGGGCTGATCAGCGTCGGCCGGCCCATCGCCGACATCATCCGCTACAACGCCGAGCGCGGCCTGTGCGGCCCCGGTGATGCCGAAGCCCATGTCTCCCGCCGGCTGTACTGGATGCGCCAGGGCAACGCCCACACCTCGGAACGGATGTTCCCCAACGGCCGGGTCATCGAGCTGATCGGCAACCCCATGCCCGGCGGCGGCTTCGTCATGAGCTTCACCGACATCACCGCCTTCCGCGAGGCCGAGCACGCCCTCAAGGAATCCAACGAAAGCCTGGAGCAGCGCGTCGTCGAGCGCACCCAGGAGCTGTCCCAGCTGAACCAGGCGCTGATCGAGGCCAAGGGCACGGCCGAGGCCGCCAACCAGTCGAAGACCCGCTTCCTCGCCGCCGTCAGCCACGACCTGATGCAGCCGCTGAACGCCGCGCGGCTGTTCTCCGCCGCCCTCGCCCACCAGCTGGAAGCGCTGCCCCCCGAGGCCCGCGAACTGGTGGGGCACCTCGACAGCTCGCTGCGTTCGGCCGAGGACCTGATCACCGACCTGCTGGACATCTCACGCCTGGAAAGCGGCCGCATCACCCCCGACCGCACCACCTTCCCCCTGGCCAGCCTGTTCGACACCCTGGGAGCCGAGTTCAAGGCCCTGGCCCAGGAACAGGGCGTGCAGTTCCGCCTGTGCGGCAGCCGGCTGAACATCGAGAGCGACGCCAAGCTGCTGCGCCGGGTGCTGCAGAACTTCCTCACCAACGCCTTCCGCTACGCCAAGGGCCACGTGCTGCTGGGCGTGCGCCGCGAGGGCGACGCCCTGCGCCTGGAAGTCTGGGACCGCGGCCCCGGCATCCCCGAGGACAAGCGCAAGGTCATCTTTGAGGAGTTCAAGCGCCTCGACAGCCACCAGACCCGTGCCGAGAAGGGCCTGGGCCTGGGTCTGGCGATTGCCGACGGCCTCTGCCGCGTGCTCGGCCACCGGCTGGAGGTGCGCTCCTGGCCCGGCAAGGGCAGCGTCTTCAGCGTCACCGTGCCCGTGGCACGCCAGGCCCGCCCGGCCCCGGCCCGCCAGCCGCAGGAAGGCGCCGGCCAGGCCCTTAACGGCACCCAGGTGCTGTGCATCGACAACGAGGACAGCATCCTCACCGGCATGGACAGCCTGCTGTCACGCTGGGGCTGCCGCGTCTGGACCGCGCGCAACCGCCTGGAGTGCGAGCAGTTGCTGGAGGAAGCCGTGCGCCCGGAACTGGTGCTGGTGGACTACCACCTCGACGAAGGCGAGACCGGCACCGAGCTGATGGGCTGGCTGCGCACCCGCATGGGCGGCCCGGTGCCCGGCGTGGTGATCAGCGCCGACGCCCGCGCCGAGCTGGTGGCGGAAGTCCACGCGGCGGGGCTCGACTACCTCGCCAAGCCGGTGAAGCCCGCCGCGCTGCGGGCGCTGATCAGCCGCCACGTGACGCTGCGCTGACGGGCAATCGCCAACCGATGTGACGCAGTTCCCGCTTTCCAGGCATCGCGGTATAAGAAGCGCCACGAAATCCAGGAATGCCGTCGATGCCACTCCAGACCGGGCAGGCCGCAGTCATGCCGCCCCTGCCCGAACGCCCCGCCGAGGACTACCTCGCCGAACGGGTCGCCACCCTCTTCTCCACCAGCCCGGCCACGGCGGTGGGCAACGTCTTCTCCGGCACCATGGTGTTCGGCGTCTACCACGCCAGCGCCCCGTTGTTCGGGCGTTGCGTCTGGCTGCTGGTGCTGGTGCTGCTGATGGGCGTGCGGCTCTGGCTGGTGGCGGCCTGGCGCCGCAACCCGCAACGCTTCACCCCGCTCGCCTGGGCCCGCCTGACCATGTGCCAGTGCGGCGCGGTCGGCCTCGCCTGGGGCTTCGGCGCCATCTGGCTGATGGGCTACGGCACCGCCTATGAGGACGTGATCTACGGCTGCATCGCCCTGGCCTCGGTGATGGTGGCGATGAGCAACGTCTCCTACTGGCCGGCCCACCTGGCCTTCCACGTGCCGATGTTCACCCTGCTGGGCATCGCCTACGCCCTCGACCCGGAGCCCCAGGCGCGCTTCCTCGCCATCTCCGCCTGGGTGGTGTGCCCCTTCATCGCCGAGATGGGCCGGCGCCTGCAGATCCGCTTCAACGAGGCCCTCAAGCTGGCCTGGGAGCACCAGGTGCTGGCGCACAAGTACGCCCTGGCCAACCAGGAGCTGGCGGTGCTGAGCCGCACCGACGACCTGACCCGCATCGCCAACAAGCGCCACCTGGACGAAACCCTCAAGCGCGAGTGGCACCGCTGCGCCCGCACCCACGCGCCGCTGAGCGTGCTGATGCTGGATATCGACCACTTCAAGCTCTACAACGACCGCTATGGCCACCTGGCCGGCGACACCTGCATCCGCCAGGTGGCCGAGGCCATGCGCGGCAGCATCCGCGAGCACTGCGATTTCGTCGCACGCTTTGGCGGGGAGGAGTTCACCGTGGTCATGCCCGGCACCGACCTGGCCACGGCCCAGGCCATCGCCGAACGCATCCGCGCATCCATCGAGACCCTACAGGTCCCCCATGCCGGCGCGCAGCGCGGCTACCTCACGGTGAGCATCGGCGTGGCCTCCACCGAACAGCCGGTGGCCCGTGAAGAAGCCCTGGTCGGGAATGCGGATGTGGCGCTCTACAAGGCCAAGCACCAGGGCCGTAACAGGGTCGAAGCCTTCACCGCCAAGGATGCCCCGGCAACCGGCGCACCCTAGCTCTTCAGGAAGCCCTTCAGCAGTTCACCGACACGGCCACCCAGCTCCTGGTTGGCCGACGCCTGCAGCCCCCGCGCCAACTCGCTGTCCACCACCTCCTCCACCAGCGGACGCAGGGCCAGCAGTTGCCGGTTCAGCGCCTCCAGCTCGGAAACGTGGGGCAGGCTGCTGCTGAGCAGCGGGTTGACCAGGTGGGCGACGATCATGCCGACGATGCCATCGGCCACCGGCGCCACCTGCTGGCGGATCAGCGCGAACTGCTCCAGCAGCACCGCCAGCGGGATGCCGGAGCGGTGCAGCTGCACCCCGGCGTTGAAGATGCGCGGGTTCAGCACCCGCAGGTGATCCCCGGCGAACTCCACCAGCCCCAGCTCGCGGGCACGGTCCAGGGTGTCGTCGGTCAGCGCCTCGCCGAACAGTGCAATCAGCTCGTCGAAGCCCAGGCGGGTCGGCTCCGGCTGGCCCCAGGCCCCGGCAATGGCAGCGTCCAGGCCCAGCACATGGGCCAGATCGCGCCCCTGCTCCCAGGCCTCCAGCAGCTCGCGGATGCTGGCGATGCTGTAGCCGCGCTCCAGCAACTGGCCGATCAGCAGCAGCCGCGACAGGTGCCCGCCGTTGTAGATGCCCACCCGCCCGCGACGCTCCGGCGGCGGCAGCAGGCCCCGGTCCTGGTAGGCCCGCAGGTTGCGCACGGTGGTGCCGGCCTCGCGGGCCAGTTCGTCGACGGTGTATTCCGCCGCCTCGGGCGGGGCATCCCCCTCGGCTGGCGTACGGGCCAGCAGGCGGGACAGGAAGGGTTGGGGTGTCTTCATGGGGGCGGATCATAGCCCCGCCCCCGGACCGCCAACAACACGCCCACCCCGCCCCATCCTATGGCTGGACTTGCTGCCACCCCTTCCCGCCCGGCACCCCGCAGAAGCGCGCAAAGCCAGGTGCGGCAAGGTCTTCAGGCGGGCGGTAACGGGGTAACGCTGCGGGCGCGGCAACTGGCCAGGCGCCGGCGTCTCACTGACAATCAGTGACATCGCCTGATGTCACGATCCGTGCCCCAGGCCCACCTCACGCCCGGGAGCACGCCCATGAACGCACCGCTCAACCTCGAACCCCAGCGCACCCTCGTCCAGGGCGATGGCGTACGCCTGGCCACCTACCAATGGGGCAACGCCAAGGGCCCTGTGCTGCTGCTGGTGCACGGCTACCCCGACAACCACCGGGTCTGGCTGCCGCTGGTGCGCGAACTGGCCGCCGACTACCGGATCATCGCCTACGACGTGCGCGGCGCCGGTGACTCCGAAGCGCCCCGGCGGGTGCGGGACTACCGCCTGGTGCACCTGGCCAACGACCTCGAAGCGGTGATCCGCGCCCACAGCCCGGACCGCCCGGTGCACCTGGTGGCCCATGACTGGGGCTCGATCCAGAGCTGGGAGGCGGTGACCGATCCGCGCTTCGAGCCGCTGCTGGCCTCCTACACCAGCCTCTCCGGGCCCTGCCTGGACCACGTCGGCCACTGGATGCGCGCCCGCTTCGGGCGCCTCGCCCCACGCGGCTGGCTGCAGGCGCTCGGGCAACTGGCCAGCTCCTGGTACATCGCCTTCTTCCAGACGCCCTGGCTGCCGGAACTCTGCTGGCGGCTGGGCCTGGCGCGCGCCTGGCCGGCCGTGATGCGGCAGATGGAGCGCATCCGCGAGCCGGAGCGCAACCCGCACCAGCTGGCCGACGGCCAGCACGGGGTGAAGCTCTACCGCGCCAACTTCATGCCGCGCCTGTTCGCCGCTCGCCAACGCCCCACCCGGGTGCCGGTGCAACTGGTGGTGCAGACCCGTGACCGCTACGTGCGACCCCAGCTGTTCGACGGCCTGGAACGCTGGGTCCCGGACCTGCTGCGGCGCGAGGTGGACGCCGGCCACTGGCAGCTGCTGGCCCGTCCGGGTCGCCTGGCGGCCTGGTTGCGGGCCTTCGTCGAGGCGAAGGAGCACGACGCCGGGCGCTGAGCGCCCGGCTCTCAACCCGCGCCGCCCTTCAGGCCAGCCACGCCTGCCACGATCAGCACCACCGACAGCCCCTTCACCGGCGTGAAGGACTCCCCCAGCAGCACCACGCCGAGGATGACGGTGCCGAGGCTGCCGATGGCCGTCCACACCGGGTAGGCGACGCTCACCGGCAGCACGCGCATCGACAGGGTCAGGAAGTAGATGCCGGCGACAGCGGCCACGATCACCAAGGCGCTGGGCAGCGGCCGGGTGAAGCCCTCCGCGTACTTCATGCCCATGGCGAAGAGCACCTCGAAGACGGCGGCGACCAGCAGGTATGTCCAGGCCATGGCGGGCACCTCAGAACCCCTCGGCCAGTTCGACCAGGGCACGCTCGGCGCGCTGGTAGGACTGCTCGAAGGCCGCGCCGCCGAACTCGTCGTTCTCCACCGCCACCACCGTCACGTCGCTGATGCCGATGTAGCCCAATACCGTGCGCAGGTAGGTGTCGGCATGGTTCATGTGGGCGTTGGCACCGCCCGGCCCGTAGCCATGGTCACCCCGGGTGGTGATGACCAGCGCCTTGCGCCCCAGCACCAGCGGCGTATAGGGGTTGCCCGGCCGCCCCGGATCGAAGTCGAAGGTGCGGCGGATGCGCACGATCTGGTCGATCCAGGCCTTGACCCCACTGGGCACGCCGAAGTTGTACATCGGGGCGGAGATCACCAGGCGATCAGCGGCCAGCAACTCATCCACCAACTGGTCGCTCAAGGCCAGGTCGGCTTTCATCACCTCGCTGCGACTCTCCGGCTCGGGGTGGAAGGCGGCGGCGATCCAGCCTTCGGTCAGCGGGGCGATGGGGGCTCGTCCCACCTCGCGTCGCACCACCTGGCGCTCGCTGCGCTGTGCTTGCCACGCGGCAAGGAAGGTCTCCTGCAGGCGGCGCGAGTGGGAGCGCTCGCCACGGGGGCTGCCTTGAATGGAAAGAATTTGGCTCATCTCTGACTCCTGGGTGCAGTGGGCTCATCAAGGCCGGTGACCGGCCCTGGAACAGGCACTAAGCTAGGTTTCTCCGCATTCGCGGACAAATGAGCGTTAGTTCATCGAGATGAATCCATTTCATCCATGGGGACTGTATGTTCGCCAACCTGCCCCTCACCGCGCTGCGCACCTTCGAATCCGCCGCGCGCCAGCTGAGCTTCAAGGCGGCCGCCGAGGAGCTGGCGGTGACGCCGACGGCGGTCTCCCACCAGATCCGCAGCCTGGAGGGCTGGCTCGGCGTGCCGCTGTTCGAGCGCCTGCCCCGCAGCGTGCGGCTGACCGCCTGCGGCCAGCAGCTGTTCGGCCGCCTGCACGGCGCCCTGCTGGATGTGAGCCAGACCCTCGATCACCTGCGGCCCCAGCCCAGCAGCGGCCAGCTGACGATCTCCACCACCCCGGCCTTTGCCGCGCTGTGGCTGATCCCGCGCCTGGGGCGTTTCTACGCCGAGTACCCGGCGATCCGCCTGCGCCTGGACACCAGCAACACCCTGGTGGACCTGCACCAAGACGCGAGCATCGACCTGGTGATCCGCTACGGCACCACGCACTACCCCAGCCTGCACAGCCAGTGCCTGCTGGATGAGCGCTTCGGCGTCTACGGCGCGCCCGCGCTGGTGGACAACCTGGGCAACCAGGTGCCCACGCTGATCACCATCCGCTGGCGCAGCCCGCAGCTCTACGAGCTGGGCTGGAAGGCCTGGTGCCAGGCCGCCGGCGCGCAGCACCTGCTGGAAAGCGCGCCACAGCGCGAGTACGACGAGGAGCACTACGCCCTGCAAGCCGCCATCGCCGGCCAGGGGTTGGTGCTGGCGAGTTCGATCCTGGTGTCCGAGAGCATCGCCAGCGGGCTGCTGGTGCCCTACCGACCCGAGGTCAGCGTCGAGGGCGCCGGTTACTCCACCCTGTGCGTGCCGGGTCGCGAGCGCCACCCTCCGGTCAAGGCGTTTTCCGACTGGTTGGGCCGGGAAGCGGGAGCCGTACCGCCTCCGGCCTGAAGCCGATGCCCGTGGCGCGGGCATAAAAAAACGGCCCAGGTCGGGGAGGACGTGGGCCGTTGAGGCGCTATCGCAATCGTCAGGCGGGGTCTGTGCCCCGCTGGAGGACGCCGGTCAGGCGCTGGCGTCCTGGTATTCCTTCTCGGCGGCGTCGAAGCGCTTGATCATCGAATCCGACGGCGCGGCGCCGATGCGGCTGAAGATCAGGATGCCGAGGGTGGCGAGGATGAAGCCCGGGATGATTTCGTACAGACCGGTCCAGCCGAAGAAGTTCTTCCACAGGATCACGGTGACGGCGCCCAGCACCATGCCCGCCAGGGCACCGTTGCGGGTCATGCCCTTCCACACCAGGGAGAGAATCACCACCGGGCCGAAGGCGGCGCCGAAGCCGGCCCAGGCGTAGGACACCAGGCCCAGCACCTTGCTCTCGGGGTTGGAGGCGATGGCGATGGCGATCACGGCCACCAGCAGCACCATGGCGCGGCCGACCCAGACCAGTTCGTTCTGGCTGGCGTTCTTGCGGAAGAAGGCCTTGTAGAAGTCTTCGGTCAGGGCGCTGGAGCACACCAGCAGCTGGCAGCTCAGGGTGGACATCACGGCCGCCAGGATGGCGGACAGCAGCACGCCGGCCACCCAGGGGTTGAACAGCAGCTTGGCCAGTTCGATGAACACGCGTTCGGGGTTGGCGGTGACCGGGCCGGCCACATCCGGGTGAGCGGAGAAGTAGGCGATGCCGAAGAAACCGACGGCAACCGCGCCGCCCAGGCAGGCGATCATCCAGGTCATGGAGATGCGGCGGGCGTTGGGGATGGACTTGACCGAGTCAGCGGCCATGAAGCGCGCCAGGATGTGCGGCTGGCCGAAGTAGCCCAGGCCCCAGGCCATCAGCGAGATCACACCGATGAAGGTGGCGCCCTTGAGCATGTCGAAGTGGGCAGCGTCCTGCAGTTCGATGGCGGCGAAGGTCGGATCGATGCCGCCGTTGATCATCATCACCACGACCGGGGTGAGGATCAGGGCGAAGATCATCAGGGTCGCCTGCACGGTGTCGGTCCAGCTCACCGCCAGGAAGCCACCGATGAAGGTGTAGGCGATGGTGGCGGCGGCGCCGGCCCACAGCGCGGTCCCGTAGGACAGGCCGAAGGTGCTTTCGAACAGGCGGGCACCGGCGACGATGCCGGAGGCGCAGTAGATGGTGAAGAACACCAGGATCACCACGGCGGAGAAGATGCGCAGGATGCGGCTGTGGTCTTCGAAGCGGTTGGTGAAGAAGTCCGGCAGGGTCAGGGCGTTGCCGTTGTGCTCGGTCTGCACCCGCAGGCGGCCGGCCACCAGCAGCCAGTTGAGGTAGGCGCCGACGATCAGGCCGATGGCGATCCAGGCCTCGGACAGGCCCGAGAGGTAGATGGCGCCGGGCAGGCCCATCAGCAGCCAGCCGCTCATGTCGGAAGCGCCAGCGGACAGCGCGGTGACGAAGCTGCCGAGGCTGCGGCCCCCGAGGATGTAGTCGGACAGGTTGTTGGTGGAACGGTAGGCGGCCAGGCCGATCAGTACCATGGCGGCGATATAGATCACGAACGTGATCAGCATCGGGTTGCTGAGTGTCATGGGGTCTCCCCTGCTCGTTTGTTGTTATTCGGGAGCTGAGGGTGATCTGCTCCCGTGGTGATTGTTTGGCGACCGCGCGTGGCGATGACCGCTTGGCTTCTCGACCCTGTCGGCCAATAGCCGATTCACGTCCGATCGAACTTCAAGCGAGGCGATCCGGCCCCACCCGTCATCGAAGGCCCTGCTCATGGGGAGCGGCCCTCGCGAACATGTACAGAAATACCTGGCCTCTTGGCTGACGCACCGTCCGCCCAGGACGGTGCGTGGATTAACCGCCGCGGGGTGCCGGGCGGCCACCTCATCAGGACATGGGGCCCGTTCGGGTACAGCGCCTGCACATGGAAAGGCGTGATTCCCGGGTGCGCTACCCGTTGGTCTTCATGACCATCGCGTTGGATTCAGTACAGCCCAAACCGTCGATGAAGGCGGGCTGAAAATCAGGAAGCGTGGAATGTAGAGAGGTGGCACCTCGACTTTCTTACACAATCCTCTGATTTCATTTCCGGATAGTCCGATAAAGGGAACTTTCTGCCAAAAGGTGCAACCGGCTACTCGTCAGAGCAGCCGGCACTTTGGCTCAGAAAGCCAGGCGCACGCCCATGGTCAGGTTGCGCCCCGGGAGTAGCACCTCGTCCTTGATGAAGGAGCTGTGGTTGCGCCCTTCGGCATCCAGCAGGTTGCTCCCCTTGAGGTAGAGCTCGTAGTCGGCCATCTCCAGCTTGCCGGTGTAGGTCAGCGCGGCACCGAGCATGTTGTAGCCGCCGGTACGGGTCTCGTAGTCGGCGAGCTGGTCCTGGCGCTGCACGCGGTAGAACTCCAGCTGCCCGGCGAGGGCCGGTGCCAGGCGCTGATCGAGGCGGATGCCCAGGCGATCGGCCGGGATGCGCGGCAGGTCCCCGCCGCCGCTGCGCAGGCGGCCACGCACGCGGTCGCCGAAGAGCGTGACGTCGGTGTCATCGCTGAAGCGATAGCCCACCTCGCCCTCGGCGCCGGTCAGCACGGCATCCTGCTGGCGGTACTGGATCTCGCGCATCTCGCCGCCGATGTCGCGCCCGGTGTCCGCCGCGTAGATGAAGTCATCGATCTGGTTGCGGTAGACGCTGAGGCTGAAGTGGGTGCGGCCGGCGAACTTGCGCAGGGTCAGCTCGACGTTCCGCGAGGTCTCCTCGCTCAGGTTCGGGTCCCCCAGCTCGACGGTACGGGTCGCGGCATGGGGGCCGTTGGCGTACAGCTCTTCGGCGGTGGGCAGGCGCTGGGAGCGGGACAGGGAGAAGCCGAGGGAGTATTCCGGCGCGAAGGTCCAGACCGCCCCGGCGGACACGGAGGTGCCGCGGTGCTGGCGGCTGCGCTCCCCGCGCGCGGAGATATCCTGCCACTCGTGGCGCAGGCCCAGCTCGTAGCGCCAGTCATCCCAGGTGTACTCCTCCAGCAGGAACAGGCCGTGGTTGCGGGTCAGGCTCGGCGGCACATAGGCCTCTTCGCCCAGGGCCTGGAAATCCCGGCGCGAGCTCTGCCCGCCCAGCACGCCACGCCAGCCGAAAAGCGGTGCGTGGGTCAGCTCCAGGCGGGAGTCGTAGGCCTTGTTCTTGAAGGTGGTCGCGGCCACCCCGCCTTCCATCTCCTCGTGCTGGTAGTCGCTGTAGCCCCCTCGTACACGGGCCAGCTCGAAGCCCGGTAGCGGGTCGCTGTACTCACCGCGCACGTCCCAGCGCTTCTGCTTCATGTCGATGTAGGGCAGCCCGCCCTCCTCGTGGTCGTCGTGGGCATGGCCGTGCCCGTGGGCGCCGCAATGCCAGTCGCGCGGGCCATGGGTGTGGCAGTGGGCATGTTCGTGGGCGAGCAGGCCGTAGCGATTGTTCTGCTCGGTGTAGGCCAGGCCCAGGTAGCCGCGATCCCCGATCCAGCTGCCGCCCAGGGTGGCGCTGTCGGTGTCGTTGTAGGCCCCGGTCTGCTTCGAGGAGCGCGGGTCGCCGGCCGCACCGGGGATGTCGTAGGCGTTGGCCTGGCGCTTGAGCCCCTCGATGCGCCAGGCGAACGGGCCGGTGCCGATCGTCAGGCCACCGGCCCCGAGGCCCTCGTCGGCCACGGTGTTGCCGCGCAGCTCCAGCTCGCCTTCGTAGCCCTTCTCGGGGAGCGCAACGGGAATCTTCTTGTCGATCACGTTCACCACCCCGCCGATGGCGCCGCCGCCATACAACAGGGTGGCGGGGCCTTTCAGCACTTCGACACGCTCCACCAGCAACGGCTCGATCGCCACGGCGTGGTCCGGGCTGACGGTGGACGCATCCAGCGTGTCCACGCCGTCGCTGAGGACCCGCACCCGCGCGCCGTCCAGCCCACGGATCACCGGGCGGCTGGCGCCGGGGCCGAAGCTGCTGGCATGCACCCCGGGCAGGCCGTCGAGCGTCTCGCCGAGGGTCGCCTCGCGGCGCAGGCGCAGGGCGTCGCCTTCCAGCACCTCGGCGGGGGTCGTCATGTCGCGGGTTGCGGTGGACAGGGCGCTGGCGCGCACCACGCTGGGCTCCAGCTCCAGGGGCGATTCGGCTTCGGCTGCCAGGGCCGCCGGCCCGGAGAACAGGGCGATGGCCAAGGCGAGTGGAGAGCGGATCGGTTTCATCATGGGGTCCTCGAATAGTCGTCGGCGCGCCACCTTGCGCGCCTGTCAGGCGGATGGACGTGCGACACAGGCAGGCTGCGTCGGGTCGCCACTATAAAGCGTTATAACGTAACAAATAAGAGCGAATCGCATTGACCGGCAATTCACTGACAAAGGCTTTGGAACGGGCCTTACGGCCCTGTCAGGCGTGGTCGCGCAGTCGCTTCGGCGTCAGACCCAGGTGGCGGCGCATGGCGGTGGTCAGGGCGCTCTGGCTGGAGAAGCCGCATTCCTCGGCGATGCGCACCAGGGCGAGGTCGCTTTCGCGCAGCAGGCGGGAGGCGCGGTCGAGGCGAGCGCGCAGAAGGTACTGGTGGGGCGTCAGGCCGACGCTGTCCTTGAACAGGGCGTGGAAATGGCTGGGGCTGAGGCAGGCCACCTGGGCCAGCTCGGCCACGCTGATGCGCCGAGCCAGGTTGTCGGCGATGTAGGCATCCAGCGGCTCCAGGTCGAGGCCCTGGTTGCTGCGCCGCCCACGCTCGCCGAACAGCCGCAGGTACAGCGCGCGCAGCAGGACACCGCCCAGGGCACGGGCCAGCAGCGGGTCGTCGCCGTAGCGCTGCAGCTCGGCGCCGGCGTAGCTCAGCAGGTGCTGGAAGTCGGCGTCGAGGTCGGGGAAGCGGGGGATGTCGAACAGGCGCTGGAGCAGCTCGCGGTCCTCGCTGGCGGCCTCCGGCGCGTTGAGGTCGAGGATCAGCATGCGGTTGTCGCCGCAGCCGGCGAAGACGTGCTCGGTGGTGCCCGGCACCACGCAGGCGCGCATGCGGCACACCTCGCCACCGCGGCCACCGACCTCAAAAGCGGCGCGGCCAGCCAGGGACATCACCAGTTGATGGTGGTCATGGGCGTGGGCATGGACCTGTTCATCCAGGCGTTGCAGGCGGGCGACGAGCATGGCGGGGGTTGCTCAAAATTTGCGCATTTTAAACAAGCGGCGCTCGCCTGCCCAGCACCACCGGGCAGGCCCCGCTTCGACGTGCCGGTTGAAAAGCCTTCGGAGCCGCCCCATCTAGCCTGCATGCCCCACCCCAAGCCCATTCGTTTCCATCAGGTGCCCAATGAGCGATCAGGAGATCCACGCCACTCTCGTCGATGACACCAGTGCCACCAGTACGGGCCTGGCGCTGCCCGGCCAGACGCTGCCGGACACCGTGTACGTCATCCCCATCCACAATCGCCCGTTCTTCCCGGCGCAGGTGCTGCCGGTGATCGTCGAGGAGGAGCCCTGGGCAGAAACCCTGGAGCTGGTGGCCAAGACCAACCACCACAGCCTGGCGCTGTTCTTCGTCGACAGCCCGCCGGGTGACCCACGCCATTTCGACCCCAGCACCCTGCCCGAGCACGGCACCCTGGTGCGGGTGCACCACGCCACCCGCGAGGGCGGCAAGCTGCAGTTCGTGGCCCAGGGCCTGTCGCGGGTGCGCATCCGTGGCTGGCTCAAGCGCCACCGCCCGCCCTACCTGGTGGAGGTGGACTACCCGCGCCCGCAATCCGACCCGCGCGACGAGGTAAAGGCCTACGGCATGGCGCTGATCAACGCCATCAAGGAGCTGCTGCCGCTCAACCCGCTGTACAGCGAGGAGCTGAAGAACTACCTGAACCGCTTCAGCCCCAACGACCCGTCGCCGCTCACCGACTTCGCCGCCGCCCTCACCACCGCACCGGCCACCGACCTGCAGGAGGTGCTGGACACCATCCCCGTGCTCAAGCGCATGGAGAAGGTGCTGCCGATGCTGCGCAAGGAAGTCGAGGTGGCGCGCCTGCAGAGCGAGCTGTCGGCGGAGGTGAACCGCAAGATCGGCAAGCACCAGCGGGAGTTCTTCCTCAAGGAGCAGCTGAAGCTGATCCAGCAGGAGCTGGGCATCACCAAGGATGACCGCAGCGCCGACGCCGAGCAGTTCCGCCAGCGCCTGGAGGGCAAGACCCTCCCGGAGCAGGCGAAGAAACGCATCGACGAGGAGCTGAACAAGCTGTCGATCCTGGAGACCGGCTCCCCCGAGTACGCAGTGACCCGCAACTACCTGGACTGGGCCACGGCCCTGCCCTGGGGCGTGTACGGCAAGGACCGGCTGGACCTCAAGCACGCGCGCCAGGTGCTGGACCGCCACCATGCGGGCCTCGACGACATCAAGAACCGCATCCTCGAATTCCTCGCCGTCGGCGCCTTCAAGGGCGAGATCGCCGGCTCCATCGTGCTGCTTGTGGGCCCGCCCGGCGTCGGCAAGACCAGCATCGGCAAATCCATCGCCGAGTCCCTGGGCCGCCCCTTCTACCGCTTCAGCGTCGGCGGCATGCGTGACGAGGCCGAGATCAAGGGCCACCGTCGCACCTACATCGGCGCCCTGCCCGGCAAGCTGGTACAGGCGCTGAAGGAAGTGGAGGTGATGAACCCGGTGATCATGCTCGACGAGATCGACAAGCTCGGCGCCAGCTACCAGGGCGACCCCGCCTCGGCCCTGCTGGAGACCCTCGACCCGGAGCAGAACGTCGAGTTCCTCGACCACTACCTGGACCTGCGCCTGGACCTGTCCAAGGTGCTGTTCGTGTGCACCGCCAACACCCTGGATTCGATCCCCGACCCGCTGCTGGACCGCATGGAGGTGATCCGCCTGTCCGGCTACATCACCGAGGAAAAGCACGCCATCGCCAAGCGCCACCTGTGGCCGCGCCTGCTGGAACGCACCGGGGTGCCGAAGCAGCGCCTGGCCATCACCGACGCTGCGCTCACTGCGGTGATCGAGGGGTACGCGCGGGAATCCGGCGTACGCCAGCTGGAGAAGCAGCTGGGCAAGATCATCCGCAAGTCGGTGGTGCGCCTGCTGGAGGAGCCCGAGGCGAAGATCCGCGTCGGCAACAAGGACCTGGAGCCGTTGCTGGGCACGCCGCCCTTCCGCAAGGAACAGGTGCTGGCGGGCAAGGGCGTGATCACCGGGCTGGCCTGGACCAGCATGGGTGGCGCCACCCTGCCCATCGAAGCCACCCGCATCCACACCCTCAACCGGGGCTTCAAGCTCACCGGCCAGCTGGGTGATGTGATGAAGGAGTCGGCCGAGATCGCCTACAGCTACGTGAGTTCGCACCTCAAGCAGTTCGGCGGCGACCCGACCTTCTTCGACCAGGCCTTCGTGCACCTTCACGTACCGGAAGGCGCCACGCCCAAGGATGGCCCCAGCGCCGGCATCACCATGGCCAGCGCCCTGCTGTCCCTGGCCCGCGACCAGGCGCCGAAGAAGGGCGTGGCCATGACCGGCGAGCTGACGCTCACCGGCCAGGTGCTGCCGATCGGCGGGGTGCGCGAGAAGGTCATCGCCGCGCGCCGGCAGAAGCTCCACGAGCTGATCCTCCCCGAGGCCAACCGGGGTGCCTACGAGGAACTGCCGGACTACCTGCGCGAGGGCATGACGGTGCACTTCGCCAAGCGCTTCTCGGATGTCGCCAAGGTGCTCTTCGGCTGAACCCGCGGTGCCTACCCAGGGGCCGGAGCAGCGGATATGCTGCAGCGGCCCTTGAACGATGGAGCCGTCCATGCGCCTGAATCCCCTCCCCCACCTGCTGCTGCCCGGCGCCCTCGCCCTGCTGGCCGGCTGCGCCCACGAGTCGACCACCCTGCTGGTGCAGGAACAGGACCGCTGCCCCCTGGAGCTGGACAAGGGCCAGACCCTGGTGCTGACCCTGCCGAGCAACCCCACCACCGGCTTCCGCTGGGTGGTGAAGGACGCCGCGCCCGGCGTGCTGCGCAGCCTCGGCCCGGAGGTCTACAACGCCCCCGAGGACGCCGGCCTGGTCGGCGGCGCCGGGGAATCCACCTGGCGCTTCAGCGCCGCCCAGCCGGGCGATGGTCGCCTGCTGCTGGTCTACCAGCGCCCCTGGGAAACCGACGTCGCCCCGGAGCAGACCTTCGACTGCCCCGTCCACGTGGAGTGACGGCGCAATCGGCGAGCCGCCCTGGCGCACAACGCCTGGCGGCCCGACCGGATGCTGAAGCAAAGTTCGCCCTCCCCTTCGATGGAGCGGCCCCATGCCTGCCCTGCTGATCGGCCTGACCGGCGCCTGCGCCTTCCTCATCGGCCGTGCACTCGACCTGCCCTGGCTGTGCTTCGCCAGCAAGCCGCTGCCGGTCATCGCCCTGATGCTCTGGCTGCGGGGTGCACCGGCCGACGCCTACCGCAACCGCGTCGCCCTCGGCCTGGCGCTGTGCCTGCTGGGGGATGTGCTGCTGCAATGGCCCGGCGACCTGTTCGTCCCCGGGCTGGCGGCGTTCCTGCTGGGCCACCTGTGCTACATCGCCGCCTACCTGAGCGACAGCCGCCGCTTGGCGCCCCTCGCCCTCGCGGCCTGCCTGGTCTATGGCGGCGCCATGTTCGCCCTGCTCGGCAGCGGTGGCCTGGGGCCCCTGGCGCTGCCCGTGGCGCTCTACGCCCTGACCATCAGCACCATGCTCTGGCGCGCCCTAGCCCGCATCGGCGAGACCGGGATAGCACACGGGTCGGTGCTGGCCGCCGTGGCCGGGGCGTTGTGCTTCGTGGTCTCGGACAGCCTGCTGGGCATCGCGCGCTTCGTCGGCAGTTTCCCCGGTGACGGCTACGCCATCATCCTCAGCTACTGGCTCGGCCAGTGGGGCATCACCGCCTCGGCGCGGTTCAAGGCGGGCACGGCCTGCAACCCGACGTAGCGGCATTTGGGGCGGCGGGCAGTCTTGGCTAGAATGCCGCCCTTTCCAACTGCTGGTACCGGCCCGTGAAGCAACAACCCGACCGCATCTACGCCACGCCCCAGGCCCAGGTGGCCGACTTCGCCTTCAATGAGGACGTGGTCCGGGTCTTCCCGGACATGATCAAGCGCTCGGTGCCGGGCTACCCCACCATCGTCGAGAACATCGGCGTGCTGGCCGCGCAGTTCGCCCAGCCCAACACCCCGCTCTACGACCTGGGCAGCTCCCTCGGCGCCGTGACCCAGGCCCTGCGCCGCCACGTGAAGACCGAGGGCTGCCGGGTGATCGCGGTGGACAACTCCAGCGCCATGGTGGCGCGCTGCCGGGAGTATCTGCACGCCCAGGACGCGATGTTCCAGGAGCTGCTGCCGGTGGAGGTGCTGGAGGCGGACATCCTCGCCCTGGAGTTCCAGCCCACCAGCCTGGTGGCGCTGAACTTCACCCTGCAATTCGTCCCCCGCGAGCGCCGCGAGGAACTGCTGGGGCGCATCCGCCAGGCCCTGTTGCCGGATGGGGCGCTGATTCTCTCGGAGAAGCTGCGCTTCGAGGACGCCGAGGCCCACGCGCTGCTCACCGACCTGCACGTCGCCTTCAAGCGCGCCAATGGCTACAGCGAGCTGGAAATCGCCCAGAAGCGCAGCGCCCTGGAGAACGTCATGCACCCGGACAGCCTGGAGGAACACCGCGAGCGTCTGCTCGCCGCCGGCTTCTCCAAGGTGGTGCCCTGGTTCCAGTGCCTCAACTTCGCCTCGCTGATCGCCCTGCCATGATCCGCACCCTCGACCTCGACAGCCTGCAACAGCAACTGGCCGGCACCCGCCTGCAGGACTGGGCCGCCGACCTGCCGGCGCAACTGGACACCAAGCTGGCCGTCGGCCACGGCGACCTGAAGCGCTGGGGAGCGGCCGTCAACGCCCTCCCCGCGCTGCAACCGCAGCAGGTGGAGCTGGCCCAGCGCTTCCTGCTGGACGGCCCCTGCGACGAGGCCACCCGGGCCCAACTGAAAGCGGCCTTGCAAGGGCTGATTCCCTGGCGCAAGGGGCCGTTCGAGCTGTTCGGCGTGCATGTCGACACCGAGTGGCGCTCGGACTGGAAATGGGCGCGCGTCTCGCCCCACCTGGACCTCGTCGGCAAGCGGGTGCTGGATGTGGGCTGCGGCAACGGCTACTACCAGTGGCGCATGCTCGGCGCCGGCGCCGACTGCGTGGTGGGCGTGGACCCGAACTGGCTGTTCTTCTGCCAGTTCCTCGCCATGAAGCGCTTCCTGCCCGACCTCCCCGCCTGGCACCTGCCCCTGGCCCTGGAGGAGCTGCCGGCGAAGCTGGAAGGCTTCGACACGGTGTTCTCCATGGGCGTGCTGTACCATCGGCGCTCGCCTATCGATCACCTGTACGACCTGAAGGACTGCCTGGTGCGCGGCGGCGAACTGGTGCTGGAAACCCTGGTGGTGGAAGGCGATGCCCAGCAGGTGCTGGTGCCCGAGGACCGCTACGCGCAGATGCGCAACGTGTGGTTCCTGCCGTCGGTGCCGGCGCTGGAGCTGTGGCTGCGCCGCGCCGGTTACGTGGACGTGCGTTGCGTGGACGTGAGCGTCACCAGCGTGGAGGAACAGCGCAGCACGGAGTGGATGCGCTTCCAGTCGCTGCCCGAGTTCCTCGACCCGGCCGACCACAGCCGCACCGTCGAAGGCCTACCCGCCCCCGCTCGCGCGGTGATCGTCGCCCGCAAGCCCTGAACCGCAACCCGCCTTCAGCCCGGGAACGCCCGCCACAAACGAACCGGCCTACCCGTGCACCACGGGTAGGCCGGCGTTTCATCAGGGGTCAGCGGGTGGTGACCCTGGGCTGCGTCAGACGCGCGACGCCTGCGCCCCCTGGATCAGCTGCTTCATCTCCACCACCGCCTGCTTGAAGCCGACGAACAGCGCGTGGGCCACCAGGGCGTGGCCGATGTTCAGCTCGTTGATGCCGGGGATCGCCGCCACCGGCTCGACGTTGTGGTAGTGCAGACCATGACCGGCATTGACCACCAGGCCGAGCTTGAGGCCCAGGGCGACGCCCTCGCGGATGCGCTGCAGCTCCTGCTCGGCTTCCTGCGGGGTGTGGGCATCGGCGTAACGGCCGGTGTGCAGCTCGATGGCCGGCGCACCGACGCGGTGGGCGGCCTGGATCTGCAGCGGGTCGGCGTCGATGAACAGCGAAACCTCACTGCCGAGCTTGGCCAGGCGCTCGACGGCGGCCTGGATGCGCGCCTCCTGGCCGGCCACGTCGAGGCCGCCTTCGGTGGTCAACTCCTGGCGGGTTTCCGGCACCAGGCAGATGTGCTCGGGGCGGATTTCCTCCGCGAAGGCCATCATCGGCTCGGTGACGCCCATCTCGAAGTTCATGCGGGTCTGCAGGACCTCCTTGAGCACGCGCACGTCACGCTCCTGGATGTGCCGGCGGTCTTCGCGCAGGTGCACGGTGATGCCGTCGGCACCAGCCTCTTCGGCGTCCAGGGCGGCCTTGACCGGGTCGGGGTAACGGGTCCCCCGGGCCTGGCGCAGGGTGGCGACGTGGTCGATATTCACGCCGAGCAGTACACGGTTGGCTTCAGTCACGGGCAGGTTCCTTGATCGTCATGAAGAGTTCGCGGCTGGCCAGCGGCCGGCCACCAAGGTGAGGGGCCAGGGCCTGGCGCATCAGGCGCTTGGCCGCGGCCAGGGCCCCCGGCGCCGACCAGTCGGCCTCGGCCAGGGCCAGCAGCTCGGCGCCCTGGAAGAGGCCGGGCTGCAGGTGGCCGACCGGCTCCAGGCCGGCGTCGGGCAGCAGGCGGTAGATGCCGTCGACGGCGATGGGCGCGCCGTGCAGGTCGATGTCCAGGGCGAAACCGTAGCCCAGCTCGTCCAGCAGCCGCCACTCGAAAGCGCGCAGCAGCGGCTCCAGCGGGCGGTTGGCGGCAAGAGCCTGGAGGGTCACGGCGTAATGCTGGAACAGGTCGGGGTGAGGCGCTTCCGCCGGCAGCAGGCGCACCAGCAGTTCATTGAGGTAGAGCCCGCTGAACAGGGCTTCGCCGGTAAGGAAATGCGGGATGCCCGCGCCTTCGAGCCGGCCGATGTTCTTCAGCTCGCTGCGGCCACGCAGTTCCACTTCGAGGGGGACGAAAGGCCGGGCCAGGGTGCCGGCCTTGCCACGGGCGCCGCGCAACACTGCGCGCAGGCGCCCATCGGGGGTGAACAGGTCCACCAGCGCACTGCTTTCGCGGTAGGCCCGGCTGTGCAGGACAAAGGCCGGTACCGCCTGCGCGGGTGTCTGCATGGCGGGTCAGAGGTCGTTGTAGCCCAGGGAGCGCAGGGCCCGCTCGTCGTCGGACCAGCCGCCCTTCACCTTGACCCAGAGGTTGAGCATGACCTTGGAGTCGAACATGACCTCCATATCCTTGCGCGCGTCCTGGCCAATGCGTTTGATGCGCTCGCCACCGTCGCCAATGATGATTTTCTTCTGCCCGTCGCGCTCGACGAGGATCAGCGCATGGATGTGCAGCGTGCGCCCATCGTGCTTGAACTCCTCGATCTCGACGGTGATCTGGTAGGGCAGCTCGGCGCCCAGCTGGCGCATGATCTTCTCCCGCACCAGTTCGGCGGCGAGGAAGCGACTGCTGCGGTCGGTGATCTGGTCTTCCGGGAAGAAGTGCTCGTTTTCCGGGAGGTTGTCCGCCACCAGGCGCTCCAGCGCATCGAGGTTGTGGCCGTGCTGGGCGGAGATCGGCACGATCTCGGCCTTGGGCAGTTGCTCCTGCAGCCAGGTCAGGTGCGGCAGCAGCTCGGACTTCTCTTCCAGGCGGTCGGTCTTGTTCACGGCGATGATCACCGGGCCCTGCACGTACTGGACGCGCTCGAGCACCATCTGGTCCTCGTCGGTCCAACGGGTGCGGTCCACCACGAACACCACCACGTCGACGTCCTTGAGGGCAGCGGCGGCGGACTTGTTCATGTAGCGGTTGAGCGCTTTCTCGTTGTTCTTGTGCAGGCCGGGGGTGTCGACGTAGACCGCCTGCACCGCGCCTTCGGTCTTGATGCCGAGCATGGTGTGGCGGGTGGTCTGGGGCTTGCGGGAGGTGATCGCCAGCTTCTGCCCGAGGATGTGGTTGAGCAGGGTGGACTTGCCCACGTTGGGGCGTCCGACGATGGCCACGTAGCCGCAGCGGGAGGTTTCGAGATCAGTCATGGCCATTCTCCACGCCCAGGGCGACCAGGGCGGCGGCCGCAGCCACCTGCTCGGCGATGCGCCGGCTGGCCCCTTGGCCACGGGTCTTGTCGTTCAGCAGGGTGATGTCGCACTCGACGAAAAAGGTGCGGCAGTGCGGTTCACCCTGGATATCCACCACTTCGTAGCGGGGCAGCTCGCAGGCCCGGGACTGCAGGAATTCCTGCAGGCGGGTCTTGGGGTCCTTGTTGGTGTCCACCAGGGTCAGGCTTTCCAGCTCGTTCTCCAGCCAGGCCAGGACCCGTTCACGGGCCCTGTCCATGCCTGCATCGAGGTAGATGGCACCGATCAGCGCCTCCAGGGCGTCCGCCAGGATCGATTCGCGGCGGAAGCCACCACTCTTCAGCTCTCCGGAACCCAGGCGCAGGTATTCGCCCAGTTCGAAACCCCGTGCCAGCAGAGCCAGGGTCTCGCCCTTCACCAACCGCGCGCGCAGCCGTGAGAGCTGCCCCTCACGGGCTTGGGGAAAGCGCTCGTAGAGGGCCTCGCCCGCGACGAAGTTGAGCACGGCGTCACCCAGGAACTCCAGGCGCTCATTGTTGCGCCCGGCGTAGCTGCGGTGGGTGAGGGCCAGGGTCATCAGACCCTGGTCGTTGAAGGTATGGCCGAGCTGGCGCTCGAGACGGCTTAGGGATGCGCTCACGGGACTCTTACACGGAATTCTTTGTCGAAATGGACCACCAGGTCGAGGTTCTCGATCAGCGGCTCGCGCTTCTCGTACTTCAGGGTGGCGTAGAAGTCGTTGTTTTCAACCTTCACGTCCAGCGCCTTGTCCAGGTCGATGTCGCGGATGCTGTTGACCTGCATACCCTTACGCACATAGTCCCTGAAGTCAGCCGGGGTGCTGATGCCCTGCCCCTTTTCGTTCTCCACGGACGTGATCAGCTTTTCCAGCGCGTAGTAGTCCATGTAGTGAGGAATGATCTTGAAGGCGGTGCTGGCGAGGAAGGCGACGATGGCCAGGACCACCATCCAACCCAGGAGCGAAAGGCCGCGCTGCGAGCGTGCGAACGTCATGTTGACCTCAATGTCGGTTGTTGTTCGGGCCGGCCGGCCCGTCGCAAGACTATATATAGCGGGCGGCGCCGTCGTGAACAGCGCCGCAAAAGCGAAATCCCGGGTCGGTCAGTGGATCAGGCCGACGCGGGAGAAGTTCGGCAGGCTGCGCAGCTTCGGGTCCGGCCAGCTCATCCACACGGCAAAGGCCTTGCCGACGATGTTGCGGTCCGGAACCATGCCCAGCAGGTCGCGGGGGATGTTCGGGTCGTTCCAGTAGCGGCTGTCGTTCGAGTTGTCGCGGTTGTCGCCCATCATGAAGTAGTGCCCCTCCGGGACCACCCACTCCTTGCCGGGCTCCATGAGGTTGCGGCGCATTTCCTTGCGGATCATGTGCTCGACCTCGCCCAGCTTCTCCTGGTACAGGCGCGCGCTACCCAGGGTACCGGGCTCGTCACCCACCAGCGTCTCTGCCACCAGCTGGCCGTTGACGGTGAGGCGCTTGTCATTGCTGTAGGCGATGCGATCACCCGGCAGGCCGATGACGCGCTTGATGTAGTTGACGTTCGGGTCGCTGGGGTAGCGGAACACCATCACATCGCCGCGCTGTGGGTCACCCACTTCGATCACCTTGGTGTCCAGCACCGGCAGGCGGATGCCGTAGGCGAACTTGTTCACCAGGATGAAATCGCCCACTTCCAGCGTCGGCTTCATCGAGCCCGACGGGATCTGGAACGGCTCCACCAGGAACGAACGCAGCACCAGCACGATGGCCAGCACCGGGAAGAAGGACTTGCCGTACTCGACCAGCAGGGGCTCCTTGCCGAGCTTTTCCAGCACTGCCGGATCGGGCTCGCCGACCTGCCCCTGGTAGGTGGCGATCGCAGTGCGCCGGCGAGGCGCCAGCAGGACCAGATCGAGGAGCGCGAGCACGCCGCAGACCGCCACGGCGATAACCAACAAGAGCGGGAAATTGATCGACATAGACCCTAGCTATCCACTTTGAGAACAGCGAGGAAGGCTTCCTGCGGGATTTCCACGCTGCCTACCTGCTTCATCCGTTTCTTACCGGCCTTCTGCTTCTCCAGCAGCTTCTTCTTACGGCTGACGTCGCCGCCGTAGCACTTGGCCAGAACGTTCTTCCTGAGTGCCTTGACGGTGGTCCGCGCCACGATCTGGCCGCCGATGGCGGCCTGAATGGCGACGTCGAACATCTGCCGAGGAATCAGGTCCTTCATCTTCTCGGTCAACGCACGGCCCTTGTAGTGAGCCTGCTCGCGGTGAACGATCAGTGCCAGCGCATCGACCTTCTCGCCGTTGATCAGCACGTCCAGGCGGACGAGGTTGGCGGGCTCGAAGCGGTCGAAGCTGTAGTCCAGCGAGGCGTAGCCACGGCTCACCGACTTCAGGCGGTCGAAGAAGTCCAGCACCACCTCGTTCATCGGCAGGTCGTAGCAGACCTGAACCTGGGAACTGAGGAACTGCATGTCGCGCTGCACGCCACGCTTCTCGATGCACAGGGTGATGACGTTGCCGAGGTGCTCTTGGGGCACCAGGATGTTGGCGCGCACGATGGGCTCGCGCATCTCCTGGATGGACGCCAGGTCCGGCAGCTTGGACGGGTTGTCGACGTAGACGGTCTCGCCGCTCTTCAGGACGATCTCGAAGACCACGGTCGGGGCGGTGGTGATCAGGTCCAGGTCGTATTCGCGCTCCAGGCGCTCCTGGATGATCTCCATGTGCAGCATGCCGAGGAAGCCGATGCGGAAGCCGAAGCCCAGGGCCTCGGAGCTTTCCGGCTCGTACTGCAGCGCGGCGTCGTTCAGGGTCAGCTTCTGCAGAGCCTCGCGGAAGTCCTCGAAGTCATCGGAGCTGACCGGGAACAGGCCGGCATAGACCTGCGGCTTGATGCGCTGGAAGCCGGGCAGCACGTCCACGTCCGGGGTATTGGACAGGGTCAGGGTGTCACCCACCGGCGCGCCGTGGATGTCCTTGATGCCGGCGATGATGAAGCCCACTTCGCCGGCCTTGAGGTCTGCGGTCTCGGTGTGCTTGGGGGTGAAGACGCCGACGCTGTCCACCTGGTGGACCTTGCCGGTGGACTTCACCAGGATCTTGTCGCCCTTCTTCACCCGGCCGTGCTTGACCCGTACCAGCGAGACCACGCCCAGGTAGTTGTCGAACCAGGAGTCGATGATCAGCGCCTGCAGCGGCGCCTCGATCTCGCCTTCGGGCGGCGGGATCACCTTGACCAGCTGCTCCAGCACCTCGATCACGCCCATGCCGCTCTTGGCGCTGCAGGGCACGGCGTCCGTGGCGTCGATGCCGATGATGTGCTCGATCTCGTCCTTGACCCGCTCCGGCTCGGCCTGGGGCAGGTCCATCTTGTTCAGCACGGGCATCACTTCCAGGCCCTGCTCGATGGCGGTGTAGCAGTTGGCCACGGACTGGGCCTCAACGCCCTGCCCCGCGTCCACCACCAGCAGCGCGCCTTCGCAGGCAGCCAGTGAGCGGCTCACCTCGTAGGTGAAGTCCACGTGGCCGGGGGTGTCGATGAAGTTCAGCTGGTAGGTCCGGCCGTCCTGCGCCTTGTAGTGCAGGGTGACGCTGTGGGCCTTGATGGTGATGCCGCGCTCACGCTCCAGGTCCATGGAGTCGAGCACCTGGGCCTCCATTTCGCGATCGGAAAGGCCACCACAGAGCTGGATGAAGCGATCCGCCAGGGTCGACTTGCCATGGTCGATGTGGGCGATGATGGAAAAGTTGCGGATATGACTCAGGTCACTCACGGGATCGACACTCGAAAAAAGCCGCAAGCCGGTTGCTTGCCGAAAAATAGCCGGGGAGTTTACCTGATCGCCATCATGGGCGTCACGCACGACCGACGGGCCCCGCCCATGAAAAAGGGCGACCTGGGCCGCCCTTTTTCAGTGCATCGGATCACTCCGACAATTTGAAGGTGATGAAGCTCGCGCGGCCCTGGCGCAGCACGCGCATGGACACCGAACGGTTCTTCGGCAGTTCCTTGGCGATCTTGGCGAAAGTCTGCACCGAATCGATGGCCTGGTTGTTCAGGTGGGTGATCACGTCGCCCGGGCGCAAGCCCATCAGTGCAGCCGGTCCATCCTGGATCTCGCGGATGACCACGCCACCCTTGATGTCCAGCGCCTTCTGCTGTTCCTCGGAGAGGCCGGCCACCAGCACGCCCAGACGGTTGCTGCTGCGCTCTGCACCCGAGGACTCGCCGGCACCGGCCAGCTCCTCACCGTCCTCCGGCAGCGCACCGATGCTCAGGGACAGGTTCTTGCGATTGCCATCGCGAACGATGCCCAGGTCGATCTTGGTACCCGGCTTCAGCCCGCCCACCAGATGCGGCAGGTCAGCGGACATGACAATGGGCTGGCCGTTCATGCTGAGGATCACGTCACCCACTTGCAGACCGCCCTTGGCAGCGGGGCCGTTCTCCAGCACCTGGGCCACCAGCGCACCGGCCGGCTTGTCGAGACCGAAGGATTCGGCGAGGTCCTTGTTGACCTCCTGGATCACCACGCCCAGCCAGCCGCGATTGACCTTGCCGTTGGCCTTGAGCTGATCGGCCACGCTCATCGCCACGTCGATCGGGATAGCGAAGGACAGGCCCATGAAGCCGCCGGAGCGGGTGAAGATCTGCGAGTTGATGCCGACCACTTCGCCGTCCAGGTTGAACAGCGGGCCACCGGAGTTACCCGGGTTGATCGCCACGTCGGTCTGGATGAACGGTACGTAGCTCTCGTTGGGCAGGCTGCGGCCCTTGGCGCTGACGATGCCGGCGGTCACCGAGTGATCGAAGCCGAACGGCGAACCGATGGCCAGCACCCAGCTACCCACCTTCAGCGCGTCGGACTTGCCGAGTTTGACGATGGGCAGGTCCTTGCCCTCCACCTTCAGCAGGGCCACGTCGGTGCGGGCGTCGGCGCCAATGAGCTTGGCCTCCAGTTCGCTGCGGTCGGACAGGCGCACGATGATCTCGTCGGCGTCCGCCACCACATGGTTGTTGGTCAGGATGTAGCCGTCCTTGGAGATGATGAAGCCGGAACCCAGGGACTGCGCTTCGCGCTGGCGACCGCCCTGGCCGCGGGGCGCCTGGGGCATGCTGCGCTCGAAGAACTCCCGCAGCATCGGCGGCAGGCCCTCCAGGTCCGGCATCTGGTTGGCGACAGCGCGCTCGGGCAGCTTCTGTCGCGTACTGATGTTGACCACGGCGGGGGACGCCTGCTCCACCAGCGGGGTGAAGTCAGGCAGTTCGGCACGCGCCACGAGGGTTTGTCCGAGCAGCAGCAGCGCCGCCACGGCGGACATGCAGGATTTCATGCTTAACATCGACATACAGCTCCCGTCATTACACGAGGAATTTGAACCCACCGAGCGCCCTGGGGCGGGGCAGGCAAACGCAAATCGGGCCGGAAGCGAGGCTTCCAGCCCGATAGAACATTGCACAACTTGGGACACGAATCGATGGCAGATTGCCACCGATTGCTGACCTCCGTTCGAGCAGGAGACCCAGCGCTGTCGCCCGTGCGCACCTCAATTACTGGGGCGCCGGACTGCCAGCGGTACCCGCCGAACGCATAGACAACGCGACGCGCTCCGCAGTTCCCACAGGAATTTCACCTACGACGGTGACCATCACATCCCCATCTGCCGTGCTCAGTCGACGGGATACCGCCACAGTAGGCCCGAGCTCGTAGGGCACGATGTCCTCCACCCGCGCGCCGTGCAGCGGCTCGAGGAAGACCGAGAAGCGCGCCAGGCCATCGCCATAGAGCAGGCAAGCCACGGTATCGGATGACGCCGGGCTGCGGCGCTGGGTCGAACTGGAAAGACTGAAGCCTGGCGGCAACCAATCGGAGCGCCAGCCACTGGCCTGCTCCGCCGGTGCCTCGGAGAAGCTCACCGACTGGCAATCGGCCCCCGGCTGAAGTTCGGCATCGTCCGGGCGGACCGTTTCGAGCTGGGTGAACTGGAAGCGCTCCAGCAGCCCCCCCTTGTCATTGAGCATCAGCGACTTGAGCGGCAGGCCGGTCTCGCGATCCAGATGAAGCTCGAAGCCATAGCGGTGCTGGTCACGCGGCACCAGACTCAAGACCACGGCAGGACGCCCGGCAACACGGGATTCACCCACCACGCTGATCTCGTAGGACTTGGCGATCTGCGCCGCATCCAGGTCGCGCGCGGGCCACAGCTGGCCACCCATCTGGTCGGCAAGGGCGCCACTGACACACTGCGTCCTGCCGTCCACCCGCACGACCTCCTGGGCCGGGCCATCAAGCTGCTGCAGGCGCTCACGTACCTGGCCGGCATCGACCCGATGCCAGACCTGGTGGGTGGAAAAACTGCCGCTGCGTTCGTAGACGAATGTTCCCTGGAAATTCTGCTGCTGCTCGGCCTGGGCAATACGCTTCAGCCAATCCTGGGGTTCGGCGGCGTGGGCGGCCTGAGCCAGCCATCCGCCGCCGAGCAGCAAGAAGAGTGGTAGTGCGCGCATGGATTACTGCTCAGCGGCTCTCCAGACTGGCAGCGCGTGCATAGGGCAGCGCGCTCTCGGAGCCGCTCATGGCGGCCTGTTGGGCGTGCTGGCGCAGGTAGGCCGGCAGGCGCTGGTCATGCCAGCCCGACGGCGCAGCCGAACCTTGCGGCAGTACACGCGGGGACTCGACGCTGTAACCCGCCAGTACCGCATCCTTGTTGGCCTGGGGCGCGGTGATCAGGGGCTGCACGCCACCTTGCTGGGCCAGTTGGCGGGCGCCCACCTCGTCCTGGTTGTACAGGCGCACACCGGCCAGCACGGCGACAGTCACCGATGCAGCGACCGCCAGGCGACCCAGGGTCCGCCAGGGGCCCTTGGTAGCGGCAGCCGGCGCAGCCTCTTCCGCCAGCGCTGCGGATACCGCCGCCGCGATGTCGAGACGGGGCTCGAGCAGCTCCTTGTGCATCACGGCACGGGCTATCTGGTAGCGCGACCACGTGGCACGGATCTCCTCATCACCGCTGGAGGCGAGCACTCGGCGCAACTCCAGTTCATCCGCTTCGTTATCCATCACCGCGGACAGCGATTCATGCAGGGCTTCACGACTCATGGCGATTCCTCTCTATTGCTGTCGCCGCTGTCTCAGGATTCCTGCAGCAAGGGCTGCAGGGCTTTATCGATCGCTTCTCGCGCCCTGAAAATACGCGAGCGAACCGTACCAACCGGACACTGCATGACGCTGGCGATGTCCTCGTAACTCAGACCATCGAATTCACGCAACGTCAGCGCCGTACGCAAATCCTCGGGCAACTGCTGGATGGTTCGATGGACCGTACCCTCGATCTCGTCCCGCAGCAGCGAGCGCTCGGGCGATTCGTTGTCCTTGAGGGCATGATCGCCATCGTAGAACTCCGCATCCTCCGCACTCACATCACTATCCGGAGGACGTCGACCACGCGCCACCAGATGGTTCTTCGCCGTGTTGATGGCGATGCGGTACAGCCAGGTATAGAAAGCACTGTCACCGCGAAAATTACCGAGCGCACGATACGCCTTGATGAAGGCTTCCTGAGCGACATCCTGGGCTTCCTGGGTGTCGTGCACGAACCGCACGATCAACCCGAGGATCTTGTGCTGATACTTCAGCACCAAGAGATCGAAAGCCCTCTTATCGCCTCGCTGCACCCGCTCGACCAGTTGCTGATCCTGTTCCTGGGTTAGCATGGATACTCCTCGTTGGAGCTCGAGGGGTACCGCGCCGCCCAGTGGATCGGCTTGCCAAGATAGACTCGGGCGTTACGCAAAAGTTCTCCCCTCCAAGCAAGCTTCCTGCAAGACCGTTTCCTTCTTGCACGGAATCACGCAGCAGGGTTCAACCGCTGCTGCGCGGATAATTTATTCGCCTGATTTGCCGCAGCCAGAGGAGCAGGAAGCCCCTCGCGGCACAACTCGCCAAGCACGTCACTTCATGTGCGACACACCTAAGAAAGCGGGGGGCGATGGAAAGTTCCCACGATTTATTCGGCGACCATGAACGCGCTATTGTGCCGACCACCCCCTCTATATACTAGGGGCCGCCTTCCCGCGGGATCCCCGACATGAGCCAACACTTCCAGCACGATGTACTGGTGATCGGCAGCGGCGCCGCCGGCCTCACCCTTGCGCTGACACTGCCCTCCCACCTGCGCATCGCCGTCCTCAGCAAGGGCGACCTGTCCCAGGGCTCGACCTTCTGGGCCCAGGGGGGCGTCGCTGCCGTCCTGGACGACACCGACACCGTCGATTCCCATGTCGAGGACACCCTCATCGCCGGGGCCGGGCTCTGTCGCGAGGATGCCGTCCGCTTCACCGTCGAGCACAGCCGCCAGGCCATCCAGTGGCTGATCGACCAGGGCGTGCCCTTCACCCGCGAGGACGAGAGCGCCCGCGAAGACGGCGGCTTCCAGTTCCATCTCACCCGCGAGGGCGGGCACAGCCACCGGCGCATCATCCACGCCGCCGACGCCACCGGTGCCGCCATCTTCAACACCCTGCTGGCGCGCGCCCGGCTGTGCCCCAACATCGAACTGCTGGAGCAGCATGTCGCCGTCGACCTGATCACCGAGCGCAAGCTCGGCCTGCCCGGCCAGCGCTGCCTCGGTGCCTACGTGCTGAACCGCAGCAGCGGCGAGGTCGACACCTACGGCGCGCGCTTCACCGTGCTCGCCTCCGGCGGCGCAGCCAAGGTCTACCTCTACACCAGCAACCCAGACGGCGCCTGCGGTGATGGCATCGCCATGGCCTGGCGGGCCGGCTGCCGGGTGGGCAACCTGGAGTTCAACCAGTTCCACCCCACCTGCCTCTATCACCCGCAGGCCAAGAGCTTCCTGATCACCGAAGCGGTGCGCGGCGAAGGCGGCCTGTTGCGCCTGCCCAGCGGCGAGCGCTTCATGCAACGCTTCGACCAGCGCGCCGAACTGGCCCCGCGCGACATCGTCGCCCGCGCCATCGACCACGAGATGAAGCGCCTGGGCATCGACTGCGTCTACCTGGACATCAGCCACAAGCCCGCCGAGTTCGTGAAGAGCCACTTCCCCACGGTCTACGAGCGCTGCCTGGGCTTCGGCATCGACATCACCCGCCAGCCCATCCCCGTGGTGCCCGCCGCCCATTACACCTGCGGCGGCGTGGTGGTGGACCGCCACGGCCACACCGACGTCCCCGGCCTCTACGCCATCGGCGAGACCAGCTTCACCGGCCTGCACGGCGCCAACCGCATGGCCAGCAACTCCCTGCTGGAGTGCTTCGTCTACGCCCGCTCCGCCGCCGAGGACATGCTCGGCCAGATGGAGCAGATCCCCGTTCCCGACAGCCTGCCCACCTGGGACGCCAGCCAGGTCACCGACTCGGACGAGGACGTGATCATCGCGCACAACTGGGACGAACTGCGGCGATTCATGTGGGACTACGTCGGCATCGTGCGCACCAACAAGCGCCTGCAGCGCGCCCAGCACCGGGTGCGCCTGCTGCTCAGCGAGATCGACGAGTTCTACTCCAACTACAAGGTCAGCCGTGACCTCATCGAGCTGCGCAACCTGGCCCAGGTGGCGGACCTGATCATCCGCTCGGCCATGCAGCGCAAGGAATCCCGAGGCCTGCACTACACCCTGGACTACCCCGACACCCTGCCCGAAGCCCACGACACTATTCTGGTGCCGCCCACCTTTGGCGACTGAAACGCAGCTGCACCCGCAGGCGCCGATGCCAATCGGCGTCCATCGCATCGGCCGGCACGCAGAGCCCCTGGGCCCAGGGGCGACCCGGCTGGCGATAGACCAGCAGCACCGCCAGGGGTAGCGCCAGGCTGTCCGGCGACAGTTGCACAGGCAGCCATTCGCCATCCCGGCGCAGCAACGCCAGCCCATCCGACGACAGGCGCAACCCGAGGATCGCCGAAGGCGCCGTCAGCAGAATGCGCCGGGGCAGCAACCAGGCCGCATGGCCAGCGCACAGCAGCACACCGAGCAGGCGCACCCAGGCCGGACACTCGGCCGTCGCCAGCGCCACCAGGCACAGCACTAGAAGGAAGAGGTAGATCGCCAGCAGGCGCCGCGACGGGCGCCAGTGACATTCGAAGGGACTACTTGGGCTGGACACGGTCCAGGATCATTTTCACGATGCGCCGCAGGTCAGCATCTTCCGGCTCGCCGCGCTGCATGAACCAGCCGAACATGTCCTGGTCCTCACATTCCAGCAGCTTGCGGTAACGGGCCTGGTCGGCCTCGTCGAGGTGCGGGTACGCCTCCTGCACGAAGGGGACCAGCAGCACATCCAGCTCCAGCATGCCGCGGCGGCTGTGCCAGAAGAGTCGGTTCAGTTCAGTTGCGTCGGCCATCGGGGTGCCTCCAGTAAACAGGCGCGCAGTATAACGGCACGGACGCCGGCCGGCACCCGCTGACAAGCCGCCGACCGGGCTCTATGATGACGCCCCGGACACCCTTTCCAGCGATATCCCATGGCTGAAACCGCATTCTTCTGCCCGCTCACCCACGAAGGCATCATCGCCGTCCGTGGCGTGGACGCCGCCAAGTTCCTCCAGGGCCAGGTCACCTGCAACCTCGCCTACCTCAACGACACCACCACCAGCCTCGGCGCCCGCTGCACCCCCAAGGGGCGCATGGTCTCCAGCTTCCGCATCCTGCCCGAAGGCGACGGCTACCTGCTCGCCCTCGACGCCCAGCTGCTGGACGTGCAACTCGCCGACCTGAAGAAATACGCCGTGTTCTCCAAGGCCACCCTGGCCGACGAGAGCACCACCTGGGTGCGCTTCGGCCTGGCCCAGGGCGACAGCGTGCTGGCCGCACTGGGCCTCGACCTGCCCACCGAAGCCGGCGCCGTCGTACGCGCCGAGGGCCGCATCGCCCTGCGCCTCTCCGACGGCCGCGCCGAACTCTGGGCAGCGGCTGGCGAAGCCGACAGCCTGCGCGCCCAGCTCGCCGCCCACCTGCCCGAGGCTCCGCTCGATGCCTGGCTGCTGGCCCAGGTGCGCGCCGGGGTCGGCCAGGTCTTCGCCGCCACCCGCGAGCTGTTCATCCCGCAGATGATCAACCTCCAGGCGGTCGGCGGCGTCAGCTTCAAGAAAGGGTGCTATACCGGGCAGGAGATCGTCGCCCGCATGCAGTACCTGGGCAAACTCAAGCGCCGCCTGCAGCGCCTGGCCCTGCCCGAAGGCGAACGCCCGGCCCCCGGCCTCGAACTCTTTTCCCCCGTTCACCAGAGCAGCGTCGGCGAAGTGGTACTGGCCGCCCCGGCGGAACAGGGTTACGAACTCCTCGCCGTGCTCCAGGAAGACGCGGTCAACGACGGACGGATCCACCTGGGCGCCATCGACGGCCCCGTGCTGAACCTGCTCGACCTCCCCTACACGCTGGACGCCGACCGCGAGATCCAGCGCTGAGGGCCGGTCCAACCGCCTACAACGCCTAGAGAGCCCCCATGAGCAAGCTTGCCGAGAAAGTCCAGGAAGACCTGATCCGCGCCATCGACAACGATGAGCTGGTGCTGCCCACCCTGCCCGAAGTGGCGCTGAAGGTGCGCGAAGCCGCGGAAGACCCCGACGTGAGCATCCCCGCCCTGTCCAAGGTGATCGGCAACGACGCCGCCCTCACCGCCCGCATCATCAAGGTTGTGAACAGCCCGCTGCTGCGCACCAACAAGGAAATCACCGACCTGCAGATGGCCATCAGCCGCCTCGGCATCAACTACACCTGCAACCTCGCCACGGGCCTGGCCATGGAGCAGATGTTCCAGGCCACCTCCGACGTGGTCGACCGCAAGATGCGCGAAGTCTGGAACAAGAGCACCGAGATCGCCGGCATCTGCCACGTGCTCTGCCGCCACTACACCCGCCTCGCGCCGGACCAGGCCACCCTCGCCGGCCTGGTGCACCAGATCGGCGTACTGCCGATCCTCACCTACGCCGAAGAACACTACGAGTTGCTGGCCGACTCCATCAGCCTCAACCACGTGATCGAGCGCATCCACCCGATCATCGGCGACCGCATCCTCAAGGCCTGGGAATTCCCCGCCCCGATCGCGCAGATCCCCAGCCAGTACCTGGATTTCACCCGCAACTCCCCCAAGGTCGACTACGTGGACATCGTCCAGGTCGCCACCCTGCAGAGCTACCTGGGCAGCGAGCACCCCTACACCCAGCTCGACTGGAGCCAGGTCCCCGCCTTCGCCAAGCTCGGCCTCGACCCGCAGGTCGACATGCAGGCCGACGAAGACCTCTCCGCCGCCATGGAAGCGGCCATGAGCATGCTGCAGTGATCTAACGGGCGCGCCATCCCTGTCTAGACTCCCTGCATACATGGAGTACCGGACCCGACGGATGCGCGCCCTCTTCCTTCTCTTCGCCCTCGCCTTCGGCAGCCTCGCCGCCGCTGAAGACGTGCGCCTCACCAACGGTGAATGGGCGCCCTACCTCGGCGCCACGCTGCCGCACCAGGGCGTGGCCTCGCGCATCGTCGCCGAAGCCTTCGCCCTGGAGGGCGTCACCGTCCACTGGGAGTTCTACCCCTGGGCCCGCGCTCTGCGCCTGGCCGAGAAAGGCGAGCGCCACGGCACCGCCATCTGGCTGCGCACGGCAGACCGCGAGCGGGATTTCTACGTCAGTGATCCGGTGATCGAAAGCGGCTACGTGCTGTTCCACCGCAAGGACACCGCCCTCGACTGGCAGAGCGTGGAGGACCTCCGGCAGTACCGCCTGGGCGCCACCATCGGCTACGACTACGGCGAGGCCTTCCAGCGTGCCGAGCAGGACGGCCGCCTGCGCGTGCAGCGCCTGGCCGCCGAGGAACAGGGCCTGCGCATGCTCCTGGCCGGCCGCATCGACGTGTTCCCCATGGACAAGGTGGTCGGCATCGCCAACCTGCAGCAAGGCTTCAGCCGCGAGGAACGCAGCCGCCTCACCTTCCACCCCCGGCCCCTGCGCAGCGACACCATGCACCTGCTGCTGTCCCGCTCGGTGCCCGGCAACGAACAGCTCATGGCGCGCTTCAACCAGGGCCTGGCGCAACTGCGCGAAAGCGGCAAGGTCGCCCGCTACCTGCTCGAAGCCGAACAGCCGCTGAGCGCCCTGCACTGACGGCAGGCCGTTCAGGCCGGCGGAAAGCTCACCCGCACCCGCAACCCACCCGCGCCGCCGTCGTGCAGGCTGATCTCGGCCATGTGCGCCCGGCAGATCTCACCGACGATGGCCAGGCCCAGCCCGGCCCCGCTGGCCTGGGCCGTGCGCCGGTAGAAGCGCTCGAACACCCGCTCGCGCTCTTCCGGCGGAATGCCGCTGCCCTCGTCCTCCACCTCCAGCACCGCCGGCGCCATCACCCGCAGGGTCACGCTGGCGCCCTTCGGCGTATGGGCCAGGGCGTTGTCCACCAGGTTGCTGAGCAGCTCGTTGAGCAGCGTCGGCTCGCCCATCACCCAGGCGCTGTCCTCGGCCTCCAGCGCCAGGGCGATGCCCCGCGCGTGAGCCAGGGGCGCCAGGGCCATCCCCAGCTCACGGGCCAGGGCGCCCAGCTCGATGCGCTCGGCACCGCCCTCGGCAATCGCCCGCGCCCCGCTCTCGATGCGGGCCAGGGAGAGCAACTGGTTGGCCAGGTGGGTCAGCCGATCGGTGTTCGCCGCGCTTTCCTCCAGGGTCCGGCGCCAGGCGGCCGGGTCCTGCTCGCGCAGGCCCAGCTCGATCCGCGCCTTCAGGGCCGCCAGGGGCGTGCGCAACTCGTGGGAGGCGTCAGCGATGAAGTCCGCCTGGCGCTGGAACAGTCCGCGCAGGCGCTCGGTGAACCGGTTGAGCGCATCCACCAGCGGCTTGAGCTCGCTCTGCACCACCACCACCGGCAACGGGCGCATGTCGTCCGGCTGGCGCTCCTCCACCGCCGAGCGCAGCTGGTTGAGCGGACGCATCGCCGCACTCACCGCCAGCCACACCAGCCCCAGCGCCGCCAGGGACATCAGCGCCAGGCGCCACAGCGTATCCACCAGCAGCCCCCGGGCCAGGCGCTCGCGGGCCTCCTCGGTCTCGGCCACGCGGATTTCCGCCATGCCGTTGATGCTTGCCTCGCTCACCGGGCGCAGCAGGCTCACCACCCGCACGTCCACCCCGCCGTAGTTGGCGTCGTAGAAGCGCGCCAGGGCCGGGTAGTCATCGGTGCGCGGCGTGCCAGGCGGCGGGCCAGGCAGGTTCTCGTAGCCGGAGACCAGCTTCCCCTCGATGTCGGTCACCTGGTAGAAGATCCGCCCCGCGCTGTCGTAGGCGAAGGTGTCCAGCGCCACATAGGGCACATCGGCCTTGAGCCGGCCGTCGGCCTCGTAGAGCCCGGCGGAAATGGCCCGGGCCGATGCCAGCAGGGTGCGGTCGTAGGCAGTGTCCGCCGCCTGGCGGGCATTGAAGTAGGCACTCAGGCTGCCGAGCACCAGCAGCACCGCCAGCAGCAGCGCCAGCCGCCGCAGCAGCCGCCCGCGCAGGCTTCCCGACTCACGCATCCTGGTGCTCCAGCAGGTAGCCCAGGCCGCGGAAGGTGACGATGCGCGCCGAGCTGCCCTCCAGCTTCTTGCGCAGGCGGTGGATGTAGATCTCGATGGCGTCCGGGCTGGCCTCCTCGTCCAGGCCGAACACCTGGGCGGCCAACTGGTCCTTGCTCATCACCCGGCCAGGCCGCGCGATCAGCACCTCCAGCACCGCCTGCTCCCGCGAGGTCAGGGTCAGCGGCTGGCCGTCCAGGCTGAAGCGCCGGGTGCCCAGGTCATAGAGCAGCGGCCCGCAACGCTGCTGCTGCTCGCCACCCAGCACCGTGCGCCGCAGCAGCGCCTTCACCCGCGCCTCCAGCTCCGACAGCTCGAAGGGCTTGGCCAGGTAATCGTCGGCGCCCAGGTTCAGGCCCAGCACCCGGTCCTTCACCTCGCCCCGCGCGGTGAGCATCAGCACCGGCAGCGTCTTGCCCCGCCCGCGCAGGCGCGACAGCACCTCGAAGCCATCCAGGCGCGGCAGCCCCACGTCCAGCACCGCCAGGGCGTACTCCTCGCTGGACAGCGCCAGGTCCGCCGCCACGCCATCGTGCAGCACGTCCACCGTCCAGCCCGCCGCGCGCAGCGCCTGGGCCACGCTATCGGCCAATTGCAGATGGTCTTCGACGAGCAGGATTCGCACGGTGGAGTCCTCCAGGCTGTAGGAAACGGCCCGCAGTGTAACGGCCAACCACCGGCAAAAAACCGGCCTGCCGAATTCTTTCACGCTGAAAGCCTGGCGAAAGCTTCGCCCCCTAGGATCGCCACAGGGTGGACAAAACCACCCATCAATAGCCGGCCCTGGTTGAGCCGGCTTTACAAGAACAACAACGGAGACCACCGATGCACACTGCCTCCCGGCAGGCGTTGCCGCCTGCACGCATCGTCAGCCTGGCCATCGCCGGCTGCACCCTCGCCCCGTTCGCCCAGGCTGACTTCATCAAGGACAGCTCGGCCACCCTCGAAGCCCGCAACATCTACCTGAACCGCGACTTCCGCGAAGGCACCGGCCAGTCCAAGCGCGACGAATGGGCCCAGGGTTTCATCCTCAACATCGAATCCGGCTTCACCGAAGGCACCGTCGGCTTCGGCGTGGACGCCCTCGGCATGGTCGGCGTCAAGCTCGACTCCGGCAAAGGCCGCAGCGGCACCGACCTGCTGCCGGTGCAGGACGACGGCGGCACCCCGGACACCTACGGCAAGCTGGGCCTGACCGGCAAGGTGCGCTTCTCCAGGAGTGAACTGCGCATCGGCAGCCACATTCCCGAGCTGCCGGTGGTCAAGGCCAGCGACAGCCGCATCCTGCCCCAGGTGTTCGAAGGCGGCCTGCTCACCTCCAAGGAGATCGAAGGCCTCACCTTCACCGGCGGCCGCCTGCGCGAAGTGAAGGACCGCGCCTCCACCCACTCCGAAGACCTGGCCCTGAACAACAAAAACCGGCGCTTCGCCAGTGGCGCCAGCGGCGACCACTACGACCTGGCCGGCGCCGACTACGTGTTCAGCAAGCAGCTCACCGGGCGCTACTACTTCGCCGAGCTGGACGACGTCTACCGCCAGCACTTCTTCGGCCTGCTCGCCACCCAGCCCCTGGGCAGCGGCACCCTCAGCGCCGACCTGCGCTACGCCATCAGCGCCGACACCGGCCGCGCCGCCGCCGGCAAGGTGGACAACCGCGCGCTGAACGGCATGGTCAGCTACGGCCAGGGCGCCCACAAGGTCGGCCTCGGCTACCAGCGCATGAGCGGCGACACCGGCTACGCCTACATCGACGGCAGCGACCCGTTCCTGGTCAACTTCGTGCAGATCAACGACTTCGCCAACGCCGACCAGCGCTCCTGGCAGGCCCGCTACGACCTGGACTTCGCCAGCCTCGGCGCCCCCGGCCTGAGCTTCATGACCCGCTACATCACCAGCGACAACGCCCAGGTCACCGGCAGCGACCAGGAAGGCCGCGAGTGGGAACGCGACGTGGAGTTCAAGTACGTCGTCCAGAGCGGCGCCCTCAAGGACCTCACCTTCCGCGCCCGCCACGCCGGTTTCCGCTCCAACTTCGCCCGGGATGCCGACGAACTGCGCCTGATCGTCAGCTACGCCCTCGCCATCTGGTGATCCACAATAAGACTCCACAGGAGACAACCGATGAAGACCGCCCTCTCCCACCTTGCCCTGCTCGCCACCGGCCTGCTGCTCTCCACCCAGCTGATGGCCGAGCCCAAGCGCCCCGAGTGCATCGCCCCGGCCGCCCCCGGCGGCGGCTTCGACCTCACCTGCAAGCTGGCCCAGAGCGCCCTGATGGACGCCAAGCTGCTCAGCAAGCCCATGCGCGTCACCTACATGCCCGGTGGCGTCGGTGCCGTGGCCTACAACGCCGTGGTCGCCCAGCGCCCCGGTGACGCCGGCACCATCACCGCCTGGTCCAGCGGCTCGCTGCTCAACCTGGCCCAGGGCAAGTTCGGCCGCTTCGACGAGAACGCCGTGCGCTGGCTCGCCGGCATCGGCACCAGCTACGGCGCCATCGCCGTGCGCAACGACTCCCCCTACAAGACCCTCGACGACCTGGTCAAAGCCCTCAAGGCCGACCCGGGCAAGGTGGTGATCGGTTCCTCCGGCACCGTCGGCAGCCAGGACTGGATGCAGACCGCACTGCTGGCCAAGGCCGCCGGCATCGACCCGCGCAACCTGCGCTACGTGGCCCTGGAAGGCGGCGGCGAGATCGCCACCGCCCTGCTCGGCGGGCACATCCAGGTGGGCAGTACCGACATCTCCGACTCCATGCCGCACATCCTCGCCGGCAACATGCGCATCCTCGCCGTGCTCTCCGACGAGCGCCTGCCGGGTGAAGACAAGGCCAACATCCCCACCGCCAAGGAACAGGGCTACGACATCACCTGGCCGGTGGTGCGTGGCTTCTACCTGGGCCCGAAGGTGAGCGACGAGGACTACGCCTGGTGGAAGGCCGCCTTCGACCAGCTGCTGGCCTCCGAGGACTTCGCCAAGCTGCGCGACCAGCGCGAGCTCTTCCCCTTCGCCATGACCGGCCCGGAACTGGACGCCTACGTGAAGCAGCGCGTCGCCCAGTACAAGGACATGGCCAAGGAGTTCGGCCTCACTCAGTAAGCGCTCACAAGAGCGTGAACAGACGCTAAGGCCCCGAACAGCCGGCTGAGCGCCCCCGCCAGCCGGCCCTCCGCGCCCCCATTCCGCGAGGAATCCCCCATGCTTTTTCAACGCCTGTTCAGTCTGGGCTGGCTGGTCGCATGCCTGTTTTTTGCCGCGCTCGCCTGGGACTACCACGCCGCCTTCTCCTATGAACCGGTCGGCCCCCGCGCCTTCCCCCTGCTCACCCTCGGGCTGATGGCCGCTGCACTGCTGTGGCAGGTGCTGCGCCCCGGTGCCCTGCTGCACAAACACGACGACACCCCGCTGGACGCCCCCACCCTGCGCAAGGTGATCGCCTGCATCGCCCTGCTGCTGGTCTACGCCGGGCTCTTCGAGCCGCTGGGCTTCATCCTCTCCAGCACCCTCGCCGGCCTGCTGATGGCCCGCCTGTACGGCGGCCGCTGGCTACCCAGCGCCATCGCCGCGCTGGCCATCAGCGTTGGCCTCTACCTGCTGTTCGACAAGACCCTGGACGTGCCCCTGCCGCTGGGCCTCCTCGACTTCCTGGAGTGACGACATGGATACCTTGAGCTACCTCGGCCAGGGCTTCGGCGTGGCCCTCTCCCCCTACAACCTGGTCACCGCCCTGGTGGGCACCCTGATCGGCACCGTGGTGGGCCTGCTGCCGGGCCTCGGCCCGATCAACGGCGTGGCCCTGCTGATCCCGGTGGCCTTCGCCCTCGGCCTGCCGCCGGAGTCGGCGCTGATCCTGCTGGCCGCCGTGTACCTGGGCTGCGAATACGGCGGGCGCATCAGCTCCATCCTGCTGAACATCCCTGGCGAAGCCTCCACCGTGATGACCACCCTCGACGGCTACCCCATGGCCCGCCAGGGCCTGGCCGGCGTCGCCCTGTCGCTGTCGGCCTGGAGCTCCTTCATCGGCGCCTTCATCGCCACCTGCGGCATGGTGCTGTTCGCCCCGCTGCTGGCCAAGTGGGCCATCGCCTTCGGCCCGGCGGAGTACTTCGTGCTGATGGTGTTCGCCATCGTCGCCCTCGGCGGCATGGCCGGCGACCGGCCGCTGAAGACCTTCATCGCCGCCCTGCTCGGCCTGTTCCTCTCCACCATCGGCATCGACGCCAACAGCGGCGTGTACCGCTTCACCTTCGACAGCATCCACGTCGCCGACGGCATCCAGTTCGTCGTGCTGGTGCTGGGCCTGTTCTCGGTGAGCGAGATCCTCCTGCTGCTGGAGAAGACCCACCACGGCCACGTCGCGGTGAAAGCCACCGGGCGAATGCTGTTCAACCTCAAGGAGGCCGCCTCGGTCGCCGTGGTCAACCTGCGTTGCGGGGTGATGGGCTTCATCCTCGGCGTGCTGCCGGGCGCCGGTGCCACCCTGGCCAGCGCCGTGGCCTACATGACCGAGAAGAAGCTCGCCGGCGACTCCGGCAGGTTCGGCAAAGGCGACATGCGCGGCCTGGCCGCCCCGGAAACCGCCATCGGCGCCTCTGCCTGCGGCGCCATGGTGCCGATGCTGACCCTGGGCGTTCCCGGCTCCGGCACCACGGCGGTGATGATCGGCGCACTGACGCTGTACAACATCACCCCCGGCCCGATGCTGTTCCAGCAGCAGCCGGACATCGTCTGGGGCCTGATCGCCTCGCTGTTCATCGCCAACGTCATGCTGGTGATCCTCAACATCCCGATGATCCGGATATTCACCCGCATCCTCGCCGTGCCCAACTGGGCCCTGGTGCCGGTGATCGCCATCATCACCTCCATCGGCGTCTACGCCGTGCACGCCACCACCTTCGACCTGTTCCTGATGGTCGCCATCGGCATCTTCGGCTACATCCTGCGCAAGCTGGACTTCCCCCTCTCGCCGCTGCTGCTGGGCTTCATCCTCGGCGGGCTGATGGAGCAGAACCTGCGCCGCGCGCTGTCCATCTCCAACGGCGAGCTGGGCATCCTCTGGTCCAGCCCCATCGCCATCGGCACCTGGGTGCTGGTAGCGGTGATGCTGGCCCTGCCGCTGGTGCGCATCTGGCGCCGCCGCGCCCGCCGGGAGGCCCTGGCGGATGCGTGATGGCTGGCGCAGCTGGTGGGCGACGCCCCTGGTGGGCGCGGCGGGCGGCCTGCTCGCCAGCCTCGCCCACTGGCCGCTGCCGTGGATGATCGGCGCCCTGGTGGCGGTCATCCTGTTCCGCTGCGCCACGCCCTGGCAGATCCGTGACCTGCCGGGCGGGCGCAAGACCGGGCAATGGATCATCGGCATCGGCATCGGCCTGCACTTCACCCCCCAGGTGCTGGAGCAGGTCACCGCCCACTGGGCGCTGGTGCTCTTCGGTGCCCTGTTCACCAGCCTCTCCAGCGTCCTCGCCATCGGGCTGTTGCGCCGCAGCGGCGAGGACCGCGCCACCGCCTTCTTCGCCTGCATGCCCGGCGGCTCGGGGGAGATGGTCAACCTCGGCCAGCGCAACGGCGCCAGCACCAGCCGCGTGGCCGCGGCCCAGAGCCTGCGGGTGGTGGCCGTGGTGCTGTGCATACCGGCACTGTTCAAACTGCTGCTGGGCGACGGCCCCGCCCTGCACACCAGCGCCCCGGTGGACTGGGCCTGGCTGGCCGTGCTGGTGCCGGCCGGCGGCCTGGTGGCGCTGCTCTGGCAACGCCTGCGCCAACCCAACCCCTGGTTGTTCGGCCCGCTGCTGGTCAGTGCCTGCGCCAGCGTCGCCTGGGACCTGCACATCGGCCTGCCCCCAGGGGCCAGCCAGGTGGGTCAGTTGCTGATCGGCAGCGGCCTGGGCTGCCACTTCGACCGCCCCTTCTTCCGCCGAGCCCCGGCCTTCCTCGCCCGCACCCTGCTGGGCACCGCACTGATGATCGGCTTCGCCAGCCTCTGCGCCTTCGGCATCGCCTGGGCCAGCGCTCTGGACCTGCGCTCCCTGACCCTGGGGATGATGCCCGGCGGCATCGCCGAGATGAGCCTCACCGCCGAGACCCTGCAGCTCTCCGTCCCGCTGGTCACCGCCCTGCAGGTGGCCCGGCTGCTGCTGGTGCTGTTCCTGGCCGAACCGGTGTTCCGGTGCTGGCAGCGCCTGGGTGCATCAGGCCCTGGCGAACCAGGGCGCTGATCCCAGGGTGCATTGACGACTGAGCCCGTCGGACTCCGCCCAACGCGTCCACCTCCCCTCGCTGACGAACACGGCGCATTGAGCCGCCAACGCCCGCCCGTGGCAGCTCCAACGGCGTGAACGGCTGGCTGAGCAATCGGCAGCCGCCCTACCGCACGACCAGCCCGCGTTTAACCTCGGCATCCCCTTTCACCACACGCTGGAGTGCCGCAATGGATGTCGGTTCCGTACTGATCAAGCTGAAGAGCGACTCGATGGAACAGGTCGAGGCCTGGAGGAGCGAAATAGAACGCCGCAAGGCCGAAGCCGTGGAAACCCTCAAGGCGGAGGGCGTGACCGTCGAATCCTGGTTTCACCTGGAGCTGAACGGCGAACCGTTCCTGATCGCCTACATGCGGGCTCATGACATCGCCCACGCGCAGAAGGTGGGCCGGGAAAGCACCTTCGATATCGACCGCGTGCACAAGCGCTTCAAGGCCCACTGGGAGAAGGTCTACCCCGCCCGGCTGCTGGTGGACCTGGAGAACCCTGAATAAGGCGCGCTGCGCCAGGTGCAGAATCCAAAGCAAAAAAAAACGGGAGCCACAGGGCTCCCGTTCTCGATTCAGAGAAAACGCCGGGGCCGATAACGGCCCCAGGCTACAACCTCACCTGCGTTCCAGAAGAAACGCACGGCTAGTCTGGCAAAAGCCGACTGGACGATCCGTTTAGCTTTGGTAACCCGATTGCAAACATATGTAACCGAGCCAGCGTCTGGTCGGCCGCCCCACCGGCGCGGCAGAATGCGCGCCATGAACCTGACCCTGCCCCCCTTCTGCACCCAGCCCGATGCCGCCTGGCCCTTCGCCGAGGCGCTGGAGGGCGTGGGTTTCCACAGCTGCCGCTTCGACCCGGCGGCCCTCGACGACGGCGACTTCGCCCGCTGCAACATCCCCACCACGCCGAGCATCCAGCGCTCGGTGGCCAAGCGCCGTGCGGAGTACCTGGCCGGGCGGCTCTGCGCGCGGGCGGCCTTGCAGGCGCTCACCGGGCAGGCCGAGGTGCCCGCCACCGGCGAGGACCGGGCACCGGTGTGGCCGGCCGGCATCGTCGGCTCCATCACCCACGGCACCGGCCAGGCGGCCAGCGTGGTGGCCCGTGCCGAGGCATGGCGCGGCCTGGGGCTGGACCTGGAGCAGCGCCTGGAACCCGAGCGCGCCCTGCGCCTGGCCGGGGAGATCCTCACCGAGGCCGAACTGCAACGGCTCGACGCCCTGCCGCTGGAGGCCAGGGCCGAGCGGGTGACCCTGACCTTCTCCATCAAGGAGAGCCTGTTCAAGGCGCTCTACCCGCTGGTGGGGGTGCGCTTCTATTTCCATGATGCGGAAGTGCTGGCGGTGGACGGCCACCGCGTGCAGCTGCGCCTGTTGATCGACCTCTCCGCCGAATGGCACCAGGGCCGCGAGCTGCAGGGGCAGGTGCGCCACTACCCGGACCGCCTGCTGACCCTGGTGGCGGTGCGCTGACTCAGGAAGGCAGGCGTTCGCCCTGCCGGCACGGCCAGACCAGGCTGAACTGCGCGCCACCCAGGGCCTCGCTGCGGCCGATCTGCGCACGCCCGCTGTGCCAATAGATGATGCGCCGGACGATGGACAGGCCCAGGCCATGCCCGCCGGAGGCGCGGGTACGGCTGTCGTCCAGCCGCAGGAAGGGGGTGAAGATGCGCTCCCAAGCGCTTTCCGGCACGCCGGGGCCGTCGTCCTCCACGTCGATGCGGCACAGCGCTTCGCCGATCTGGAAGCTCAGGCGCACACGCGACTCGGCGTGGCGCATGGCATTGCTCACCAGGTTCTGCAGGGCCCGGTGCAGATAACGAGGCTCGGCCTCCACCCAGGCGCCCTCCTCGACACGGCCGAAGGCATGGCCGCGCTCGACGCGGATGGCCGGGCGCAGCGGCGCCAGCTCGGCGATCACCTGCTCCATCAGCGCATCCAGGTCGACCCGCTGGAAGTTCAGCGCCGGCGTGCCCTGCTCCAGGCGGGCGTAGGTCAGCATCTCGTCCACCAGCTTGTCGAGTTCCTGGATGTCGCCGTCCATGCCTTCCATGTACTTGCGCCGCGCGGTGTCGGTCTCGGCGTCGGCGATCATCTCCAGACCGAAGCGCAGCCGCGCCACCGGCGTGCGCAGCTCGTGGGACACCGCCCGCACCAGCTCGCGCTGCACCGAGAGCAACTGCTGCAACTGCTCGGCCATGCCGTTGAAGGCGGCCGCCAGGCGCCCCACCGAGTCCGCGCCACGGGCCGGTACGCGGGCATCCAGCTTGCCGTGGGCGATGCGCGTGGCCGCCGCCTCCAGCCCCAGCAGGCGCCGCTCCAGCTGGCGCACCAGCAGGTAGATGGTGAGGCCGATCAGGCTCAGCCCGAGCACGCCGATAAGGATCAGCAGCTCCGGCGGGTAGGGGTTCATCAGCACCAGCGGGCCGATCTCCAGCACCCAGGGCGTGTCGACGATGCCGGCGAAGATGCGGATGGAGTCGCCGCCCTTGCCCAGGGCCATCACCGTGTCGCCCTCGTCCACCCGGCGCCGCTGGTCTTCGTCGAGGTCGGCGTTCTCCAGGGTCACCAGGTGCAGGTCGAAGCCGAACTGCTTGCTCTCCTTCAGGGCGGCCAGACGCTGCGGCTGTTCGTTGACCGGGTAGCGCACCAGTTCGTCGATCAGCAGGTAGACGGTGGCTCGGGCCAGCTGCTCGCTGATCTGCTGCACCTCGCCGGTGAGCACCAGGTGGTCCTTCTCGCTCACCAGGCTGTAGACCTTGGCGGCGTGGGGGCCGGTCTGCTCCACCATCACCTGGCGGCGCAACACGCGGGAACGCACGCCGCTGTCGAGGCGGTCCTCGTCCAGGTCCTGCAGCGCCAGGGGGATGCCCAGCAGGCGGCTCCACAACACCAGGGCGCGGCGGCGTTCCACCTGGGTCATGGGTTCGAGGTTGTCGGACATCAGGCGGAAGGTGCCGCGCGCCAGGCTTTCCCGGTAGCGGTCGGCGCGCACCTCGTTGACCTGGTGCAGGGTGAACACCCCCAGCAGGGCCACCAGCACCAGCGTGGCCAGCAGGCCGCCGTAGATGCGCAGGAAGATGGAGTTCATGGCCGCCCCCAGGCCACGGCCGAGCGGGCGGCGCGGGTCATGGCTGGCCGTCGGCCGCCTCGCCGACGAACAGGTAGCCCTTGCTGCGCACCGTCTTGATCAGGCGCGGGTGCATCGGGTCGTCGCCGATCTTGGGGCGGATGCGCGAGATGCGCACGTCGATGGAGCGGTCCTGGCCGTCGTACTCGATGCCGCGCAGGGCATTGAAGATCTCCTCGCGGGAGAGGATGCGCCCGGCGTTCACCGCCAGCAGCCAGAGCAGGTCGAACTCGGCGCTGGTCAGCTCGATGCTGCGCTCACTGAGCCAGGCCTCGCGCATGGCGTTGTCGATCACCAGGCTGCCGAATTCCAGGCGCCGCGGGGTGTCTTCCACGCTGTCGGTCACGCCCTCGCTGCGCCGCAGCAGGGCACGGATGCGCGCCAGCAGCACGCGCGGGCGCACCGGCTTGCACACGTAGTCGTCGGCGCCCATCTCCAGGCCCAGCACCTGGTCCATGTCGTCGGTACGCGCGGTGAGCATCAGGATCGGGCCGTCGTAGCGCCCCCGTACCTTGCGGCAGATGGACAGGCCATCCTCACCCGGCAGCATCAGGTCCAGGATCACCAGGTCCGGGCGTTCCGCCAGGATGCGCGCCACCGCCTGGCCGCCGTCCGACTCGATGGACACCCGCAGGCCGTTGCCTTCCAGGTATTCACGGGTCAGCTCGGCCAGTCGCTGGTCGTCTTCGACAATGAGGATGCGCCAGGCTTCTTGTTCCACCACCTACTCCCACTCCAGCGCCGCGAGGGCCAGGAAAAACGCGCGGATTGTAGCAATGCCGGCCGTTCTGCACAGCGCATGCCAGAACAGCGGAAAAACACTACATATTGTGTTAGCTTGCGCACCCGTCGGCATCCTCGGATCGCCCCTGAAAAGGCCTGCGAAGTGACGACGAACGGCGTACCCCACGCCGCCCAAGGCCTACCCGGCGCCCGCCGGCCGCCGCGCACAGAGCACCCACAACTTATCCACAGCTTGTTCAGTACCCCTCGCCTTGCAATAGCCCAGACAGCGCATTATCTTGTACCCCCATCGCGCAGCACCCCTACATATTGGGGTTTTGCTAGATCACCAGGCACAACCAGAATCAAGTCCCGAAGAGCCTTTTCCGTGCATTCGAACCCGGTGATCCATCGAGAGTCCAACCCACCGCGCTGCCCCGGCAGACGGTGCCGGGGCGAGACGCGCAAGACGTGACCGCCACCGGAAGCGGTGCGCAGCCGGAGCAGGCCGCACCACTAGGTATTGTGTTTCAGTCGTCGTGCCTTAACACGGCGACCCTAGACTTTGTAGGGCCAGGGAGGCACCTGAGTCCGACCTCTCTGCCTTGTAGTACCCACCGCCCGGCCCTGGCCGGCGCGGCGAGCTTTGTAACGGAATAACGGGTGCCCCGGCGCCCAACCAGACCTATACGAACATGGAGACCCCCATGCAGACCGACACCACTCGCGAGAACCCGCAGGCCAACGCGCCGCTGGCAGCCGACTCCGCCCAGGACCTGGCCGCCACCGCTCCCGGCCAGCTGCGCGTGATCAAACGCAACGGCACCGTCGTCCCCTACACCGATGACAAGATCACCGTTGCCATCACCAAGGCGTTCCTCGCCGTGGAAGGCGGTACTGCCGCTGCTTCTTCCCGCATCCATGAAACCGTTGCCCGCCTGACCGAGCAGGTCACCGCGACCTTCAAGCGTCGCATGCCCTCCGGCGGCACCATCCACATCGAAGAAATCCAGGACCAGGTCGAACTGAGCCTGATGCGCGCCGGCGAACAGAAGGTCGCCCGTGACTACGTGCTCTACCGCGAAGCCCGCGCCCAGGAGCGCGCCAAGCGTGGCGCCGCCGCCAGCGACGTTGCCGTGCCGCACCCGAGCATCCGCATCACCAAGGCCGACGGCAGCGTCCAGCCACTGGACATGGGCCGCCTGCAGACCATCATCCGCGAAGCCTGCGAAGGCCTGGCCGAGGTGGACGGCGCCCTGATCGAGCGCGAAACCCTGAAGAACCTGTACGACGGCGTGGCCGAAAAGGACGTCAACACCGCCCTGGTGATGACCGCCCGTACCCTGGTGGAACGTGAGCCGAACTACTCCTACGTCACCGCCCGCCTGCTGATGGACACCCTGCGCGCCGAAGCCCTGGGCTTCCTCGGCGTTGCCGAAAGCGCCACCCACCACGAGATGGCCAACCTCTACACCAAGGCCCTGGCGGCCTATGTGGAGAAGGGTGCCGAGTTCGAGCTGATCGACCCCAAGCTCAAGGAATTCGACCTGGCCAAGCTGGGCGCCGCACTGAACCACGAGCGTGACCAGCAGTTCACCTACCTCGGCCTGCAGACCCTGTACGACCGCTACTTCATCCACAAGGACGGCATCCGCTTCGAACTGCCGCAGGTCTTCTTCATGCGCGTGGCCATGGGCCTGGCCATCGAAGAGAAGGACCGTGAAGCCCGCGCCATCGAGTTCTACAACCTGCTCTCCTCGTTCGACTACATGTCGTCGACCCCGACCCTGTTCAACGCCGGCACCCTGCGTCCGCAGCTGTCGTCCTGCTACCTGACCACCGTGCCGGACGACCTGTCGGGCATCTACAACGCGATCCACGACAACGCCATGCTGTCGAAATTCGCCGGTGGCCTGGGCAACGACTGGACCCCGGTGCGCGCGCTGGGCTCCTACATCAAGGGCACCAACGGCAAGTCCCAGGGCGTCGTCCCCTTCCTGAAAGTGGTCAACGACACCGCCGTGGCCGTGAACCAGGGCGGCAAGCGCAAGGGCGCCGTCTGCGCCTACCTGGAAACCTGGCACCTGGACATCGAGGAATTCCTCGAACTGCGCAAGAACACCGGTGACGACCGTCGCCGCACCCACGACATGAACACCGCGAACTGGATTCCGGACCTGTTCATGAAGCGCGTCTTCGACGACGGCAAGTGGACCCTGTTCTCCCCGTCCGAAGTGCCGGACCTGCACGACCTGACCGGCAAGGCCTTCGAAGAGCGCTACGAGTATTACGAAGCCCTGACCGAGTACAACAAGATCAAGGTGTTCAAGGTCGTCCAGGCCAAGGACCTGTGGCGCAAGATGCTCTCCATGCTGTTCGAGACCGGCCACCCGTGGCTGACCTTCAAGGACCCGTGCAACCTGCGCAGCCCGCAGCAGCACGTGGGCGTCGTCCACAGCTCGAACCTGTGCACCGAGATCACCCTGAACACCAATGCCGACGAAATCGCCGTCTGCAACCTGGGCTCGATCAACCTGGTCAACCACATCGTCGACGGCAAGCTGGACACCGCCAAGCTGCAGAAGACCGTGAAGACCGCCGTGCGCATGCTCGATAACGTCATCGACATCAACTACTACTCGGTCCCGCAGGCTCGCAACTCGAACCTCAAGCACCGCCCGGTAGGCCTCGGCATCATGGGCTTCCAGGACGCCCTGTACCTGCAGCACATCGCCTACGGCTCCGACGCGGCCATCGAGTTCGCCGACAAGTCCATGGAAGCGGTGAGCTACTTCGCCATCCAGGCCTCCTGTGACCTGGCCGACGAGCGCGGCGCCTACGAGACCTTCGACGGCTCCCTGTGGTCCAAGGGCATCCTGCCGCTGGACTCCCAGCAGATCCTCATCGAAGCCCGTGGCCAGAAGTACATCGACGTCGACCTGACCGAGTCCCTCGACTGGGCCCCGGTGCGCGAGCGCGTCAAGAAAGGCATCCGCAACTCGAACATCATGGCCATCGCGCCGACCGCGACCATCGCCAACATCACCGGCGTATCGCAGTCCATCGAGCCGACCTACCAGAACCTGTACGTGAAATCGAACCTCTCCGGCGAGTTCACCGTGATCAACCCCTACCTGGTACGCGACCTCAAGGCCCGCGGCCTGTGGGACCCGGTCATGGTCAACGACCTGAAGTACTACGACGGCTCCGTGCAGCAGATCGAGCGCATCCCGCAAGACCTGAAAGACCTGTACGCCACCGCCTTCGAAGTCGAGACCAAGTGGATCGTCGACGCCGCCAGCCGCCGCCAGAAGTGGATCGATCAGGCCCAGTCCCTGAACCTCTACATCGCCGGCGCCTCCGGCAAGAAGCTGGACGTGACCTACCGCATGGCTTGGTACCGTGGCCTGAAGACCACCTACTACCTCCGTGCCCTGGCCGCCACCAGCACCGAGAAGTCCACCATCAACACCGGCAAGCTCAACGCCGTGAGCTCGGTGATCGACGAAGGCCTGCAGGCTGCCCCGGCCGCCGCGCCGCAGCCGGCGCCGGTGCCGAAGGCTTGCAGCATCGACAACCCCGACTGCGAAGCCTGCCAGTAAGCGCGCGCCGCTGAGCGGCGCCCGTGGCGTTGCCCGGCAGGCCGGACCCCATCACGTACGGACGTACGCTCAGGGGCTCCGGCCAACCGGGCGCCTAACGGTCACTCGCCCAGCGTCACGCTCGCATCGGCAGACGTATCCAGACCTCCCCTCCCCCGGGGAGGCGCGGACGAAACAGGCAACACCGAATCCGAACAGCACGTCCACAAACCGGGCGTGCAGGCCAGGCAAAGCACCGCCGGCCAGATGATCGCTTTAGCGTGCAACCCACTTTCACGCATCCAGACACCAGGAGAGGAAACATGCTCAGCTGGGACGAATTCGACAAAGAAGACCCCACCGAAGCCAAGGCCGCGCCCGCCGTTGCCCAGGCCGCGCAGAACGCCGACAAGCTCGACGACGAAGCCGCCGGCTCCGTGCAGGACGCCCGCGCCGTATCGGCTGACGACTCCGACGCCGTCGCCCGCGCCAAGAAGGCCCTCGACGCCCTCGACATCCAGGAAGGCCTGGACGACCTCGAAGGCGCCTCCGCGCGCGTACAGGTCGGCGACAAGCAGATGATCAACGCCCGTGCCGACCTCAACCAGCTCGTACCCTTCAAGTACGACTGGGCCTGGCAGAAGTACCTGGATGGCTGCGCCAACCACTGGATGCCCCAGGAAGTGAACATGAACGCCGACATTGCCCTGTGGAAGAGCAAGGACGGCCTCAGCGAAGACGAGCGCCGCATCGTCATGCGCAACCTCGGCTTCTTCTCCACCGCCGACTCCCTGGTTGCCAACAACCTGGTGCTGGCCGTGTACCGCCTGATCACCAACCCCGAGTGCCGCCAGTACATCCTGCGCCAGGCCTTCGAAGAGGCGATCCACACCCACGCCTACCAGTACTGCATCGAGTCCCTGGGCATGGATGAAGGCGAGATCTTCAACATGTACCACGAGATTCCGAGCGTCGCGAAAAAGGCCTCCTGGGGCCTCAAGTACACCCGCTCCATCTCCGACCCGCAGTTCAACACCGGCACCCCGGAAACCGACCGCCAGTTCCTGCGCAACCTGATCGCCTACTACTGCGTACTGGAAGGCATCTTCTTCTACTGCGGCTTCACCCAGATCCTCTCCATGGGCCGCCGCAACAAGATGACCGGCACCGCCGAGCAGTTCCAGTACATCCTGCGCGACGAATCCATGCACCTGAACTTCGGCATCGACGTGATCAACCAGATCAAGATCGAAAACCCGCACCTGTGGGATGCCCAGATGAAGGACGAAGCCACCCAGATGATCCTCCAGGGCACCCAGCTCGAGATCGAATACGCACGCGACACCATGCCGCGCGGCGTACTGGGCATGAACGCCGCGATGATGGAGGACTACCTCAAGTTCATCGCCAACCGCCGCCTGACCCAGATCGGCCTGAAAGAGGAATACCCGGGCACCACCAACCCGTTCCCCTGGATGAGCGAAATCATGGACCTGAAGAAAGAGAAGAACTTCTTCGAGACCCGTGTGATCGAGTATCAGACCGGTGGTGCGCTGAGCTGGGATTGATTCCGGGTCGAACCATTAGGACTACTTAAAACGCTTCAACCTGATATGGATTTTCGGGGTAGCGAAGAAAGACGAAACCCCGCCTTTGTGCGGGGTTTTTTATTATGGAACCTGAAATGAATCCAATAAACATTTTTACTCCATCAAGTGAAATAACCGATCCAGAGAAATTCTCTGGCCGAACACAAGAGCTTGAAAAGATATCGCTAGCTCTTCAAACCGACGGAGCCCATATCGTTATATATGGAAATCGGGGAGTAGGAAAAAGCTCCCTAACCAATCAGATGTGCCTATTGGCTCAAGGAAATACGAAAGCTCTTCAACTACTATCCACAAAACCCTACATAAACTTTAATTACAAAGTAATCCAGTTCAAGTGCGATGACTCCGTCAAGAACATTGAAACATTACTAATTCGGTTACTTTCATCAAATGAACACTTGCAGCCGTACATTCCTCTTTCGAAATCAGAAGAGAGGACGGAGTTAAGTGCCTCCATAGGATTTAAGGGTTTTTTTGGTGCATCAGGAAGAAGCTCAACCTCAGAAAAAAAAGAGGGACCGACTACAGATACTGTTAGTCATTTCAACAACGCAATTAGAAACCTGATAACAACCGAGAACTGCGAAACTGTACTTATCGCCATCGACGAATTCGACAGAATAAGCGACAAAACCGGAATTGCCTCATTAATAAAATCATGCAAGAAAGAAGTAAAATTCTCGCTAACAGGCGTATCTTCTAATGTGAAAGAACTTCTAAATGACCACAGCTCTTTAGATAGAGCTATTGCCGATGGTTCAATCGAAGTAAAACCCATGACATACGAGGAAGCCTGCACAATCATCGACAAAGCAGAAAAAGATACTAACCACGAAATATCTTTCTCTGATGATGCCCGCCTCTACATGTTCCAAGTTTCTCGCGGCCATCCATTTTATATTCATCTGATTGGAAAACACGCATTACTTGGATCTTTAAAATCAGCAAAAAAAACATCTCAAGAGAAGCGTGCGAAGCAGTATTAAATTTAATCGCCCTAAACAATCACGCCCCTACTCAAGAGAAGTCTTACAAAGATGCCATAGGACACTCATACACGAGAGAAACGATCCTAAAAGAATTTGCAAAGAGAGACGAACACGAAATACACACAACTGAACTCTACAAAAAGCTGAGCGAGCAACTGTCACTCGAGTCCTCTGTAATATCGGTCTATGTGGGCCACCTTGGAAGCGAAAAATATGGATCAGTGATAGAAAAGACGCAGGAAAGATATTACAGATTCAAAGACAGCTTATTCAAAGCCTATGCCGCTGCCCGTCCATATTTACTAAACAAAGGCGACTCCGATCCGAATGACTGAGGTTTATTAACTTTTTCAGACGTAGGGTGGATGGCGCTCTTCCCATCCACCAACCGGCGTCGAGCGCGGCACAACGGTGGATCGATAACGCGCGATCCACCCGCCCCCACCCTCCCGCTTCCGCCTGACCGATCAGCCATTTCCCACGCGGCAACTGCATTGCCACCTTCCGGGTGCGCCCATAGCCTCCGTCCCCGGCGCCTAAGAAACGCTTACTCACACAGCGGCCTGACCGCTCCCGATAGCCAGCGGCTTTTTTGTGCGTGCGGCACACTCGCGCACGCTCAAAACCTCTGTATGTCGGGAGTGGGCTAATACAAGACCCGAAAGGGAAATATGCCCGGCCTCTGTGTGGGTTTCTTAGCTCCCGGCGCCACCAGCCCTGAGAAAGCTGATCACACAGAGGTAATGGACATGTCCGACTCACCCCAGCTCCACGACGAGATCCTCATCCCCACCCTGTTCACCCGCCACCGCCGCCAGCTCCGTGCGTTGCTGCTGGACGACGAGCCCTGGTTCGTCCTCAACGACCTGGCGCGGCTGATCAACCGCGTACCGCTCGACGAACGCGCGCCCCGCAACCTGGACCCGGACCAACTGCAGCCCGCCTGGGTGCGCGACAGCAGGGGCGAGTACCAGCGCGAGCTGCTGGTCAGCGACTGCGGCGTCTACGCGCTGCTGATCTTCTACTACCACCCGGAGAACGGCGGCATTCGCCGCTGGATCAGCCGCGAGGTGATCCCCCGCCTGCGCGAAGAGCGCCACCCGAACGCCCTGCGCCCCTACCGCAACGTGCTGCACTGGCAGGAACGCCCGCTGGAGGTGCTGCACTGGCAGGGCCGCACCTGGCTGGATGCCAGCGAATGCCACCGCCTGCTGCAGCGACCGGTACGGGTGATCGGCTAAGCCCCCGCGCCCCACGCAAAGCCCCTGCAGCCCAGCCGTCGCAGGGTGCGCCAGGCAAACGGCCCGCGCCCGCTTGCACGCCCCCGTACCACACCCAACCCGCCCGGCAGACGCTCCGCCGGTAACTTCCAGACTTTCCCCACAGGGCAACGTCCTTGTCCGCCCCGGCCCCCGGCCCCTACCGTTCAGCCAGTCCGGTGCGCCCACAGGCAGGCCGGACGGCCGCAGTGACCGGCCATGTCCTACCCATAACAAAACGGCACAGTGCGACCCGTTCGACGGTCAGGCGACCAGCGAGCGGGGCCAGAGCCGAGCAGGAGGAAACATGGAACTCGCCTTCGATCGCTACCCCCAGCAGCCCCACGGTGGAACCCTGGTCAACCAGGTGGTGCCCGCCGACCGGGTCCAGGCAGAAATCGCGCGGGCACGCGCCATGCCGTCGATCCGCATCGACCTGGAGGCGGTGATCACCATCGAGATGATCACCACCGGCGTGCTCTCGCCCAACAAGGGCTTCATGAACCAGGCCGACTACCTGTCCGTGCTGGGCAGCGGCCGGCTGGCCAACGGCGTGGTGTGGCCGGTGCCGCTGAGCTTCGCCCCGGTGGGCGAGCGCAACCGCGAGGTAATCGCCGCCCTGGCGGTGGGCGATGAAGTGGCCCTGATCGACAACCGCAACGAGCCGGTGGCCATCCTCGCCATCGAAGACATCTTCGATTACGACAAGGAAGAGCGCGCCCGCCAGCTGTTCGGCACCACCGACCGCAACCACCCCGGGGTGGACGCCATCCACCGGCGCATGGGCGACGTGGCCCTGGGCGGCACGCTGCAGTTGCTGCAACGGGTCGACTGGGGCCCCTTCGAGTCGCTGCGCCTGGAGCCCCGGGACACCTGGAAGCGCTTCTACGAGGAGCGCGGCTTCCGCTCCGTGGCCGGCTTCATCACCGGCGCCAACCCGCTGCACCGGGGCCACGAATACATCCACCGCAACGCCCTGGAAGGCATCGACGGCCTGCTGCTGCAACCGCTGGTGGAAATGGCCAAGCGTGAATACGTGCGCCACGAGTACCGCATGCAGGCCTACCGCAACGTGCTGGAGACCTACTACCCGAAGGACCGCGCCATGCTCTCGCCGCTGCGGGTCACCTACATCTTCGCCGGCCCCCGGGAGACGGTGCTGCACGCCCTGATCATGAAGAACTACGGCTGCACCCACGCGCTGATCGGCCGCGACCACGCGGGGATCGGCAGCTATTACGACAAGTACGCCAGCCACAGCATCTTCGACCAGTTCACCCCGGACGAGCTGGGCATCGAGGTGCGCCTGTTCCACGAGGTGTTCTACTGCGTGCGCTGCGCCAGCCACGCCACGACCGAAACCTGCCCCCACGACGAGCGCTACCGGCTGAACATCTCCGGCACCGGCATCCGCGAGATGCTGCGCCACGGCCTGGTGCCGCCCAAGGAGGTGGTGCGCCCGGAGTCGGCCCTGGCGGCCATGCAGGGCATCCAGCCCAAGGGGCTGGGAGACGACGGCGAAGGCACCCTGCCGGTGGCCAAGGTGATCCAGAGCCTGTTCCCCTTCTACACCCGCTTCACCCGCCTGGGCGGCGCACCGCGCCAGCAGCCCCTGGACGCGGAGACCCTCACCGTGCGCGACCTGGAACTGGCCTGCCACGAGGCGCGCACCCACACCGGCGATATCTACGACGGCGTCTACCGCGAATACACCGCCCTGCTGGACCACAACCGCAGCCTGCAACCGTCCTGGGTGGACGACGCGCGCGACGCCCTGCACCGGCAGCAGCGGCGCCTGCTGGATGACCTGGACGAGAAATTCAGGCAGGCGCCGGAGCAGGCCTCCGACGAGTTCATGTACCAGGACCAGGCGGAAGTGCAGCGGGAACTGAGCGCCGCCCGCACGCTGCTTGACGACATCCCCGCAGCGATGGACGCCACCCGCCTCGCCAACCGCGCCTGGAACAGCCTGCCCTACCCCCGCTACCGCGGCGCCGACGACGCCTGACCCCACACCCCACGGCAGCGCTTCCAATGGCTGTCGTGGGTGTTTCTTTCCCTCCAACAACCGGCATCGAATACAGCAGTGCGGTGGATCGGCGAAGCCCGCTCCCCCCTACGAATCAGGGCATGGCGGCAAACGTAGGATGGGCTGAGCTGTGCGAAGCCCATCATTGCCCGAGCGCCGGAGTCGATGCGGTTCGCACAGCTCACCGCATCCTACGGACCCGCCCGTGGTGTCACCGGCGAAGCCCGCTCCCCCCTACGAATCGGGGCATGGCAGCAAACGTAGGATGGGCTGAGCTGTGCGAAGCCCATCATCGCCCGAGCGCCGTAGTCGATGCGGTTCGCACAGCTCACCGCATCCTACAGACCCGCCCGTGGTGTCACCGGCGTTGCATGGGGCAACACGGTGAACCGATGAAGCCCGCTCCACCCTCGAATCAGGGCATGGCGGCAAACGTAGGATGGGCTGAGCGGTGCGAAGCCCATGATTGCCCGAGCGCCGGGGTCGATGCGGTTCGCACAGCTCACCGCATCCTACGGACCCGCCCGTGGTGTTGGGTGGGTGACGCTCTTTCCATCCACCGGCCGGCGTCGAATATGGCAACGGTGGATCGGTGAAGCGCCCGGTCAATCACTTCGGCATTCAGGCAAAGAAGGCCGTCGCCTTTCAGCCGCTCGTTGCCTCGTTGCAGTTGCCAACGTGCTGCCTATTTACTGCTCCGGCGTCAGTGGTATTGCTTATACCCGGTTGTGCTTTGTACTGCCGAAGCAAACGATAAACAGCCACTGCTCACTGTTCGAGATCTCGGCAGGGCTTGGCAACTCCAAGGGTTATTACCTGATCACTTGGACAACTTGCAGTTTGAGAGCGGCATCGAAGATACGGCGTTTACGGTTTAGGAATAAGGCCTCATTCAATAGGTTTCCACGCTGTGGAGAACCACAAGAAAACCGCAACACCACACCGTTTCGCCTCAACTTGGCAGAGCAGCAAAACGACAATCCACTTCATCCGAAAGCGGCCGTCCAGCCCTCCCTGCGAAGTGGACTCTTGCCTATGACATGGGCCTGCGCTGGAGGACCTCGCACGCATTCTTTGGATGCCCCTCCATGGGCCGCCCTTTACAAAACTTACGCCAGAAGATTGGCGTCGTTTTATCAGCCCCCCGCACATAACAGCTATTGCAAAAATGAAAGAGAGCCCACCGTTTTTTACGGTTCCGCACATATTTCTCTTTTGCTAGATTGCAGCCGTAGCCTGAGAAGGCCTACCTGAGAAGACAGTCAAAAACCAAAAAAAACTTAAAAGTCAAAAAGGGAGAACGCCCCACGATAATTCGAACCCCCTGGAGAATCATAATAACAAAGAGGAGCAAAAACATATTTTCCGCCATCGCGGAAATAAGGAATGCAAACAGCCTTGTGTAGATAGTCATGCTAAGTGAAGTTGGTCTTTTTGTAACACTGGTTCGTGCAGGAAGTCTCGCGAAAGCGGGAAAGGCTCTAAACATGCCGGCAAGTACACTGAGCAGGCGTATTCAGGCTTTTGAAAGGCGGCTGGGTACCACGTTGTTCTTCCGATCAACAAAAGCACTGCGGTGCACATGCGATGGAGAGTCCCTGTACGCCGCCTGCAAAGACAGTGTCGATCAATTGAATATCGCGCTTTCTTCCGTGCAGAGGGAAAAATTCGAACTCAAGGGAAAAGTTCGCGTTCAACTACCCAGCAGTTTTGTCGAGTGCGAAGAAAGTCACCCGCTACTCAACATGCACAAGACCAACCCAGGTATCAGAATCGAGTACTTGGTCAATGACCAGGAGCCGGATCTTTTTGGTGAAGGCATTGATCTTTTGATCCATGCAGGTGAACTCAAATCCATCGACTGTGTCACCAGGAAACTCTTCGACACACAGCTCAAGCTGTTTGCGACACCGGATTACATAGAACTGAAAGGTCGCCCCGCTAATGCGGATAGCCTGCTTGACCATGAAGTTCTGCACGATAGCAGCCTGAAGGAGTGCGTACTGCAAGATCAGGATGGCACTCCCGTGTATGTGCCCCGTCAGGAACGATTATTGACACGTTCTGGCGGGATGCTGATGCGAGCAACACGCAATGGTATGGGCGTTGGTTTGCTCCCCGTGAAACTTGCCAGACCCTATGTGAACAGCGGGGCCTTAGTGCAAGTACTGCCTGAGCTGTCGATGGCGGGTCGGTCGGTCTACATCTCCTACCTAAGCTCCCGCTCATTGTCAGTCTGCGCGCGGGCCGTACTCGACCAGATGCTCGCTCTCACGCTGCCCCTCCACCGGGATATATCGTCCTCCTGCAATAACTGAGGCTAGGAGCCCAGGGAGTCTTGCCATGTTCAGATTCAATACATCAGCAAAGAAAATCTACGCAGAACTGCTCAAGACGCTTGAGCAGTCGGAGGACAGTCTCTCTGCGATTGATCGCGCAACCGGGATGATCGAGTTCCGACCTGATGGCACCGTGATAACGGCAAACTCCAACTTCCTCGAGCTTTTCCACTATTCACTCGATGAAGTCGTAGGCAAACACCACCGCATGTTCTGTTCGCCCACGCTGGTCCGCTCTCCAGAGTACGAACAACTGTGGACGACTCTGCGCAGCGGACAGTTGGTCAAAGGTGTCTTCCAACGCCAGGACAGCCAAGGCCGAAGTGTCTGGCTGGAGGCTTGCTACAGCCCGGTTTTCAGTAACGGCAAATTGACCCGCATCCTCAAGCTCGCCTACGACATCACGACGCGAATCGAACACGATGCTGATGTGCACTCACGGCTGAAGGCGCTCAACCGCTCCACCGCCATTGTGGAGTTCACGCCCCAGGGCCAGGTGATCGATGCCAATCAGAAGTTCCTGCTCACCATGGGTTATTCGCTGCAGGAAGTGCGCGGCAAAAGCCACAGCATGTTCTGCGAGTCGAACTACGTGCACAGTCCCGAGTACAGCGACCTGTGGTCGCAACTCAACCAGGGGCAGTTTCTGTCAGGGCAGTACAAACGCCTGCGCAAGAACGGTTCGAGCGTGTGGCTGGAGGCCACCTACAACCCTGTGTTCAACGCTCAGGGAGAGTTGGTGAAGGTGGTGAAGTTCGCCGCCGACATCACCGAGCGGGTGGAGAAGTACGAGCAGGACTCCCGCAGCGCCAGCTCCGCTTATCACATCTCGGTGGAGACCGAGCGGGTGGCCGAGAACGGCTCGGAGATCATCCACAGTGCGGCGCGGGAGATGCGAGGCATCGCCGAGGATGTGAACGCCTCCACCACCATCGTCGAGCAACTGGGCTCCCGCTCGGAGCGCATCACGGCCATCGTCAACACCATCCGCAGCATTGCCGACCAGACCAACCTGCTGGCGCTGAACGCTGCCATCGAAGCCGCCAGGGCTGGCGACCAGGGCCGGGGCTTTGCCGTGGTAGCCGATGAGGTGCGGCAGTTGGCCGGGCGCACCAGCAGCGCCACGACGGAGATCGCCGAGATGATCGGGATGATCCTCTCCGAGACACGCCAGGCGGTGGAAAGCATGAAGAACACGCACATGCGGGCAGAAGCCGGCATGGCACTGGCCGACCAGGCGGGAACCGTGATCGAACAGATCCGCCAAGGCACCAACGATGCGGTACGGGCCGTCAGCATGTTCGCCAGCTTGATGGATGAGTCGGAGGTTAAGACCGGCACCTGGCACACCGGTCGCTGAACCTCTGCAAGCTTGGATCCGCGCCGGGGATGACGCGACAAAACGTTACGGTATAACATTTGCGACCCCTGACCCCGGCACGGAGACATGAGCGGTTCCGTGCAGCCCCTCCCCGCCCTGTCGACCGGCCTTGCGGCCGCGTCGGGCTGGCTGCCGTCCCGCTCACCCGCCGGGGCGCCCTCCCGACCCGGTTGCAAGGACACACGATGAAGAACGAGCTTGCCCCCCTGGCCATGCTGGCCGCCCTGGCAGGTGGCGCCGAAGCGGCGCCCGCTGGCGAATCCACCCTGACCCTCGGCGAAGTCCGGGTGGACTCCTCCTCCGGGCGCCCCCTGCAGACCGGCAGCAGCGTGCTGACCTCGGTGGACGTGCTGGGCGCCGACAAGGTGGAGGAAAAGAACGTGATGAACAGCTGGGAGCTGCTGGGGCAGATGCCCGGCATCCAGCTGACCGAGACCCGCCAGGGCGCCGAGTCGGGCAAGGCCACCTTCCGCGCCTTCAACGGCGAGGGCTACATCAACGGCATCAAGACCCTGATCGACGGCGTGCCGAGCAACGTCAACAGCGGCAACCAGCGCTTCATCGACATGGTCTTCCCCCTCGACATCGACTACATCGAGGTGGTGCGCGGCACCAACGACCCGCGCTACGGCCTGCACAACATCGGCGGCAACATCAACTTCGTCACCCGCCAGGGCGGCAACTACAGCGACGGCCGGCTGACCTACGGCAGCTTCAACACCCGCGAACTGCAGGTGGCCGTGGGCCGCGAGTCGGGCAACTTCGCGCAGAACTACTTCTTCGCCAAGCAGGACTCCGACGGCTTCCGCGACCACGACAGATCGGACAAGTACTCCCTCGGCGCCAAGTGGTTCTTCACCGACGACGAGGGCCTGCTCAAGGTCGGCCTGGTGACCCGCCTCTACCACCACGAGGCCGACGAACCGGGCTTCCTCACCCGCCAGGAACTCAAGGCCAGCCGCACCGACTCCGCCGCGAAGAACGCCAACGACGGCGACGACCGCGACATGAAGCAGCTGGCGCTGCACCTGGACTGGCAACTGCGCGACGACCTGAGCCTGAGCAACACGCTCTACCACAACCGCTACGAGGACGACCGCAAGGTCACCTTCACCTCCTACGCCGTGGGCAACGCACCGCGCCAGCGCCGCCAGTGGGACGAACGCCAGACCGGCCTGCTGAGCAACCTCACCTGGGCCAGCACCGACTGGCTGACCCTGGACGGGGGCATCAACCTCGAACACCAGGACAACGAGTACCGTCGTTACCGCTACAGCTACAGCGTGCCGACGAACTTCGACGCCCCGCCGGCGCGCATCCAGAACGACGACGCCTACACCCTGGACAACTTCGGCACCTACGTGCAGGCGGTGATCCAGCCCACCGAGCAGTTGAAGATCATCCCGGCTTACCGCCTGGACCGCTTCTCCGGCGAGACCGAGCTGCCCGGCGGCATCAAGGCCGACCTGCAGGACTACGGCTGGATCCGCCAGCCCAAGCTGAGCGTGGTCTACAGCCTCACCCCGGACCTGAACGTCTACGCCAACTGGGGCCGCACCTTCCAGATCCTCACCGGCTCCCGCGAGCCGGCCTACCTCACCGCCGGGCAGAAGGCTTTCAAGCCCTCCATCAACACCGGCAAGGAAGTCGGCGTGCGGTTCAACCCGGTCAACGGCACCGAAACGCGCATCGCCCTGTGGCAGCAGGACGCCACCGACGAAGTGGCCAACATGCCCAGCACCGGCACCACCGTTGGCCTCGGCAAGACCCGCCGGCGCGGCGTCGACCTGCAGCTGACCGCCGAACTCGACGAGCACTGGAGCCTCTGGGCCTCCCACTCGATCCAGGAGGCCAAGGTGGTCAGCGCCTTCACCGCCAGCGGCCAGTCCCTGGCGGGCAAGGAGGTGTTCTCCACCCCGCGCCATATCTCCAACCTGGGGGCGGACTACCGGCTCAACGACGACTGGCGCTTCGGCCTGCAGGCCCGCGCCCAGGGTGACTACTACATCGAAGAGCTGAACCAGCAGGGCAAGTACGGCGGCTACGCGCTGCTGGACGCCAGCGTGAACTACCGGCTGAGCCACACCACCAGCCTGGACCTGCAGGTGAAGAACCTCACCGACCGTCAGTACGAATACGTCTGGTACGACAACTTCTTCTGGGGCGGTGCTGACCAGCCGATGTTCTCCCCCGCACCGGGGCGCACCGCCTACCTGTCGCTGAACCTGAAGCTGTAGCCCCAGGCGGGCGTGGCAGCCGCCCTGCCTCGCCCGCGAACCCCGTCCCACCGGGCGCAAGCCGTCCTCGACAGCCCGCCCGGCGCGGCCGTAGCATCCGGTCTTTCCTACGAAACCACGGACCGGATCATGGAAAAGACCGACCTGGGCGGCATGCGCTTTCTCATCCACGGCTTCCTCAGCCCCGACGAATGCCAGGGCCACATCCACGCCAGCGAAGCCCTGGGCTACGAAGAAGCCGCCATCCAGACCCGCGACGGCGGCCAGGCGATGAACAAGGCCATCCGCAACAACGACCGCATCCTCTTCGACGACCCGGCCCTGGCCCAGCGCCTGCTGGAACGGGCCCGCCCCTGGCTGCCCGACTGCCTGGACAACGAGTGGCAGTTGGTGGGCCTGAACGAACGCTTCCGCTTCTACCGCTACACCCCGGAGCAGTACTTCAAATGGCACCGGGACGGCGCCTTCCAGCGCAGCCCCAGTGAGATCAGCCAGCTGACCCTGCTCATCTACCTCAACGACAACTACCAGGGCGGCGCCACCCAACTGCGCGACGAAGCCGACATCCGCCCCGAGACCGGCATGGCCCTGGTCTTCCCCCACCGCGTGATGCACCAGGGCTCGCCGATAACGGCCGGGGTGAAGTACGTGCTGCGAACCGATGTGATGTACCGGCGGATAGAAGCCGGGGCTACCCCGACAGGAGGGGCATGACCATGCACCTGCTTTACCCGTGCGCACCTGATAACCCGCGCGTCCCGGACGAGACGTTCGCCGAGGAGTTCGCAGCGGCCACAGCGGCCGGCTTCGCCTGTTCGCTGTTCTCCTGCGAAGAGCTGGAGCTGCAACGCTTCAGGCCGACGCCCGCCCTGGGTGAAGGCGCTCGCGTTCTGTACCGCGGCTGGATGCTGACGCCGGACACCTACCGATACCTGACCGACGCCATCGCCAGCCAGGGCGCCATTGCGGTGACCGACCCGGCGCAGTATCGGCATTGCCACCACCTGCCCGAGTGGTACCCGCACTGCCGGGACCTGACCCCCGCCACCCTGGTGCTACCCCGCGAGGCCGACTTCGACGCCGCACTGGCCGACACCGGCTGGACCGCCTGCTTCGTCAAGGACTACGTGAAATCGCTGACCACCCAACGCGGCTCGGTGGCCCGCAACGCCGATGAAGTGATCGAGATCCTCACGCTCATCGAACGCTACCGGGGCGCCCTGGAAGGCGGCGTGTGCCTGAGGGAGTTCGAACCGCTGAAGCCGGAGACGGAGGAGCGTTACTTCGTCCTCGACGGCCGCGCGTTCGGGCGCAACGGCGAGGTCCCGGCACTGGTTCATGAAGTCGCCCGGCGAGTGCCCTGCCCCTTCTTCTCGGTCGACCTGGTGGCCTCCGAAACCGGCGCCCTGCGCCTGGTCGAGCTGGGCGACGGACAGGTTTCCGACCGCAAGCAATGGCCGGCTGATCGCTTCGTGGCGATGTTGCAGTCAGCGCGGGGTTGAGCGGAAACCGGCCCTACCGATTCGCCAGGAAAATCGCCAGCGCGGCAAAACGCTTTCGGGCTTCCCAGGCGAATACCCGATTGGCCAGCGGATCAAGCAACCACCCTAGCCAGCGCGGGCGCAGCTTCAGGCTGAAGCTGTAGATCAGCTCGGAGCGCGCACCGTCGAGATCGCGATGACGCATCGACGCCGCCCACGACTCGAACAACCCGGTCGGCTCCACCAGCATGGCGGCTGCAACCTTGCCCGGCTGGTAGTTCACGAAGCGGGTACGCATTGCCAGCAGGCGCTTCCAGCCCTTGCCCCGGTTGAAGGACACCGCGCCGATGGAGGGGTGGCTGTCGCCTGTCTCCATATGCGCGACGGCCAGCAAGGTGTCCCACTGCAACCGCACGCGGTGGTTATGGAAGGCCTCGAAGGTGGCGTCGGCGGAGGCCGGCATGACCAGGGTGAAACGGTGGGTGCTCATGAGTCTGGGCCCCGGTGCGGTCCCCCTGCCGACGCAACCCGATGCAATGGCCCTGCGGGCGACGCAATTGGCAAAGGGAAGCGCCGTCCTCCGGCACAACCTGAAAGGCACGGGGCAGTAATCACGCCCTGACCACAAGGGTCTTCGCAGCATGGTCGCCAAGGCGCTGGCGTCGCTGCCCGAAGATGAAGATCACGTCGAAAATGCCCAACAGGCCAACCAACCCTCGCAGGCAGGATTTGTGCAATTCGCAGGGTGCACCGGTCTCGCTGTCGACGACGCGGATCTTCAGCAAGCGCTTGCCGATGCCCTGCCCGTTGAACCCGTCCTTGGCCAGCAGATAGCCGAACAGCAGCAGCATGCCGGCCTTGCCGACGGTGTCCTGAGTGCCGCTGTGGTGAGCGGTCAGGAACTCGATGGCGGTACTGATCACGGCCAGCACCAGCAAGGCCAGCCAGAAATCGAGCTGCGATGCCACCAGCCTCGCCCAGAGCGGGGCGAGTTGCAGGTCGAGCGGTTCACGCCGAACCGCGCTGGATGCTGGGGCTTGTCGCGGCACGGCACGCTCGCCCGGGGTCGATTCCCGCTCAGCAAGCACACCGCGAATGACCCGCTCGGCCACCTCGGTCAAACCGCCCTGCTCGAGCAGATCGACCAGGACCTCCGTCCGTCTTCCGCTGTAGGTTTCTCGCAAGCGCGCTTCGGTTGCATCCATTTCCGACTTCCTTGTGATCGACAGGGTGGCGGATTTTGTGTTGCCGCCACTTCAGCCGTCAATCACCGCGAAAAGAGCGGATATCGCCGCAATCGACCTTGCCATACGCGACCAATTACCACTCACCCTTGCACTCTCCATCGGCCTCGATAAAGTAGCGCGGCGGCGAAATGACATCACCGCAAGAACCTTCACTCAGGAACGAGTAATCCATGACCAAAATCATGATATGCACGGCGGCGCTGGCAGTTGCGCTGCTCTCCGGTTGCGCTTCGGTACCGATGGAATCCCCCGAAAAAGACGCAGCCCTCAAGGCCTTCCCGAACCCGCCGCAGGACCAGTCCGCGGTCTACATCTTCCGTGACACGTCCCTGGGCGCTGCTCTGAAGAAGACCGTGAAGATCGACGACAAGGTGATCGGGGAAACCGCACCCAACACCTATTTCTACCGCCTGATCACCCCGGGCGCACACGTGCTGTCGACCGAGTCCGAGTTCGGTGACAACACCCTCAACCTGAACGCCCAGCCCGGCAAGAACCACTACGTACGCCAGTCCATCCGGATCGGTGTGTTCGCCGGTGGCGCCACCCTGAGCGAAGTCTCCGAGTCCGAAGGCAAGAAGGCCGTGGCCGACACCAAGCTGGCCCGCTGAAAACCCCGTGGATGGGGTCGGCAATCGACTCCATCCACAGCCTGCTCGCACACCCCGCCCCCTCGTCGTTGCCCCCCTTTCTCCAAACTGCTACAAGCCTTCACCCCCATTTGAAAGACGAATACCCCCATGGACCACAGTGACAGATCGAATAACCGCCTGTTCGAGCTGGACCTGCTGCGGGCGCTGGTGGCGGTGGCCGATTGCGGCAGTTTTACCAGTGCCGCCGGGCGCCTCAGCTCCACGCAGTCGACGGTGAGCCAGAAGGTCCGGCGGCTGGAGGAGCTGGCCGGCCACCGGTTGCTGGAGCGCGGTAACCGCGATGTGCTGCCCACCGATGCCGGGGAGACGCTGCTGGCCTATGCCCGGCGCATGCTGGCGCTGAACGATGAACTGCACGAGGCGCTGGCGGGGGCGCGGGTGTCGCTGACGGTGCGCATCGGCGTGCCGGATGACTTCGCCGCCGGCAGCACCACCCGCCACCTGGCGGTGTTCAACCACCACTTCCCCCAGGCCAAGCTGGAGGTCACCAGCGGGCTGAGCCGCGACCTGGCCGCCAACTACGACCGTGGCGAGCTGGACCTGGTGCTGATCAAGCAGCGCCGCAACAGCCGCGACGCCATCGCCCGCTGGCCGGAGAAGACCCGCTGGGTGGACAGCGCGCGCACCCCGGCTGCCAACCTGGACCCGCTGCCCATCGTCACCTTCCCGCCGCGCGGGCTGTACCGCGACGAGATGATCAGCGCCCTGGAAGCCGCCGGCCGGCGCTGGCGCATCAGCTTCACCAGCTCCAGCCTGAGCGGCATCCAGGCTGCCATCGCCGATGGCATGGGCGTCGGCCTGTTGCCGGCGCGGGCGGTGACGGCCGACCACGCGGTGCTGCCGAAGAAGATGGGGCTGCAACCGCTGGACCTGTTCGAGGTGGCGCTGCTGCACCGCCCCAGCGCCGGGCCGGTGATCAAGGCGCTGGCCGAATCCCTGTGCCGCCTGCTGGACGAGGAGCGCCAGCGCTGAGGTCGCGCATTGCATTCGATAACCGAATGTGACCCATCCCGATATTTAATTTGTGGATGCGAAGACAGCTGGATATCGTGGATTCCGCCCCGCGCACCTGCGACCCGTCCGGTTGCGGCTGCGCCCACGCGACGCCAGCGTCGGCCTCCTGGCCACTGGCGGGGCGCCGAATACCCACAGGAGACTTTTCGTGTCCAAGAAGCCTTTCTATTTCGCCCCCCACGGCGGTCACCCGGCCCAGACCGAGCTGCTGACCGACCGTGCGATGTTCACCGAAGCCTACGCCGTGATCCCCAAAGGGGTGATGCGTGACATCGTCACCAGCCACCTGCCCTTCTGGGACGACATGCGCATGTGGGTCATCGCCCGCCCGCTGTCCGGTTTCGCCGAGACCTTCTCCCAGTACATCGTCGAGCTGGCGCCCAACGGCGGCAGCGACAAGCCCGAACTGGACCCGAACGCCGAGGCGGTGCTGTTCATCGTCGAAGGCGAGCTGAACCTGACCCTGCAGGGCCAGGTACACAACATGCAGCCGGGCGGCTATGCGTTCATTCCGCCGGGCGCCGACTACAAGGTGCGCAACACCTCCGGCCAGCACACCCGCTTCCACTGGATCCGCAAGCACTACCAGCGCGTTGACGGCGTGCCGCTGCCGGAAGCCTTCGTCACCAACGAGCAGGACATCGAGCCGAAGGTGATGCCGGACACCGAAGGCCGCTGGAGCACAACCCGCTTCGTGGACATCAGCGACATGCGCCACGACATGCACGTGAACATCGTCAACTTCGAGCCGGGCGGCGTGATCCCCTTCGCCGAGACCCACGTGATGGAACACGGCCTCTACGTGCTGGAAGGCAAGGCGGTGTACCGCCTGAACCAGGACTGGGTCGAGGTGGAGGCCGGCGACTTCATGTGGCTGCGTGCCTTCTGCCCGCAGGCCTGCTACTCCGGTGGCCCAGGTCGCTTCCGCTACCTGCTGTACAAGGATGTGAACCGCCACATGCGCCTGACCCTCAACCAGGCCCATTGATCCAAACGACGGGAGCCCAGCGCTCCCGTCGTCATTTCTACGGTGCCGCAAAGGGCCCGTAGCCTGGGCTTCAGCCCAGGGATGCCTCGGTGGACTCAGGCCCCGGGCTGAAGCCCGGGCTACGGTTGCTGCTGAACCTCGGAGCGGCGGCAGTTCGCGAGCAGAGCTCGCTCCTACAGGGCTCGGATGGCCTGATCTCCCGTCGTCGTTTCTGCGGTGCCGCAAAAGCTTCGTAGCCTGGGCTTTAGCCCAGGGATGTCTCGGTGGACTCCGGTCCCGGGCTGAAGCCCGGGCTACGGTTGCTGCTGAACCTCGGAGCGGCAGCGGTTCGCGAGCAGAGCTCGCTCCTACAGGGCTCGGATGGCCTGATCTCCCGTCGTCGTTTCTGCGGTGTCGCAAAGGCTTCGTAGCCTGGGCTTCAGCCCAGGGATGCCTCGGTGGACTCCGGCCCCGGGCTGAAGCCCGGGCTACGGTTGCTGCCGAAACTCGGAGCGGCAGCGGTTCGCGGGCAGAGCTCGCTCCTGCAAGGCTCGGATGGCCTGATCTCCCGTCGTCGTTTCTGCGGGGCCGCAAAGGCTTCGTAGCCTGGGCTTCAGCCCAGGGATGCCTCGGTGGACTCCGGTCCCGGGCTGAAGCCCGGGCTACGTTGCCCCTCGCCTACCGCTTCACATGCGCTGCGAACCCTTGCTCCCCCGGCGCGACGTCGGGCTTGAGGGTCAGCGCGGGGATCTCGTAGTCCCCCGCGTTCTGCTTGCGGTAGGCGATGGGTTCGGTGCGCCACAGGTCGTCCAGGCGCTGCCCCAGTTCCTGCTGGATGCGGGCGAAGCGTGCCGCGTCGATGCGGCTGGTGCGGTGCACGACGAAGGGCGGCAGCACGTCGAAGCCGGGGTAATGGAGGATGCCGTGGTGGATCGGGAACAGCAGGTCCTCCATGGGGCCGTTGATGCCGCGCGGGCTGTAGTGGGAATCCCAGCCACCGGTGGTGACCACCAGCATGGCCCGCTTGCCGGCCATGGAGCCTTCGCCGTAGCGATCCCCCCAGCGTGCATCCGAATGCTCGCCCACGCCGTAGGCGAATCCGTAGGCGTACACGCGGTCGACCCACCCCTTGAGGATCGCCGGCAGGGTGAACCACCAGAGCGGGAACTGCAGGATGAGCGCATCCGCCCAGCGCAGCTTGTCCTGCTCGGCGGCGATGTCCGGGCTCTGCCGGCCGTTGGCGAAGGCGTGCCGGGAGTCCTGCGAGGCATCGAAGCGCGCACCGGGCTCGTGGTCCAGGTTGTCGGCGGCGTCGAGGGTCGGCTTCCAGCCCATGGCGTACAGGTCGGACACCTGCACCGCATGGCCGGCGGCCTGCAGGTGCCGGACGCTGAAGTCCTTCAGCGCGCCGTTGAGGGAGCGGGGTTCAGGGTGGGCATGGACGATCAGGATATTCATGGGGCACCTCACGGGACGGGAGGTACGCAGGATGGGAGCCCGGCAGATATATTGGAAATGAATAGCTGATATCCCAGGTATACGCATGAATAATCTCAGACGGTTGGACCTCAACCTGCTGGTAACCCTCGACATGCTGTTGACCGAACACAACGTCACCCGCACCGCCGAACGCCTGAACTTCTCCCAGCCCTCGGTGAGCGTGCACCTGGCCAAGCTGAGGGAGATCTTCAACGACCCGCTGCTGCTGCCCGGCCCTCGCGGCATGCGCCCCACCGCTCGCGCCGAGGCCCTGCGCGAACCCTTGCGCCAGGCGCTGGAGGCCCTGGAGCGCGCCGTGGCCCCGGCCAGCCCGTTCGACCCCGCCCAGGCCCAGGGCACCTGGCGGGTGGCCGCCACCGACTACGGCGAGTCGGCCATCCTGCTGCCCGCCCTGCCCCGCTTGCGGGCTGCCCCGGGCATGCGCGTGGCGGTGGTGGAGATGGTGCCCTCGCGCATCGCCCGGCAGGCGGAGCATGGGGAAATCGAGCTGGCCTTCCACACCGTGGAGGGCTCGCCCACCAGCCTGCATCGCCGCACCCTGTTCGCAGAACGCTACGTGCTCGCTGGCCGCGCCGGGCATCCCGGCCTCAGGCGGCGGCCGACGCGGGAGCAGTTCTGCGCGCTGGGCCAGGCGATCGTCTCGCCCGATGGCGGCGGCTTCAGCGGCCCCACCGACGAGGCCCTGGCAAGCCTGGGCCTGGAACGGAAGGTGGTGCTCTCGGTGCCGCACTTCCTGTTCCTCCGTGCCGTGCTGGAGAGCACCGACCTGGTGGCCATGCTTCCCGAGCGCCTGCTGAAGGGCAGCACGCTGCAGGTGGTCGACGCCCCCTTGGACGTGCCCGGCTACGAGATGGCCATGCTCTGGCACGAGCGCGTGCACCGCGACCCGGCCCACCAGTGGCTGCGGGAGCAGATCGTCAGCGCCCTGTGAGCCCGCCGCTCAGCCCGCGCAGTTCATCCACCCCCAGGCCATGCCCAGGGCCGCCAGGTACAGGCCCAGGCCGAACACCAGGTGCGTGCGCAGGCTGCGCAGCCGCGCCTTGAGCGGCTCCGGGGTGCGGGAAGCGGCGATGCCGAGCCCGAAGGCCGGCTGCATCACCAGGAACGGCGCCGTCACGCTCAGCAGCCCGAACGCCAGCGCCGGCCACAGGCTTGGCCGGCACAGCCAGGCCGGCCCGGCAACCGCCACCAGCAATGCGGCGAAGCCGATGCCGATCAGGTAGTGGCAGGTCCAGCCCAGCACGCGTTCACCGCGCACCGGCGCGGCACGGCCGATGCCCGCATGGCGGAAGCGCCCTCGGGGCATGTGCCCGACCCAGCGCCCCACCAGGGCGTAGTCCAGCCCGGCGTTGCCGGTCAGCCGGCGCAGCAGCCAGCCCCACAGGTCCATCACCAGGGTCGCACCCACACCGATCCCCACCACCGCTACCACCGTCTCACCGTTCATGCTTAGCTCCTCCACTGTCACGGAACGCCCGTGGAATCAGGCTGCCAGTTCAAGTCGACTTGAGGTCAAGCATGAAAGAGATGGACATCGCCCAGGTGGCGAGAAACTCCGGCCTGCCGGCCTCGACGCTGCGCTACTACGAGGAAAAGGGGCTGATCCGCTCCATCGGCCGCGCCGGCATGAAGCGGGTGTTCAACGCCAACGTGCTGGAGCGCCTGGCGCTGATCGCCATGGGACGGGCGGCGGGGTTCTCGCTGGACGACATCGGCGCCCTGCTCGGCAGCGCACGGCAACCGACCCTGGACCGCCAGCGCCTGGCGGAACAGGCCGACGCGCTGGACGCGACCATCCGCCAGCTGTCGGCGATCCGCGACAGCCTGCGCCACGCGGTGGACTGCCCGGCGGAGGACCACCTGGCCTGCCCCACCTTCCAGCGCCTGATGAAAGTGGCGGCCCGCGCCGCCACGCGAGAACCGGCGCGGCGGGCGGGTACGAAACGCCGGCCCTGAGGCCGGCGCGGGGTCACTGGCTGCCGAACAGCGCGGTCCAGTAGATGCCGGCGTCGCTCTTCGGGTCCACCGAGTAGGCAGCGCCCAGGTCGCGGAACTGCGGGTTCATCAGGTTGGCACAGTGGCCGGGGCTGGCGAGCCAGCCGTCGAGCACCTTGCGCGAAGTGTCCTGGCCGGCGGCGATGTTCTCGCCGATCTGCCGGCCGATGTAGCCGGACAGCTCGGCGCGGTCACCCGGGGTGCGGCCGTCGCGGTCCTTGTGGTCGAAGAAATTGTTGTTAGCCATGGCGCGGGAGTGCCCCTCGGCCGCCGTGGCCAGGGAGGCGTTCCAGCTCAGCGGCGCAGCGGCGGCGAAGAACTGGGTGCCACACTGGCGGGACTGGGCGCGGGCGGTGTTGATCTGCTCCAGCAGCTTCTGGCCCTCGGCCTGCCAGTCGCCCAGGCGCCCGGTGAGCAGCGGCCGGGCCAGGACGATGCGCCACTCGCGGTCATCGCGGCTGACGCCGATGTCGACGAACTGCGGGTCCAGCACCACCTGGCAGAAGCTCTCGCGGATGGCCTTCATCGCCGACTGCGCATCGCGGGGGCCGGAGAGGCTGATGGCCTGGACATTGACCATGGGGTAGCGCGACTGGGTCATCGCCTCCTGCAGGTCGCCCATGGTGGTGGCGGAAATCACCAGGCGGGAGTCGGCGGTGAGCGGCGGCAGCTCCAGGGAAGCCTGGCCGGCGCAGCTCTGCACCTGGCCGCGGTAGGCGTTGAGGGCTTCGATCAGCTGCGCTTCATCGCCGGCACGGGCGCCTTGGGCGAGCAACAGGCCCAGCGACAGGGCCGCAAGCCGCAGGACGGTAGAGGTGACGCGCATGAATGCCTCCTTGGACGGGTTGCGCCCGGGTGCGCGAGCCCGCTCGGGGCTGGGGTCGCGACTTATCGGAAGGGCGTATGACCGGCAGACGGGCGAATGGTTGCCTGGCCGGACGGATAGGGGTGGATTCAACCACGGGGGCCGGGCAAATCCCAGGCCATTCGCACCGGAATAGCCCCGTTCAGGGCCGCCAGCCCTGCACCTGGCCCTTGGCATCGGCGCCGATCAGCAACAGCCGCTGGGGCCAGTCCACCAGCAACAGGCCGTGCTCGCGGTTGAGGGCGAGGAACGCGCCCATCAAGGCCTGGGAGTCCGCCCCCTCCTCCAACACCGCGCCCAGCGCCAGCAACCCGCGCGGGCCGGTGTAGCCGTAGAGCCAGGCGCCGCGCCCCACGGGCAGGCTGAACCCCTGGGCGAGCCGCCCCAGCACCTGCCCCTCGGCCACCACCACCGGCGCCGGCCCGGGCGTGACGCCGAGCCGCGCGGCCAGGCGCTCCAGTGCATCGGGCAACGGCACCAGCGGCACACCACCCAGCGCGCCAGGGCCCGGCGCCCCGCTGGCCTTGAGCGCGCTCAACGCCGCCTCGGCCGCTCCACGCTGGCCCGGCGCCAGGAACTGCACCCGCAACCAGTCCGCCTGGTGCAGCAGCCGCGCACCGCGCAGGTCACCCTGCACCGGCTCCAGCGGCGGCAGCCCGAGCGAGGCCGGGGCGGGGGCCGCCACAACCGCGTCGACGGCGCGGGCATCAGCCACGGCAGGCACCAGGCCGAGGGCAACCAGCAGGACGATGGGCAACGGATTCATGGGCAGCGCCGGCAAGCAAAGGGGCGCGCAGATTACCCACGCCCAGGCACACCGTCAGCGGCCCCAGCACGGGAGCGGCCGGGGATGACAGGGGAATCAGCCGACGTTTGGGCTTGCAAGCAGACCGAGGAGTCATGCAGCGGTTGTCAGCGGATACTCGACCGGCATGGTTTTCCTCCGTGAAAAGCGCACATGTTGACGCAAGGCAACGCTCGGCACAGCGCAGCGAGCATCATCGGCGACCGCCCGGACGACCGTCCCAGAACGTGGCACCCAACACCCCACCACCCCATGGAAGGAACCCCATGAGCCCTGCCCTGCGAACCCCCGACCACGTCCGTTTCCCCCTGCGACAGCGGAGGGGCTGACATGGACCGGCTGGAACTGCTCGACGAACTGGACCGCCTGCTGCCCCCGGTGGACAAGCCCGAAGGCCCGGACCTGTCCTTTCACCCCAGCGGCTGCGACGCCTGCGACATGCTGCGCACGGAGCTGGCCATCTGGCCCGGGCGCAAGCTGCCGATGGAGGCCCTCTTCTGGCTGCACGACGACATGAGCAGCCTCTCCGCCGCCGGCTGGCGCTGGGCACTGCCCTCCTACCTGCGGCTGGTGCTGGAGTCGCCGCCCGATGAGATCAACCTGCTGCTGGGCTTCCTCATCCTCAACCTCAACCCCTCCCCCGCCTACCGCGAGGACACCCGCACCCGCCTCGGCGCGCTGGATGCGCAGCAGCTCAGGCTGCTGCTGCGCTTCATGCAGTGGTGCGGCGAGCAGCCGTGGCTGCTGGCCTGGGGCGAGGACATCGACCAGGCCTGCAGCTTCCTCGACGACCTGCGCCGCCGGCGCTGAGCCTCAGCCCGGCAAGCCGTGCCGCGCCCGGGCGGCCTGCACCACCCGCGCGGCCGGCACCCGCAACTGCACCAGCAGGTACTCGGCGAAGTCCGCCGCGTAGCCCTGCCGGGCGATCGCCCGCTCCATGCACAGCAGCCACGCCTCGCTGAGTGCCTCGTCGATGGGCCAGCGGGCATGGAACGCCGGGATGGCGATGGAGCCGTACTTCTCGCTGAACAGGCGCGGGCCGCCCAGCCAACCACTGAGAAAGCAGGCCAGCTTGTCCCGCGAGGGCGCCAGGTCCTCGGAGTGCAGCCGGCGCAGCGCCGCCGCCTCGGGCAGGCTGTCCATCTGCTGGTAGAAGTCGTCGACCAGACGGCGCAAACCGTCGATGCCGCCGGCAGCCTGGTAAGAGGCATCGCCGACGCCGTAGGGCGCATGGCTCATGGAGGGCTCCGGGCAAAGCACGGATTGTAGCGAGCGGAGCCTGGTGGCAGTGACTGCTCATTGGTCGCACCGGACACTGGCGCTGTGACCCCCCGCGCACCACTCGGCGCCCCGCTGGCAGGCGCCCCTGCTGGCCCGGTAGAATCGCCGCCCTGCCGGACGGTCACGTCCGCCCCATCAACCTGCGGGAGATACGCCATGGGCGCCCAGTGGAAAGCCAAACCCAAAGAAGCCGCCGCCAACGCCCGAGGGAAGATCTTCGGCAAGCTGGTGAAGGAAATCATGATCGCCGCGCGCAACGGCGCCGACCCGGACATGAACCCCAAGCTGCGCCTGGCCGTTCACCAGGCCAAGAAGGCCTCCATGCCCAAGGACACCCTGGAGCGCGCCATCAAGAAAGGCGCCGGGCTGTCCGGTGAGGTGGTCAACTACGAGCGCACCCTGTACGAAGGCTTCGCCCCGCACCGCGTGCCGGTGATCGTCGAGTGCCTGACCGACAACCTGAACCGCACCGTGGCAGAAATCCGCGTGCTGTTCCGCAAGGGCCAGTTGGGCACCTCCGGCTCCGTGTCCTGGGACTTCGACCACCTGGGCATCATCGAGGCCGAGCCGGCCAGCGCCGATGCCGACGTGGAACTGGCCGCCATCGAAGCCGGCGCCCAGGATTTCGAGCCCGGTGACAACAACACCAGCGTGTTCTACACCGAGCCCACCGACCTGGACGCCGTGTGCAAGGCCCTGCCGGACTTCGGCTTCACCGTGCATTCGGCCAACCTCGGCTACAAGGCCAAGAACCCGGTCACCCTCTCCGGCGCCGAGCTGGAGGAAGTGGAGGCCTTCCTCGAAGCCCTCGACGGCCACGATGACGTGCAGAACGTCTACGTGGGCCTATCCGTGGCCTGATGAGCCGCCGGGACTTCCACGAGGAACACGCCGAGCGCGCCCGCGCCGACGCGTTGCGCCTGCTGGCCCAGCGCGTCGCCCTCGGCCCGCGCTGGCTGGCCTGGGTGGCCACCGAGCTCTACCAGTTCAAGCCGCCGGAATACGCCAACATGGTGCGCCGCGAACTGGAGCGGCTGACCTCGGCCCAGCGCCTGCTGGACGCGCCGGGCACCACGGTCCACTGACCCGCGCGTCACAGCGCGGGCACTCCTCACGCAGGCTTCAGCCGTGCGCCCAGCCTGGGCGTCCCCAGCAGCAAGCCCGCCACCTCGATGATTTCCTCCAGCGCCGCCTCCAGGGTGATGGGCGAGGGCTCCAGCAGCAGGTCCGCCGCGTAGCTGTTGGCCAGGGCGGTGATCTGCCGGGTGGCCCGTGGCAGGTCATCGCAGCTGAACACCCCACTGGCGCATCCCTCGGCGATCAGCCCCTGCAACAGCCCTTGCCATTGGCCGAGCGCCAGCCGGTAGGCCTCGGCCAGTTCCGGGTCGTGCAGGGATTCATCCCAGGCATCCAGCCAGAGCGTCCAGGCCGCATCGTCCTTGCGCGCCGGCAGGCAATCGCGCATCAGCGCGATGAGCGCAGGCTCGGGGTCGAGCCCCTGGAGCAACGCCTGGGTGCCGGCCAGCTGCTCCTCGGAGAAGCGCTCGAACGCCGCCCGGCGCAGGGTCTTCCAGTCACTGAAGTAGTGGTACAGGTGGCTGCGGGACAACCCCGTGTGCTCCGCCAGGTCACGGGTGGAGACGCTGGCCAGGCCGTTGCGAAGGAACAGCTCCAGGGCGGCGGTGATGATCTGATCCTTGCGTTCGGCAACGGGGGGACGGGCCATGGGGTCTCCGGGGGATGAGTGGCTCTTGAATTTTGAGCGACTGCTCAAGGAAAATTGAGCGGCCGCTCAAATCATAGCGCGGCCCTTCTTCACTCACTACGGTCTACCGACGATGCACCCCCTCGATACCGAGCAACTGGCCTCCACCGGCGCCCGCCTCGGCCAGCAATCCGCCGCCACCACCCTCAAGGCCATCGCCTGCGCCTACCCCGGCAAGCTGCTGGGCACCTTCTCCCTGGTCGCCCTGGAGAACCTGCTGATGCTGGCCTACCCGCTGTTCGCCGGGTTCGCCATCGACGCCATCGTGCGTGGCGAAGCGCGCCTGGCGGTGCTCTATGCGCTGGTGGTGCTGGGCTTCTGGGTGGTGGGCGCGGCGCGCCGTGCGGTGGACACCCGCACCTTCACCCGCATCTATGCCGAACTGGCGGTGCCGGTGGTGCTGCACCAGCGCCGGCAGCAGCATGGCACCTCGAAGGTGGCGGCACGGGTGGTGCTGGCACGGGAGTTCGTCGACTTCTTCGAGAAGCAGATCCCGGTGATCGCCACCGCCCTGGTCTCCATCGTCGGCGCCGCGGCAATGCTGCTGGCCATCGAGCCCTGGGTGGGCGCGGCCTGCCTGCTGGCCCTCTCGCTGTGCCTGGCCTGCCTGCCGCGCTTCGCCACCCGCAACCAGGCCCTGCACGAGCGCCTGAACGACCGCCTGGAGCAGGAGGTGGCGCTGGTGGGTCGGGTCGGCCGGGGCAGCCTGCTGCGCCACTACCGGCACCTGTCGAGCCTGCGGGTGCGGCTCTCCGACCGCGAGGCGGTGGCCTACCTGCTGCTGGGGGTGATGGCCGCGCTGCTGTTCGTGGTCGCCATCACCTGCCTGGCCTCTGCCGAGCAGGTCAAGGCCGGGCACATCTACGCGGTGATGACCTACCTGTGGACCTTCGTCGGCAGCCTGGACGAAGCGCCCTCGGTGGTGGACCAGCTGGCCCGCCTGCGGGACATCGGCAAGCGCGTCGACATCGGCCGGGACGACACCCCGGCCTGATCAGTGGGCCGGGCGCTGGGCCTGCTGCCGCAGCTCGCGGGCCACGTCGAACTGCTGGCGGTAGGCCGGCGACTCCACTGCGTCGTAATCGCGGGTGTAGCGCCGGGCGAATTCCAGGCTGCCCCACTGGCGGTACTGCTGGACGTGGAACAACTCGTGGGCCCAGAGCGCGGCGTCCTGGGCCAGGGCCTCGTTGCGAAAGACGATCACGTCCACCAGCGTCACCGCCTTGATGTCGGGGTTCTGCAACATGGTGCGGGCGGCGGCCATGTCGTCGGCATCGCCCACCCGGTAGCGCACGTTGTCGAGCACCTCGGTGGGGTAGTACGGCAGCAGCATCTGGCGGATCGCCGGCGGGATCGGCGCGGTGCCCTGGCTCAGCGCCGAGGCGCGGGAACGCAGGATCCAGCCCTCCAGGGAGGTGGCCGCCACTTCGCCGATCCGCTGCTGGGCCGGGCCGATCACCCCGTCCGGATCGGGCACGCAGATGCAGCCCCCCAGGCAGACCTGCGTCTGCCCCGCCGGGCAGGACGCGGCAAAGGCGGGCGAGGCGGACAACAACAGCAACCCGAGGCAGCGGGCGGACAAGGCAAGGCGCATGGACGACTCCGGGACGAAACGCGCGGCGATACTTGGGCAGCCGCGCGCCGTTGTCCAGCCCCCACGGGCGCCTCTAAAAACGTAGGCGAGGCAGCCAGCGCAAGGCAAAAACAGGCGAAAAAGCGCAGTTTACGCGGGGTAAATGAGCATTTTGATCGGACTCGCGCACGAGCCTGCTTTTAACGCCGCGATGGCAACGCAGGTAGTTTTTAGAGGTGCCCCGACGGCGTTTGACTGGCCGGCGCATTGCGGTAGGCTCTGCGCTTTTCCAGAGGAGTCCTCCCATGCCCCGCGCAACCGCCCGCCACATCCTGGTTTCCAGCGAAGCCAAGTGCAACGAACTGAAAGCCGCCATCGAAGGCGGTGCCGACTTCGCCCAGGTCGCCAAGGACAACTCCACCTGCCCTTCCAGCCGTGACGGCGGCAACCTCGGTTCCTTCGGCCCCGGCCAGATGGTCCGCGAGTTCGACACCGTGGTCTTCAGCGCGCCGGTCGGCGTGGTCCAGGGCCCGGTGAAGACCCAGTTCGGCTACCACCTGGTGGAAGTCACCAGCCGCCAGGACTGATCCGCCCCGAGGCCCGGCAGCGCCGGGCCTTTCCACGTTCCCCTCTCCCCTCTCCCCTCCCCCTCTTCCCCCTGCGACGCCGTGCCGGATGGCACGCCCCGCGCCGCCACTGCTAGGCTTGCCCGATCCACCCAGCAAGGAGGCGGGATGAGCGACTCCCTCGACACGGTCCCCGGCGTATTCACCTACCTGGACCTGCTGCACCAGCACCAGGGCTCCGACATGTTCTTCAGCGTCGGCTCGCCGCCCCACATCAAGATCGAAGGCCACGCCCGGCCCGTGGGCGAACGCGCCCTGCAGCCCGGCGAAGTGCGCCAGCTCGCCTACCAGCTGATGTCCCCCGCCCAGGTCGCCGAGTTCGAGCGCGAATGGGAGATGAACCTGGCCGTCAGCCTGCCCGGCAGCGGCCGCTTCCGCGCCAACATGTACCTGCAGCGGGGCGAGGTCTCGATGGTGGTGCGCCTGATCAAGACCAGCATCCCCAGCCTGGAGAGCCTCGGCCTGCCACCGGTGCTGGAGAAGCTGGCCCTGCAGGACCGCGGCCTGATCCTGGTGGTGGGCGCCGCCGGCTCCGGCAAGTCCACCACCCTGGCGGCCATGCTCGACCACCGCAACGCCCAGCGCAGCGGCCACATCATCTGCATCGAAGACCCCATCGAGTTCCTCCACCCGCACCGTCGCTCCATCGTCGACCAGCGCGAGGTGGGCCTGGACACCCACAGCTTCTCCGCCGCCCTGCGCAACGTCCTGCGCGAGGCGCCGGACGTGATCATGCTCGGCGAGGTGCGCGACGCCGACACCATGCAGCACGCCCTGCACTACGCCGAGACCGGCCACCTGTGCGTGGCCACGCTGCACGGCACCAGCGCCCGCCATGCCATCGAGCGCGTCACCCGCTTCTTCCCCGACGAGGCCCGCAAGCAGGTGCTCGCCGACCTCTCGCAGAACCTCCTGGCCATGGTCGGCCAGCGCCTGGTGCCGGGCATCGACCACAAGCGCGTGGCCGCCGTGGAGCTGATGCTGGGCACGCCCCATGTGCGTGACCTGGTGCTGCGCGACGAACTGCACGAGCTCAAGGACGCCATCGAGAACGCCCTGGAGGCCGGCATGTGCAGCTTCGACCAGAGCCTGTTCCGCCTGGTCGAGGCCAACCGCGTCAGCCTGGCCGATGCGCTGCGCTTCGCCGACTCGCGCACCGACCTGGCGCTGAAGGTGAAGCTGGAGCACGGCTTCGACGGCCAGGACGCCGAGCGCAAGGTGCTGCGCGACGCCTGATCGCCCACCAGCGGTCGATGACCACCATCGACCGGCACGATTCGCACCCGCGCCAGCGCTGGAGTAAGGTCGCCCCTTCTCGACGACACAAGGCAGGTGGGCGATGGCAGCCCAGAACGAACAAACCCAGACCCCGCCGGCGAACGCCGGCAGCCCCCATGACGGCGCCACCCCGGTGGCGCGCCAGGCGAACGCCCGTGGCGATGCCGCGGTGATCGCCACCCTCCTCCCCTACCTGCGCCCCTACACCGGGCGCATCGCCGTGGCCCTGGGGCTGATCCTCGCGGCCAAGCTGGTCAACCTCTACGTGCCCATGGCGCTCAAGCAGATCGTCGACCAGCTCAACGTCGCCCCCAGCCTGGTGGTGCTGCCGGCCGGCCTGCTGCTGGCCTACGGTGCCGCGCGCATCGGCGTGACCCTGTTCACCGAGCTGCGCCAGGTGGTGTTCGCCCGGGTCATGGCGCGGGCCTCGCGGCAGATCACCCTGCAGGTGTTCCAGCACCTGCACGGCCTCAGCCTCAAGTTCCACCTGGGCCGCCGCACCGGCGGCGTGGCACGGGACGTGGAGCGCGGCGGCAGCGCCATCTCCGACCTGCTGGACTGGACCCTCTACACCATCGTCCCGACCCTGGTGGAGATCGTCATGGTCACCGCCGTGCTGGTCTGGGCCTATGACTGGGGCTTCGCCCTCATCACCCTCGCCACCCTGGTGGTCTACGGCCTGTGGACGGTGGCGGTGACCGAGTGGCGCACCGCCTACTACCGCGCCTCGGTGGAGGCGGACACCCGCGCCAACGAGCGTGCGGTGGACTCGCTGCTCAACTACGAGACGGTGAAGTACTTCAACAACGAAGCCCACGAAGCAGCACGCTATGACGAGAACCTGCGCCACCTGGAGAACGCCAAGGTCAAGGCGACCAAGTCCCTGGCGCTGCTCAACCTGGGCCAGACCGCCATCGTCGCCCTGGGCGTGACCGCGATGATGTGGCGCGCCGCCGCTGGCGTGGTGGCCGGCGAACTGACCATCGGCGACCTGGTGCTGGTGAACACCTACCTGCTGCAGCTCTCCGCGCCGCTGTTCCTGCTCGGCATGATGTACCGCGAGGTGAAGCAGTCCCTGACCAACATGGAGCGGCTGTTCGGCCTGCTGGACGAGCGCCAGGACGTGCGCGATGCCGAGGGCGCCGTACAGCTGCAGGCCACCCGGCCCCGGGTGCGCTTCGAGAACGTTCACTTCGGCTACGACCCGCGCCGGGAGATCCTCCACGGCGTGGACTTCGAGATCCCGCCCGGCGGCACGGTGGCGGTGGTAGGGCACTCCGGCTCGGGCAAATCCACCCTCGCCCGCCTGCTCTACCGCTTCTACGACATCGACAGCGGCCACATCCGCATCGACGGCCACGACCTGCGGGAGCTGACCCAGTCGTCCCTGCGCGGGGCCATCGCCATCGTTCCCCAGGACACGGTGCTGTTCAACGACAGCATCTACTACAACATCCGCTACGGCCGCCCCGACGCCACCCGCGACGAGGTGGAGGCCGCCGCCCGCGCCGCCCACATCCACGACTTCATCCAGCGCCTGCCCGACGGCTACGAAACCCCGGTGGGCGAGCGCGGCCTGAAGCTCTCCGGCGGCGAGAAGCAGCGCGTCGCCATCGCCCGGGCCTTGCTGAAGAACCCGGCGATCCTGATCTTCGACGAGGCCACCTCGGCGCTGGACTCCAAGTCCGAGAAGGCCATCCAGACCGCCCTCGACCGCATCCAGGAAGGCCGCACCACCCTGGTCATCGCCCACCGCCTGTCGACGGTGATGGACGCCGACCAGATCCTGGTGCTCGACGCCGGCCGGGTGATCGAAAAGGGCACCCACCGCGAACTGCTGGAGGCCGGCGGCACCTACGCGCAGATGTGGACCCTGCAGCAGCAGGAGCCGGACGAGCCCGCCGAAGCCTGAGCCGAGGGCCGGTCGCCCCGCGACCGGCCCCTTGCCAAGCGCCGCGCTTCCTGCGAAAACGCGCGCCTTCCCCACCGGAGCGACTCCCATGAGCGATGAACTGAAGATCGAAGACCTGCTCGAAGGCGACGGCAAGGCCGTGGTCAAGGGCGCGCTGATCACCACCCAGTACAACGGCTGGCTGGAGGACGGCACCCTGTTCGACTCCTCCTACCAGAAAGGCCGCCCCTTCCAGTGCGTGATCGGCACCGGCCGCGTGATCAAGGGCTGGGACCAGGGCCTGATGGGCATGAAGGTCGGCGGCAAGCGCAAGCTCCACGTCCCCGCCCACCTGGCCTACGGCGACCGCCAGGTTGGCGCCCACATCACCCCCGGCTCCAACCTCGTGTTCGAGATCGAACTGCTGGAAGTGCTGACCAGGGACGACTGAACCGGGAGCCTTTGCCCTTTGCAACGACCTGTATGAAGCGCACGCTGACCCCACCGTCTGGCTGAAAAGGTGAGGCAGGGAAACTGCCCCTTCAGGAGGCCGAGCGCAGTCGTTGCGCAGGGGGACGAGCGGCATGGATGCCGCGAGAAGCGCGTCAGGCCATGGATGGCCCATCGCGCTGTCCCCCGGAGCAACGACGGAGCGAGGGAAGTCCCGCGAAGCGGGACCCGGATGGTGGGGCGAGCCCTTTTGGGGCGACTGCCAAAAGGGGCTCGCCCGGCAAGGCGAAACAAGAAACACCAGCAGAACTCGATAATCAGCTGGACCTTCTAGAAGTAGCCTCCTCACCCCCCAAAGTACGGGGCCCCTCACAGGCCCCGGCCCCCTTTCTCTACACCCGCTCAGGGCTTCGCCACCCACGGCTTCGGCCGCTCATACGCTCCCAGGTCACAGCGCGCCACACCATCACCATCCCCGTCACGCGGGCGCTTGGAACCGCGCTGGTCACGCGCGGTGCAGGTGCCGATGCCGGCGTCCACCGCCGGGCTGCGCGGGCGCAGGGCGTGGGTCTGGGTGCGGCCGTTGTTGTCCGCCAATGGGTAGAGAACCTTGGTCATCACGTCGACCTGCTCCACGTAGAGCTCGCCCGTGCAGTTGCCCGGACCGGTGCCGAGCAGCAGGCCGATGGCCTTGTACTGCGCCTGGGCGCCCCGGTTGTCGCAGTTCATCGGGGTCGCCAGGTCCTCGTCGAGGTTGCCGGCGATGATGCTGTTGCGCAGGGTCACCTTGCCGAGGTTGATCAGCCCGTAGCCGCCGCTGTTGTTGGCGATGGTCACGTTCACCAGCAGCGCTTCGGGTGGCGTGCCGCCCATCGAGTACTGGCCGTTGTTGAAGGTCGCCTGGCCGTAGTAGGGCTGGCGGTTGCCGCTGAGGGTGGCGTTGGCCAGGGTCAGCACGCCGTCGTTGCCGATGGCCGAGCCGAAGCTGGCCTCGTTGCCGGTGAAGGTGGTGCGCGCCACGTCGGCGCGGCCCTTGTTGTAGAGCCCGCCGCCGAAACCGGCGTCATCGTCGTCGCTGGCGCGGTTGCCGAGCAGGGTGCTGTCGCGCAGCAGCAGGTCGCCGTCGTTGTACAGGCCGCCGCCGAGGCCGTAGTGCCCTTCGCCGGCCCCCGCCCAGTTGTTGGCGAACAGCGAGCGGTGCACCTCCAGCCGCCCGTGGTTGGCCACGCCGCCGCCATTGCCGGGCTGGAATGCCGCCGTGGAGCGGTTGCCGCTCACCTCCACCTGGCGCAGCACCACCTCGCCGTGGTTCTCCAGGGCGCCGCCGTAGGTGGAGCTGTGGCCACCGGTGAGGCGCAGGCGCTCCAGCACCACGCGGGCCCCGGCGAACACTTCGATCAGCCGGTCGTTGGCCTCGGGGCTGCCACTGATGATGGTGCGGCTGGGGCCCTGGCCGACGATGGTGAGGGAATCGCGGATGTCGAGGTCGCCGTTGAGGTTGTCGTCCTCGTCCAGCACATCGCCCTCCTCGTCGCGTCCGGCGGGCAGGCTGAGGCGGTAGGTTTCGGCCTGGAGGATGATGCGGTCCGGCCCCGGCAGCGCATTGGCGGCGGAAACCGCGTCGCGCAGGGAGCAGTGGGCATCGCAGACCCCGTCGTAGCGGTCGTCGGTCTGGTTGACGATGAAGTCGGCAGCGCCGGCCGGCAGGCCGAGGAAGGCGAGGGACAGTGCGGCGCAAGGGGCGCCGAGGCGAGAGGGGATACGTGGCATGTGCATGACCCGTCCTGAGTGTCGTGGACAGGGCGCGGCCGCCGTTCGAGGTGAGCGTCCAGGCCCTGCCGGTTCCAATGGGTGCGGATACGACCGGGCCTCCGCACGTGCCGCCCGAATGCGGCAGGGTGATCGACCGGCGCAACATGCCTCGGGTTCAACGAACCGGACGGAAGGTCATGCGCAGCCTGGACACCCTGTCGCAGAGCGGCCGGCTCCGGCAGGCAGCACGGGCAGTCGCCCACGCTGCCAGGGGCAAAACGCGACCTTAGGCGGGTTGAACCCCTTGGACGACTTGGTCAGAATCGCCGCCTTTCGAAAAACCGAGCCGCACCGAACATGAAGAACACGCTCAGCCTGATCGCCCTCTGCATCGCCGCCTCCACCTCGGCCCTGGCCGACGACCAGTCCACCGCCAAGGGCTTCGTGGAAGACAGCCACCTCGACGTGCTGCTGCGCAACGCGTACATGAACCGCGACTACAAGCACCACAACAAGGACAAGATGGAGTGGGGCCAGGGCGTCATCGGCACCTTCACCTCCGGCTTCACCCAGGGCACCGTGGGCGTGGGCGTCGACGCCTTCGGCCTCTACGGCCTGCGCCTGGACGGCGGCAAGGGCCGTGTCGGCGCGGCCGGCATCGACTTCTTCAAGCCCGGCGACAGCGGCCACGCCCAGGACGACATCGCCCGTGGCGGCGCGGCGGTCAAGGCGCGCTTCTCCAACACCGTGGTGAAGTTCGGCGACCAGATGCCCGCCCTGCCGGTGCTGAGCTACGACGATTCGCGCCTGCTGCCGGAGAGCTACACCGGCACCCTGATCACCTCCAAGGAGATCGAGGGCCTGGAGCTGAACGCCGGCCACTTCACCGCCGAGGCCCGCAAGAGCGCCGAAGGCCGTGACAGCGGCGGTCTCAAGCGCATCGACGTGCTGGGCGGCAGCTACCGCTTCAACGACCAGTTCAGCGCCTCGCTGTACGGCTCCGACGTGGAAGACGTGCTGAAGAAGCAGTACGTGAACCTGAACTACGTCTACCCGATCGCCAAGGACCGCTCCCTGACCCTGGACTTCAACGGTTACCGCACCCGCCTGGACAAGGACTTCGCCAAGGACGACAACCGCACCAACCGCATCTGGAGCCTGGCGGCCACCTACGCCATGGGCGCGCACTCCTTCACCCTCGCCCACCAGCGCAGCAGCGGTGACATCGGCTACCTCTACGGCGGCTACCAGAGTGCCGACTACATCGGCGACGGCGGCACCACCATCTGGCTGGCCAACTCCTACTGGTCGGACTTCAACGGCAAGGATGAGAACTCCTGGCAGGTGGCCTACGGCCTGGACTTCGCCGAGTACGGCATCCCCGGCCTGAGCTACCGCGTGGCCTACGTGCGCGGCGACAACATCGATGCCGGCCAGGCCGGCCGTGGCCAGGAGCGCGAGATCTTCAACCAGCTGCAGTACCTGGTGCAGGAAGGCCCGGCCAAAGACCTCAAGCTGAAGCTGCGCAGTTCGATGCTGCGGGCGTCCAACAACGTCAACAGCTATGTGGACGATGGCAACGAGGTGCGGGTGTTCGTGGAGTACCCGATCCGGGTGTTCTGATTCCCGCCCGATTCCAAAAGGCCCCGTCGTGAAAGCGCCGGGGCTTTTTATTGGCGGTGGTCCTGTCTTCCCAGGCCCTGATACCCACTCTCCCCCCAGCCTTATCCCAGGTAGTGAAAAATTGAGCGGACTCCGAGCGCACACTTTGCTGTTGCCTGACGCGGGGGGCGACTGAAAAAGAAACGCGCCCGCCAAGGCGAAACAGGTGACATCAGCAGAACTCGATAACCAGCCGAGCTACAAATCCCCCGCCGACACACCGTCGAACGGTTCACATAAACACCCGGTGCTGCCCATCCGCTGACTAATGGCCTGGCGCCATCAAGCCGATCCGGGCACCATGCGCACCCGGCGGCGATACCGCCCTGGACAGTCGTACCGAAAAGGATTGGAAGTGAAGAAGTACACGCGCACGGCCGCCCTTCTGGCGGTGGCCCTGGTGGCGGGGGGTTGCTCCACCCGCACCTATTTCAAGCTCCCGGAGAACACCCGGGTTTCCGTCTACGAACGCGCCGAGCAGTACCCGCAAGGCATGGTCACCACCCGGCCGTTCTTCTGGAGCGCCAGCGGTGGCATCCCCTACAAGCTCACCCGTATCGACGGGGCGCCGGTGCAGCAGGGCAAGCTGCGGGCGCGCTTCCGCGTGGCGTCGATCTTCTGGCCGCCGTTCGCGATCATCTACTGGCCCATGGGCTTCGGCCAGCGCTGCTATGACCTGACCTCCACCGAGCCGCAGCAGTGCACGCGGGGCGACATGGTTCAGCTGAAACGTGACGAGCGCCTGAAGGACTAAGGTAGAAACCCACACCCGTCGCCCGTGCGGCGGGTGCCTCAAGGAGGATTTCGTGATGAACCGACGCGGCATCCTGCCGCTGCTGGTGGGCCTGCTGTTCTGCGTCCTGACCCCGGCCCAGGCCGCTGGGGAGGCCCAGGCCATCGAGCAGGCCAAAGCCGCCGCCCGCGCCTGGCTGGCGGTGGCCGACCGTGAAGACTACATCCGCACCTGGCAGCAGGCGGCCAGTGTGCTGCGCCGCAGCACCAGCCAGTACGACTGGGTGACCCTGGCGGTGGACCTGCGTTCGCCCCTGGGGGCGCTCAAGCAACGTGAACTGCAGGGCGCCAGCTACGCCACGCAGTTGCCGGGGCTGCCGGATGGGGAATACGTGATCCTGCAGTACCGCAGCGACTTCGAGCACCGGGACGGCGCGACCGAAACGGTGACGCCGATGCGCGACAGCGACGGCCGGTGGCGGGTGGTGAGCTACTTCGTGGATTGACCCCGCGCCCCACGGGCGCGAGGTCCTGGCGGGTCAGAGCACGAACTTGGCGACGGCGGCGCCGATGCCCAGCACGGCGATGACGATGCCACCGATCAGCACCAGACGCCCCTTGGCGTCTTCATTGGTCGCCACCGAGGCTGCCGCTTCGGCGGGGGCCGGTGCCACGGCGCGCAGCGGGTTGGCCGCGGCCGGCTGGCTCGCCTCGCGGGCGGCTGCAGGGGCCGGTTTGGGCAGGTCGACCACACGCACGAACTGGGTGGCGTCCTCGTCGGCCGCCTGGCGCACTTCCACCTTGGGCCCGATCACCAGCAGCGTCACCGAGGCCATGCGCACCTGGTCGCCCGGGGCGAGCACGGCGGTGCCGACCTTCTGCTGGTTGACGTAGACGCCATTGGCGGAGGCCAGGTCCTTGATCTCCAGCACGTCGTCCTTGAGGAAAAACTCGGCGTGCCGGCGGGACAGTTCCAGGTCGCTGAAGCACAGTTCGCACTTCACCGACCGGCCGAAGGTCATGGAGCCGGTGACGTGGTACTTGCGCCCTTCGTTCTCGCCCTTGATCACCTGCAGGAACCAGCGCGCGGTGGGTGCGGCCTTGGGTTTGACCTTGGCCGGATCGACCAGCACCAGTTCCACGGAGCCGACCTTCACACGGTCCTCGGAACGCAGCTGGTAGCGGGCGCCGATGCGCTCGCCGTTGACCAGGGTGCCGTTGCGGGTGCCGCAGTCGGAGAGGTAGTAGTGGCCGTGGTCCTGGCGGATCTCGGCGTGGAAGGGGCTGACGTCCGCTTCGTTCAGTACCAGGTGGTTGCGTTCGTCCTGGCCGATGGTGAAGCGCTCGTCCGCCAGCCAGATGGGTTCCTGGCGGTTGTCCGCGAAGTGAATCCTGAGCATGTCCGAAGTCCTTGATTTCCGTTGCGCCAAGCCGATTGCCCAGCTGACCTGTTACCGCGCATCAATCGAAGATGCGATTCCACAAACGCTTGACCGGGTTGCTGCTCTGCTGCTGCCGGGCCGCCTGGCTGCCGGAGGCACGGGCCTGGGCCCGGCGCACGCGCTGGGCATGGCCGGCCTGCAGGGCCAGCAGGGGTTCGTCCAGCGGGCGGACCTTGAGCCCGGCCTCGATGAACTGCTGGGCCAGGGCGAACTCGCGGTGTCCGTAAGCCTCGTCGGCGAGCTGGGCGAAGCGCGCGGCGACGCGGTCGAGCCCCTGCTCGGCGCGGGCCTCGTCCGGCTTCAGGGCCAGGGCCTGGCGGTAGTGGTAGACCGCGCTGTCGTCCTCGGGTTGCACCAGGCGGTCCTCGGCCAGGCGCGCATCGCCCTGGGCCAGGGCGGCCTCGATGCGGGCCTGGAGGACGCGGGCGAGGCCATCGCGGGCCTGAACGTTGTCGGGTTCGCGGGCGAGCACGCGGTTGAAGAAGTCTTCGGCGCTGTCACCGGCCGGGCTGGCGAGTTGGCCGGCGGCCAGGCGCTGTTCGCCCTGTGCCAGGAGGTCGCGGATTTCCTTCTGCTTGACCAGGTGCAGGCCGACGGCGGAGCCGATCCCCAGCAGCAGCACGCCAAGCAGCGCCCAGCCCCAGACGGGCAGGCGACGGGCCGGGGCGGCGGCCGGCACGGGCTGACGCGGGGACGTGCGCGCGGGGCCGGCTCCCTTGGCGAGGTCGGGGGTGCGGGTGACGCGGGTGTGGTCCTGCTCGTTCTCGTTCAGCTCGGCGAGGCTGGCCAGCAGCACGCGGCAGTCGGCGAAGCGCTCTTCCGGGTCCTTGGCGAGCATGCGGTCCACCAGGAACTGGTAGGGCTCCAGGGCGCCGGACAGGCGCGGTGGCGCCATCTGCACGTGGTTGAGCACGGTCTGGGTGTAGCTGGTGCCACGGAACGGGTTGGTGCCGATGAGCAGCTCGAGGAAGATCACGCCCAGGCTGTAGATGTCGCTGCGCGGGTCCAGGGGCAGGCACTGGGCCTGCTCCGGGCTGCTGTAGGCGGGGCTGCCGACGGCGACGTCATGCTGGGTGAGGTCGCTGTCCAGAGCCAGTTCCTTGGCGATGCCGAAGTCGCTGAGCACGGCGGTGCCGTCCTCTCGGAAGAGGATGTTGGCCGGCTTGATGTCGCGGTGGATCATGCCCTTGTCGTGCACCACCACCAGGGCGCTGGCGATCTGCCGGATGAGGGTCAGCGCCCGCTGGGGCTCGAAGCACTCGCCCCGGTGCTGCGCCAGGTCGCCACCGGCGACGAACTCCATGGCGATGTAGGGGCGGCCATCGGCGAGCCGGCCGATGTCGTGGATGGTGATGATCGCGGGGTGGTGCAGCGAAGCCACCAGATGCGCTTCCTTGATGAAGCGCTTGGCGAAGGCCTCATCATCCAGGCGTTGCAGGACCTTGATCGCCACTTGGCGGTGCAGGGATTCCTGGGTGGCGAGGTAGACCTCGGCCATGCCGCCACGGCCCAGCCGGCCTTGCACGCTGTAGCCGGGTATCTCCAACAAGCTGTCGTTCATAGGGAAGGAAGGTGCGCTTATCGCTGTTTTCGGGAGCCGAACCATCGGCTGAGGAAGCTGCGTGGCGGGGCCTCCGGTGGAACAGGCTCCGGCGCCGACAGGCCCAGCACAATGCAGGAGATATTGTCCCTGCCGCCATGGCAATTGGCTAGCTCGACCAGCGTGCCAACCATCGCTTCGAGGGTGCTCGAGCGGCTGCAGACCTGGTGCAGGGTGGCGTCGTCCAGTTCGTTGCTGAGGCCGTCGCTGCACAGCAGCAGCAGCTCGCCCGGGGCGAGGCGACCGACCAGGCTGCCGACTTCCAGGGCCTGGTCGTCCCGGCCGAGGCACTGGGTGACGACGTTGCGACGCGGGTCCTGGCGGGCCTGCTCGGGGGTGAGCTGGCCGAGGTCCACCAGCATCTGCACCCAGCTGTGGTCGTGGCTGATCTGGCGGATACCGCTGGCGTCGATGAGGTAGCAGCGGCTGTCACCGGCCCAGGCCAGCTGGTAGGCATCGCCCTGAAGGTGCAGGGCGACCAGGGTGGTGCCCATGCCGCGGCGCTCCTCGCCCCCTTCGGCTGCCACCGCGAGCACGGCTTCATTGGCGCCGTGTACGGCCGTGGGCAGGTCGGCACCGGCCTGGATGTGCTGCTCCAGCGCGGCCAGGGCGGTGGCGCTGGCCACTTCGCCGCACTGGTGCCCGCCCATGCCATCGGCCACGGCCCAGAGGCCCAGGGTGCTGCTGCACAGCAGGGCGTCTTCGTTGTGTTCACGCACGCGGCCGGCCACGGACAGGGCGGCGTAGGCGGGAGCGGAGGGGGCAGGCGTGCTGGGCATGGGCGGCGGCGGGGGTCTCGGGTGGGTCGGGTCGACCCTGAATGATGGCGGCAGCCACGCTGGCTGTCGCGTTCCGTGCCCCACAAGTGTTAAACAGTCGAGGCTTTGTCGCACGCGTGGTGCGCAACCCGGGCGTCTATGCTTGCGCTTCGGGGCCGGCACGGGCCGAACCGGCCCCGCCACGTGCAGTCGAACGCTCAACCCTGGCACCCGGACCCGAGGACGCCCCATGCCCGTGACCCGCTTCAGCTTCCGCACCCTGTTGCTCGGCCTGCCCCTGCTGCTGGCCGGCTGCGCCGGCCAGTCCTGCGACGAGCCGCTTTCCGGCGAGACCTGCCGCGACGAGAAGCTGCTCTACCAGAACGACATGCTGCAGGCCAAGCTGCTGATCGCAGCGGGTGACCCGGAGAACTACGAGCTGGCAGGCGCGCTGCTCAAGCGGGCGGAGCCGGGGGATACGCGTGGCGAGGTGCCCTTTTACCAGGCGGTGCTGCTGATCAACGAGGGCCCGCAGTTGGAGGAGGTGCTCGATCTGCTGGAGAAGGCAGCGGCGCGCAAGCACCCCCACGCCATCGCCCTGCTCTACAAGATCTGGTCCGAACCCTTCCTGGCCACCGAGGCCGACCCGTTGCGCGCGGAACTGTACCGGGCGCGCTATGCCGACCTGGACGTGGCCAAGAGCGGCTACCCCTCCTTCGAGAAGGCCCTGGCGGTGGTCAACACTCTGGTGGACCGCTCCAACCCGGCCGGGGCGCGGGTCAGCGGGCGCTGACGCCTGCGGCAATACGCCCAGCCCCACCTCGCCGACGCCTGCGGCACAATCCGCCCCCGGAGCCCGGCGCCAGACCGGCGCCCTTCGCCTGCGCGTGTAGACCCGAACCGGTCCTGCGGACCTTCCAGCGAGGTTTACCCATGAGCATCACTTCCAGCGGCATCTGCGCCGCCGCCGACCAGCTGCAGGGCTTCGTCGGCTTCAACCTGAAGACCGGGCACCACATCGTGCGCTTCAGCGAGGACTCCTTCGGCATGGACGTGGACAACGACAGCATCATGCCGGCCAGCGAATTCGTCTGGCAGCCCCACACCGACCACACCATGACCCTCAAGCGCGAGCTGATCCAGTTGCTGCTGGACCAGAACATCGACGAGCGCCTGAACATCAGCGAGCCGCTGCGGGTGTACATGCGCCGCCGCGACCTGCCCGAGATCACCGCCGAGCGCCGCCTGCGGGGCTGCCTGGAGGCCTGAGTCAGGCCTTCAGTACCGGCACCGGGCGCGGCTCGCCGGCCTCGTCCAGTTCGTAGCAATAGGCTTCCTTGAGGTTGGCCTTGCCGCTGTCGGTGTAGACCAGCAGGCGCTGGCCGTCGGTGCGGGTCTTCACCAGGCCGTAGGCGGTCCGGCTGAAGGCGTAGAAGTCGCCACGGCGCTCGGCCTTCTGGGCGTCGGTCAGGCGAGCCCAGCCCTCCATGCGGAAGAACGCTACCAGCTCGGTGACGAACACCAGCGGCTCCTCGACCCGGGAATGCCGCCCCAGGGCGCCCATGAGGGTGGCACGGGGGTGGATGTATTCGTTCATCGGGTCGTCGCCGCTGGAGACGACGTTGACCACCGGGGACACCCGCTTGAACAACGCGCCGGAGAAATCCGCCGAGCCGTGGTGCGGCACCTTGAACACTTCGGAACGCAGGTTGACCTGCCCAGCATCGTGCTGGCGGGCCAGGGTGCGTCCGGCTTCGTCGTTGAGGTCCCCGCAGAACAGGTAGCTGAAGCCGCCATAGGCCAGGCGGAACACCACGGAGTGGCCGTTGATGGTGTGGGAGGCGGAGTACCCGGAGAAGCCGGTGGGCGCCGTTTCCAGCGAGTCATGGCCGACACGGGGGCCGGCGGGTGGCGCACCGAGGAACGGCAAGCCGGCGTCGGCCCCTTCACCGACCGGCAACGGGCCGAGCACCTGCACGTCCACCCCCTCCTTGCGGAGGAAGTCGAAGGCATCGTGCTGGCCGAAGGACAGGCGGCGGAACTCGATGGGCTGGCGGGCCCGGCTCGACCAGGCCTCCAGCGCCTTGCGCCAGGCGCGGAAGTCGGTGTTCATCGCCTCGGCCGGTACGTCCAGGGGGTTGTCCAGCAGGGGCGAGACCAGCAGGGCGTCGCCGACCTGGCGGGTGGGGCCGAGCTGCTCGGTTTCCTTGAGGCCCTTGGCGGCACGCTTGACCAGGCCGTTGTGGTAGATCCGCCGGGGCTCGATGAACAACCGCTTGCGCGGTTCGGCGTTGGTTTCCGAGCGGTGGATCTGGGTCAGCCCGGAGAAGTGGTCGGCATCGCCGTGGGTGACGAGGATGCAGTCGATCACCTTGGGCGCCTCGGGCGAGGAGCCGCGGTAGCGAGCGGCCAGGTAGCGGGCGAACATCTGGTTGTCGCCGCCGTCCACCAGCATCACCTGGCCGCCCGGGGTCTCGATCACCGCGCCATCGCCCTGCTGCACGTCGACGAAGTTGACCTTGAGCACCCGGCTTTCCGTGCGCGGCATGACCAGGTCGGCCGGTCGCAGGGGCTTGCCGTCGCGGCGCCGGGCCGAGCGCGGAGGCACCAGCCAGGCCTCGGTGGCGACGGGCAGGATGCTGCCATCGGGGCGCTCTTCGTAGGTGTGGGTGGCGATGCGCACATGCCGCTCGGTCACCTCCAGTACCTCGACGAAATCCCCCCAGGCGAGGGTGTAGAGCAGCGTGTTGCGTTCCGGGCTGTCGTAGACGTTGGCGAGGTCGACGGCGATGGCGTGCTGGGCGGTCATGCTCGGGCTCCTTCCGGGCGTGTTGGGCGGGTCAGTCGTCGGCCGTGGGATCGAGGCCGGGGAACAGCACCTCGGTGAAGCCGAAGCGGGTGAAGTCTTCGATGCGCGAGGGGTAAAGCCGGCCGAGCAGGTGGTCGCATTCATGCTGTACGACGCGGGCGTGGAAGCCGTCGACGGTGCGATCGATGGGCTGTCCGTCCGGATCGATGCCCTGGTAGCGGATGGCCCGGTAGCGCGGCACCCAGCCACGCAGGCCGGGCACCGAGAGGCAACCTTCCCAGCCGCTTTCTCGGGCATCGTCCAAGGGCGTGATCACCGGGTTGAGGAGGATGGTGGGTGGCACGGCCGGGGCGTCGGGGTATCGCTCGCTGCGCTCGAACCCGAAGATCACCAGCTGCAGGTCGACGCCGATCTGCGGGGCGGCCAGGCCGACGCCGCCGACGTGGTGCATGGTTTCGAACATGTCGTCGATCAGCGTCTTGAGGGCGGCGCTGCCGATCATCTCGTCGGGCACGGGCGGGGCGATGCGCAGCAGGCGCGGGTCACCCATGCGGAGGATTTCGCGGATCATCTCGGGCATTCCGGAACGGTGGCTGGAGGAGCTCGATGAAGCCTGCAAACGCGCCCGCTGGCAAGGGTCGCAACGGCTTTGCAACGCACCTCGCCGGGGGGCGCAAACGGGTCTTTCAACGCAGCGCTAAAAAACGGTAGGCAATCCCCGAAATGACGGGTATGGTGTTGCCCACTGTGCTGCATGTGTGACGTAAATCGATCCATGTTCCAAGCTTCGATTTGTACTCTTTGCGCTCAGTCCGGCGTGGAAAGTCCTCGCCGTGTCAACTTTGTTCAAGGAGTTACTCCAAATGGCTGATCGTCAAACTGGCACCGTTAAGTGGTTCAACGATGAGAAAGGCTTCGGCTTCATCACCACTGACAACGGCCCGGACCTGTTCGTCCACTACCGCTCCATCCAGTCCAACGGCTTCAAAACTCTGAAGGAAGGCCAAAAGGTTTCCTTCGTAGCCGTTCAGGGCCAGAAGGGCATGCAGGCAGACGAAGTCCAAGTGATCTGATCACCGACCGTCTTCCGGAAAAACCGGCCCTCGGGCCGGTTTTTTCATGCCTGCGATTTGGCTTCGCTGACGCGCGTACTGGCGCGAGCCTCGGCCACAAGCCAGTCGATCAGCCGGCGTAGCCGCTCGCTGGGCTGCCCCTTCCGGCTCCAGGCCAGGCGGTATTCCCAGGGTGTCGGCAAGCGACACGCCTCACCGAACGGCAACACCAGTCGCCCCTGCGCGATGTCATCCCCCGCCAGCGCCGTCGACCCCAACGCAAAGCCCTGCCCATTCACCGCCCCCTGGATCGCATGCCCGATCAGGCCGAAGCGGATGCCGGCCGAGGTATCGACGCGCGCGCCGACATAGCGCTCGAACCAGTCCCCCCAGTCGGGAATCCGCAGGTTGCTGGCGCTCTTCCAATGGGCGTGGACCAGCCGCGCGCCCACGAGATCCGCCGGCTCACGGACCGGATGGGCTTCCAGGTAGGCCGGGCTGCACACCGGGAAGAACACCTCGCGGAACAGCAGCTCGCTGGCGGGCAACACGGTGCCCTCGGTGACGAAGCGGATCGCCAGGCTGGCCTCGCCGCGCTCCAGGTCCACCCGCTCTTCGGTGGCCTCCAGGCTCAGGGCGATGTCCGGATGGGTGCCGGAGAACTGGTTGAGCCGGCGCATCAACCAGTGGGACGCGATGGAGGGCGCACAGCTGACCTGCAGCGGCCCCTCGGGCATGCCCCGCAGCGCCGCCGCCCCCTCGGCCAGCAGGGCGAATGCCTGGGACACGGTGGCAGCCAGGCGCCGGCCGTTGTCGTTGAGGGTGACGGTGTTGCGGGTACGGTCGAACAGACTGACCCCGAGCTCTTCCTCCAGCAGACGGATCTGCCGGCTGACGGCCCCCGGGGTGACCGACAACTCGTGGGCAGCTTCGGTGAAGTTGCGGCTGCGGGCGGCGACCTCGAAGGCGCGCAGGGCGACAAGGGATGGTGTGCGCATGGGAGTGCTTTGAGTTGAAGTCAAAGCATGATGACAAAACATCGTTTGAATGCAAGGCGCCCGCTCGCCATCCTGCCGCCCTTCCGGCCCACCTGTGCGGCCCCTGCCTTGCGAGTCATCGATGAGACCCACACGCCTGCCCCTGGACCCTTTCGCCTGCGGCCTGATGCTGCTGCTCTGCATCGTCTGGGGCTTCCAGCAGGTCTCCATCAAGCTGGTGGAGCAGGACGTGGCGCCGGTCCAGCAACTGGCCATCCGCTCCGGTATCGCCGCGCTGGTGCTGGGCGCCATCACCCTGTGGCGGGAGGGCCGTGGAGCCTTCGGTGACGGCACCCTGCTGCCTGGGCTCGGGGTCGGCCTGCTGTTCACCCTGGAGTTCTTCTTCATCTCCGAAGGGCTGGTCCGCACCAGCGCCTCCCACATCGCGGTGTTCCTCTATACCGCACCGATCTTCGCCGCCCTGGGGCTGCACCTGATCCTCCCCGAGGAACGCCTGTCGCCGGTCCAGTGGCTGGGCGTGCTGGTGGCCTTCGGCGGCATCGCCCTGGCCTTTCTCGGCAAGCCGGGGAATGCCGCAGGCAGCCTGTTCGGCGATGCGCTGGGCATCTGCGCCGCCGTCGCCTGGGGTGCCACCACCGTGCTCATCCGGGGATCGAGCCTGTCGGAAGCCGCCCCGGTGAAGACGCTTTTCTACCAGCTCGGCGTTGCCGGCGTGGTCCTGCTGGCGGTGGCCGCCGCCACCGGCCGCCTGGGCCTGGTCCCCAGCGACCGCGCCCTGCTCAGCCTCGGCTTCCAGGTGGTGGTGGTGGCGCTGATCAGCTACTTGGGGTGGTTCTGGCTGCTGCGTCGCTACCTCGCCTCGCGCCTGTCGATGCTGTCGTTCATGACTCCGTTGTTCGGCGTCGGCTTCGGCGTGCTGGTGCTGGGCGAGCCACTGGACTCCTCCTTCATCTTCGGCGGCCTGCTGGTGCTGGGTGGCCTGCTGCTGGTCACCGGCGCCGAGCTGCTGCGCGACCACCTGGCGCGTCGGCGCGTGACGCACGGCACCTGATTGCACCTATCGGTCAGGAAAAAGGGCTGATAGCCTGTCGGCCGTTTCAGACGAAGTGAGGGATGCACTTTGAGATCGGCCCTGCTCGGCCTCTGCCTGCTGCCCATGCTGGCGCAGGCGGCCGTTTACAAATGCGTCGGCAACGACGGCGCTGTCAGCTACTCCGCCGTGCCCTGCCCCGCCACCGAAGGCCAGGCGACGAAAATGCGCGAGGCACCGCCCCCCAGCGATGTGCCACCGCCTCCGCCGCCCCTGGTGGTGTCCCCCCCTGTCAGCCATGAGGCCGCACCTGCCGCGCCCGCCGCCAGCACGTCCGCGCCCCAGCGCGGTGCTCGCGTCACCGTGGTAGGCGATAGCGCTGCCAGCGACCGCGATGCGCGGGTCAACGAGATGCGCGAGCGCGCCGAGCGCGAGAAGAAGGACAGCTACGACCGCGACTACGAAATGCGCCGCCAGCGCATGGAGCTGGAACTGCGCCAGCAACGCGAGCGCGAAGCCCGTCAGCGCCAGCAGAGCCCAGCCCCATCCCCCAACAGCAGTTCGTCGACCACCGGGGAACCATCGAGCACGGGCACGGGTCAGTGACAACGAGGCCGATGACCGGCGGCCTCAGGCCTCGGACCCCATAGAGTCGCCGCTGGGGGTCCGGGGTCGTTTCACCTGTCATCTCCGCTCACAGTTTCCCTACGCCCGGGGCGTTCACGCCGGGCCCGGCGTGCCTGATCATGCCGGGCGACGTCGGCCCAATCTGCGGCCAGCCCTACGGAGCCCAACCATGCCCACGCTTTCCCGCCTCCCCTCCCTGCTGTTCGGCAGCACCCTGCTGCTCGCTCTCGCCGGCTGCGACATGGCACAGGAGTCGGCCGACCGCCTCGCCGAGAAGACCCGCGAAGCCGCCGAGGAACTGGCCCGTGAAGCCATCAACGACACCGTGGACCAGGTGAACAAGGAAGTGGACAAGGCGCAGCAGGCCACCCGCGAATGGCTCAAGGCACAACCCGGCGAACAGCCCGAACAACCACCCCGTGCCGAAGGCGAACGCCCGAAGGAGGGCGACGCCATGATGCCGCCCGCTGGCGTGGAAACCTGATCCGCCTCACCACCCAGCGCAGACGCGAGAACGCCGGCCCGGGTCGCCCCAGGCCGGCGTTCTGCCGTATGGAAATCAGGCGCCGAAGTAACGCGGCAGCGGCGTGCTGTGCAGGTTGCGCAACGACTCCACCGGCGGCACCTCGCCCAGCTCCAGGGCGATGTCGCGGCGCAGCGTGGCGATGATCAGCTCCAGCTGGGCCGGCTGCTTGAGCGCTGGCACCACGCGCTGGAAGCGGGTGTCGTCCTTCTCCAGCACCACCACGTAGCCACCGTCGGGGCGGCGCTGGGCGCTGAGCGCGTAGTCGGGAAAGGCCTTGGCCAACTGCTTGATGTCGAGACCCATAGCGTTTCACTCTCCAAGGGGCAAAATTTTTCCTGGCAGGGTGTCCTGCAGGCAGCGTGCCAGCCTTGAGACAAGCGAAAGCCCAATAAAATCAATGCATTGGTGAAACAAGCCCAACCCGCTTTCGTGCATTTCGCCCGATCACCCGAAAATCACCGGGCAATATGCACGATGCGATTCAGCGGCGCGCCAGCTCGATGCCGTCCTCGTGGATGACGATCTCACCGCGCTTGTAGAGGCCGCCGATGGCCTTCTTGAAGTTGCCCTTGCTGACGTTGAACATCTGGGCGATCACCTCCGGCGGGCTCTTGTCGCTCAATGCCAGGCGGCCACCTTCGGCGCGCAGACGCTCGAGGATGCGCTCGGCGAGGTCGGACGAAGCGGCTTGCCCCTGGGGCTGCAGGCTCAGGGCGATCTTGCCGTCGGGGCGGATCTCGCGGATGTAGCCCTTCTCGCGCATGCCGCTGCGCAGGAACTTGAACACCTCGTTGCGGTGGATCAGCCCCCAGTGGCGGTCCTCGATGATGGCCTTGAAGCCCATGTCGGTCTGCTCCACCACCAGCAGGTCCACTTCCTGGCCCACGCTGTAGCGGGCCGGAGTGGTGTCCAGGTAGCGGTCCAGCCGGGCCGTGGCGGTGATCCGGCGGGAGCGGTCGAGGTAGACGTGCACCACGCAGTAGTCGCCCACCTGCAGCGGGCGCTTCTCTTCCGAGTGCGGCAGCAGCAGGTCCTTCGGCAGGCCCCAGTCGAGGAACAGGCCGATGCGGTTGATCTCCACCACCTTCAGGCTGGCGAAACCGCCCACCTGGACCTTGGGTTTCTGGGTGGTGGCGATCAGGCGGTCCTCGCTGTCGAGGTAGACGAACACGTTGAGCCAGTCACCCACTTCGCAGGGCTGGTCCTTGGGCACATAACGCCGGGGCAGGAGGATCTCGCCTTCCGCACCACCGTCCAGATAGAGACCGAAATCGGTGTGCTTGGCCACCGGCAGGCTGTTGAATCGACCGATCAGGGCCATCTCGCGTACCTCGAATTGACAGGGCGCGCATTCTACAGCCCCCGCCGCAACGGGGCCACGCACACCGCTCGACGGCCTCGCAACGCCGCCCGTCGCCGCTTCGCTGAAATACCTTGATGCGGAGAATTCCGCATTGCCGGCGTTGTCTACTGGCCGCTAGCACAATGATGTTTCAGAATCGTGTCCGCGTTGAAACACACGCCCGCTTTTCGGATTCTCGCTGCCCTATCTCAGGAGTTCCTGTGCGCACCATCGGCCGTTGGCTGTCTGCTCCCCTCCACCTGTTCCTGCTCATCGTCCTGTTCATTGGCATCCCGTTGGTCAGCCGTGCACTGCTCGGCTGGAGCGAAGGCTTCGGCTACGGTTCCGACCTGGCCTTCGGCAGCCTCCTGGTGGCCCTGCTGTATGGTCGCCCGCGCTGGGTGGCGCTGCCGGTGATGCTGTTCTGGGCGCTGATCATGCTGGGGACGGCCGAGCTGGTGGGCGCAGTCGGGCGCATGCCCGAGCCGAGCGACCTCAAGTACCTGCTGGACCCGCAGTTCGTCGGCCACTCCACCCAGGGCAGCGGGCTGACCTACCCCTGGCTGGCCGGCGCGCTGGCCATCGGCATCCTCGCCGCCCTGCTGGCCTGGCATCGCCCGGCCAAACGCCCGGCCCGTGCCTGGCTGGCCGTGCCGCTGGCCCTACTGGCCGGCCACGCCACCCTGCAGTACCTGCGCCCCAGCGAAGCGGACCAGTGGCGCCAGTTCAACCTGCCCCACAAGCTGCTCGCCGGTGCCCTCAGCAGCGGCCAGATGGCCGTGGAAGACTGGCTCGCCGGGGACCAGCCGGAAAGCCCGCCGGACATCGCCGGCCTGGCCCGCCTGGACCTCGACGGCACCCCGCTGCTGGCCGGCCCCGGCCAGGCGCGCAACGTGCTGGTGATCACCCTGGAAGGCATCCCGGGGGCCTACATCGCCGCCAACCGCGCCGCCATCAACAGCCACTACGCCGAATCGCCCATGCCGCGCCTGAGCCAGTGGGCCGAACGCGCCATGACCACGCCGGACTACGTGCTGCACAGCCACCAGACCATCCGCGGCCTCTACGCCATGCTCTGCGGTGACTACAGCAAGCTCGACTCCGGCACCCCCAAGGGCCTGGAACTGCTGAACAACCCCACCCGCGCCCAGGACTGCCTGCCGGCCCAGCTGCACCAGCACGGCTTCAGCACCCACTTCCTGCAGGGTGCCGGGCTGCGCTTCATGGCCAAGGACAAGATCATGCCGCGCATGGGCTTCGACAAGACCCAGGGCCGCGACTGGTTCCGCAACACCCCCTACCTCGAATTCCCCTGGGGCATGGACGACAAGGCCTTCTTCGAGGGCGCGCAGACCTACGTGCAGCAACTGCGCAAGCAGAAGAAGCCGTGGATGCTCACCCTGCTCACCGTCGGCACCCACCAGCCCTACTCGGCGCCGGAGGACTACCTGGCCCGCTACCCGGACGCCAAGCGCGCCGCCATCGCCTACCTGGACGATGCCGTGGACGCCTTCCTCAGCGGCCTGGAGAAACAGGGCGTACTGAAGGACACCCTGGTCATCATCACCTCCGACGAATCCCACGGCATCGACCAGGTGCGCCTGGCCTCCGCCTGGGGCTTCAACCTGGTGCTGGCCCCCGAGCAGGCCGCCCTGCCGCCGATCAAGGGGGGCGTCTACGGCCACGTCGACCTGACCGCCTCGGTGCTCGACTACTTCGGCTACCGCGTCCCGCTGAGCCTGGCCGGCCGCTCGCTGTTCCGCGACTACGAGCAGGGCCGCGAGATGATCTCCTACACCAACGGCATGCTGCGCTACCACGACGGCAAGGAGCACTTCGTCGAGTGCGACTTCCAGCAGGTCTGCCGGCGCTACCGCAGTGAAGGCTTCATCGCCGACCAGGCCCGCTTCGAAGGCCGTTTCAGCGGTCGCGAAGCCCGCCAGGTGGCCACCCGTGGCACCCTGCTGGACCAGTCCCTGGTCGGCGGCCAGGTGGGCCAGGAATACCAGTTCGCCACCCGCGAGCGCATCCGCCTGAAGCAGCAGGTGAAGGACGACTGGGCCGACAACCTGATCGGCGCCCAATACCTGGAGCTGCCGAAGAACACCCGCACCGAGGTGGAGCTGACCATCAAGGTCCACGCCATGGACGCCAAGGGCGCCCGCCTGCAGCTCAAGACCAAGGAGTTCGAGCGCGACGTGGCCCTGGCCCTTCCCGAGTTCCCGCTGCTCAAGCGCGGCAAGCCGGTAACCCTGCACTTCGCCTTCGACAACCCCGAGGCACGCAAGGCGTTCTCCTTCCACCTGCTGGCCGAAGGGCGCGGCACCATCGAGATCAGCAACTTCAAGGTGGTCACCCAGCCGCTGCCTAATCTCCCTGCCGCGCCGGAGGCTGCCAGCCAGGTGGCCGGGACCGCCCCCGAGCGCAAGGGCATCGCCCGGGTGCTCAACCTGTTCGCCCGCCATCCGGAGACGGTCGACAGCGACCTGGAGAGCACCGGGGAAGCCGAGTCCGAGGCCCTGCCCGAGCTGTTACCGGTCGACGCCGAGCCGGAAACCCTGGTGCGCTGACCGCGCACCGGGGACAATGCGGGCCCCGCCACAGGAGCCCGCACCATGACCGACCCCATCCGCCTCTCCAAGCGCCTCGCCGAGCTGCTGCCCTGCTCGCGCCGCGACGCCGAGCTGTACATCGAGAACGGCTGGGTCAGCGTCGCCGGCCAGGTGGTGGAAGAACCCCACGCGCGGGTGACCGACGAAGTCATCAACCTGCACCCCGACGCCAAGCCGACGCCGGTGCCGCCGGTCACCCTGCTGCTGCACAAACCCGCCGGCGTGGATGAGGACGGCGCCCGCGCCCTGCTGGTGCCGGCCAACCTGGCGGCGGAGCGGGCCGGCGAGCGCACCCTGCGCAAGCACTTCTTGCGACTGACGCAGATGGCCCCGCTGGAACCCCGGGCCAGCGGCCTGGTGATCTTCACCCAGGCCCACGGCGTCACCCTGCGCTTCGAGCGCCCGCTGGAAGAGGAATACACCGTCGACGTGCGCGGCGAAGCCGATGCCGAACACCTGGCGCGGGTGGCACGCGGGGTCGAGCACAAGGGCCGCCCGCTGCCCCGGGCCAAGGTCAGCTGGCAGAGCGAGAACCGCCTGCGCATCGCCCTGAAGAGCCCGCGCCCCGGCCAGCTGCGGCAGATCTGCGAGCACCTCGGCCTGGAGCTGCTGGGCCTGCGGCGCCTGCGCCTGGGCGGCGTCTCGGCAGCACGGCTGCAGCCGGGGCAGTGGCGTTACCTGCTGCCCGGCGAGAAGTTCTGAAGCGGCGGGCCAATGGCCCGCCTTCTTATGGATTGTCCAGGGTGGTCTTCACCAGGTTGCGGGTGTGCCCGGCGAAATGCCGGATCAGCTTCACCAGCACCTCGTTCAGCGCCGGATCGGTCTCCGCCGGCTTGAGCTGGTTGCCCGCACTGAAGCCCTGCCCCGGCTGGGCACCGGCCAGCCACAGGCCGATGCGCTCGTCGAACTCGTCCGCCGCCTCATAGGACTCCTGCGCCACCACGTCCTGCAGGTAGCCGGGGCCGAACGGCGGGTAGCGGTCGTCGTCCGACGTGTCCGCATAGGCCCTGAGCAGCGGGTCGTCATTGCGCCCCTCGCGCAGCAGCCGGCGCAACCAGTCGGCCTGGTACTTCTCCACTTCCGTATGGCGGGTCGCCACCCGCTCGATGGCCGCCTCCTTGCCCGAGGTATCGCCCAACGCCGCCTGGATGGCCGTCCACATCAGCGTGGCGGTGTTTTCACCGGGCAGGGCCTTGGCGTGGTAGGGCTGGGTCAGGTCCTGCACGTAGTGCAGCGCCCAGCCGAGGAAGCGATAGCCCCAGTACGGGTGGCCGCTCTCGAACGCCAGCCGCGCCAGCGCCATGTACTGGCGCACGCGCAGCTCCGGGTAGGTGCGGGCGAGGAACGGCGCGGCCTGATAGATGACCGCCGACTCGTGGTAGTAGCCGATGTGGAACGGCGCCTGTGACGAGTATTCGAAACGCGCATCACCGAAGGGCTGGGGGCCGAAGCCGTAGAGCGCGCCGACCTCGCCGGGGTTGTCCGAGAAGAGGTTGATGTCGTGCCCGTAGTCCGGCTCGTCCGCCGCGCTGGCGAGCACCGCACGGGGGCTCACCCGCTCCCCCGGCTCCACCGCCAGGAAGCGCCATTCGTTCCACAGGCTCAGTTTGCGGAACACCAGCACGTCCTGGGCCGGCAGCACCTTGGCCGCCGGCAGCTCCAGCCCCGGCAGCGCCTGGACGAAATACGCCAGGCGGATCTCCGGGCTGACCCGCAGCGCCATGAGGAAGGCACGACGCCGGTCGCCGCTGCCATCGGCGATCCAGCGCAGGCTGTCCGGCCGGGCCGGGTAGTCCGGCAGCTCCTCGCGGGCACGCGCCTCCTGCTCGTCCAGCACCTGCTGCAGGGCCACCGCCTCGGCTGCGAGAAAGTCCTCCAGGCGCTCCACCGGCACCGGCTCGGCCTGGCGCAGCTCGGGCAGGTCGGCCAGGGCCAGCCAGGTGCCGAGGGAATGGTTGGACCAGGCCAGCAGGGTGGCCGGCGAACAGGCGATCAGGCCGCAGAGGGCGAGCAGCAGGCGTTTCATTGCATCTCCGTGTCTGGGGCGCCCTCTTGCCGGGGCGCTCGTCACGCAAGGGTAACAATCGAAGGAACGCCGGGGCACTGTCCAGGCAGGACAGGCGACTCACCAAATCGGTCGCTGCCCCTCGTCGGGCCATGGGAACCCCTGCCACAGGGCCGGTGGTCCACCCTCTGCGACCCCATCCACGAGGAGCCCGCCATGACCACGCCGATCACCCGCGACACCGCCATGCGCCTGGCCACCCAGGCCTTCCTGCCCTATGGCTGCCAGGCCCGGGCCCATGACGAGGACGACAGCTTCAGCTTCACCGTGACCGACCTCCACGGCGGCAAGGTGCTGGAGATCAGCCACGTCCGCAGCACCCAGTACGCCGACCCGGTGCGCCTGGCCGGCGTGCTGGAACAGGTTCGGCTGGACCTGACCCACCAGGGGCGCAACCTCGACCCCTGGGCCATGCCCTACATCCCCGATCCCGAGGTGCTACCGGAGACCCCGCCGAACTACTGAGGCTCAGGCCCTGGCCGCCTGGTCGGCCAGGGTGTCGAACACCTCCGGCACCAGCGCCGCACTGCCGCGCTCGGTCAGTTGCTCGCGCACCTGCAGATGCGCCGGCAGGCTGCTGCCGAGGATCTCCAGCAGGCGCACGCCACGCGCGCCCAGCATGAAATTCTCGCCGTTGCCACCCTCCGCTTCCGGGCGGTGTTCCAGGTAGCCGCCCTCCAGCAGCAGAGCCTCGTAGTCCGCGGCGCGCATCTTCAGCGCATCCAGGTTGCCGCCAGGGTCGCGACCGCTGGCCAGGCGTTCCTCGGCCAGTTGCGCGGCGTACTCGCGCGGGGCGAAGGGTCGGTTGGCGCCGTTCTGCGCCTCGTGCAGCAGGCGTTCGATCAGTTCCCAGTCGTAGTGCTCGTTCATGGCGATGACTCCTGTGGTGGTCCTCTTCCTTGCGACCGGACGACGCCCGGGCGGTTCGACCGACGAGGCGGACGGTCACCTGAACGAAAGCCGCCCGGGGGCAGTCGGAACTGCACAAGGCCCGATCCAGGAGAACCGCCGATGCCCCTTCACCCCGCCTGCCTCGCTCCCGTGCTGCTGGCCCTGTCCGGCCTGGCCGAAGCCGGCCCGGAGCCCTTGCGCATCGAGCGGCTGGCCCGCTGCGGGGACCTGCTGGAGCCGACCCGGCAGACCTGGTGCCTCGGCGTGCGCGGGCTGGGCAAGGCCGACCCCGTGCTGCACCTGGGCGGGCGCACCCTGGCCGTGGAGCGGGAGCCCGCCGAGGGCCGGCTGCGCCTGCAGGTGGACGCCCGCGAACACCGCAGCGGGCCGGTCTGGCTGGAGATCGATGGCCGGCGCAGCAACCCGGTATGGCTGTCGCTCAACCGCAGCCACGTGCTGGCCGCCGGGCCGGATGAGGTGGCGAAGAACATGGACGGGCTGACCACCTACGTCGACCTGGTGAGCCTGCTGATCGAAGAAGACCGCGACGGCGCCCAGGAGGCCCAGCGCCTGGCCGGCAAGTACGGTGCCCAGGTGGTCGGCGCGATCCCGCCGCTGAACGTCTACCAGCTGCGCCTGCCGGCCCGCGACCTGACCGAGCGCGATGCCCTGGTGCTGCGCCTGGGCAGCGAGACCAGCGTCGACGCCGTGGTGGTGGAGGAATCCGCCCCCGAGAAGGGCGAAGAATCCGAAGCCGGGCCGGCGCGCAGCAAGCCGGCGCCCGACTCGGACGAATGGGCCGCCAACCGCTTCATGGACGCGGTGAACTACTACACCCGGCGCATTCCCGCACACCAGGCCCCGGTGCCGGCCACCCCGGTGCGCATCGGGGTGATCGAGCGCGAGGTGGACTTCGACGCCCCCGACTTCGCCGACTACCTCGGTCCCTGCGAAGGGCCGCGCACCTGCCTCTACGCCCGCGACGCCCGGCGCCCGGACAACCACGGCTCCACCGTGGCCGGCATCCTCGCGGCGCATGCCGGGCGTGGCGGCAACAGCGGTTTCCTGCGGGCACTGGACGGCGCCAGCCAGGGCTTCGAGGTGATCGTCGAGCGCAATGCCGATGCCGGCATCACCGCCAACATCGCCGCCTCGGCGAACCTGGTGGAGGACGGCGTGCGGGTTCTCAACTGGAGCTGGGGCATCCACCGGGTCGGCGCACGCAACGTGGAAGGCGACGAAGTGGATTCGCTGGTGCGCTCCGGCATCGCCATGAGCGGCTACGAGGAACTGCTGGAAGAGTTCTTCCTCTGGCTGCGCAAGGCCCACCCGGATGTGGTGGTGATCAACTCGGCGGGCAACGGCGCCTCTTTCTCCGGCACCGACGAGTACCGCCTGCCCTCCTCCTTCGTCACCGACCAGTTGCTGGTGGTGGGCGGCCATCAGCGCAGCGAACGCGAAGGCCTGGCGGTGGACGACCCGGCCTATGCGGTCAAGCGCAGCACCTCGAACATCGACATGCGGGTGGACATCACTGCCGCCGCCTGCACCCACGCCTCCACCCTGCAGGACGGCCAGCGCGGCGACGTGCACTGCGGCACCTCCTACGCCACGCCCATGGTCACCGGGGTGGTGGCCGCCATGCTCTCGATCAACCCGCGCCTGCAGCCGGACCAGCTGCGCATGCTGCTGCGCCGCAGCGCCATGACCATCGGCGGCGACTATGACTTCGAACCCATGGATGCCGAGGACCTGACGGCCCCCATCCTGCCCTCGGAACGTCGCTACCGGCTCGATGACCCGGATGTCGGCCGCTCGGCACGGCTGGACATGCAGAAGGCCCTGGACCTGGCGGTCCGGAGCCGCGACCGCGTGCGCTGACGCACGCCCCTCAGATGCCGAAACAGGAGGTCACCATGAACCCTCGCACCCCACTCCTCGCCCTGGCACTGGCGCTCGCCGCACCGCTGCCGGCCCTTGCCACCTGCGGCGTGGACGACGCCGTCGAGCAGCGCGGGCAACTGGCCCGCGAGGTGCACCAGGCCACCGACAGCGACCCGAAGCAGGCAGCCCAGGTGAACAAGGAGCTGCGCCAGGACAAGCCCGAGACGTCCGCCCGGCCGGGCACCGATGAATGCGCCGCCGCCGAGCGGCGGGCCCGCGAAGTGGAACGCGCCGGCAGTGAGGCCGAACGCAAGACGCCGGATCAGTAACGCCCGTACTTGCGCTCGATCACGCCGTACTCGCCACTCTCGCGGATGCGCCGCAGGCCGATGTTGAAGCGGTCGCGCTGGTAGGCGTGGAGGAAGCCCACCTTGTAGTCGGTGGGCTCGAAGAGGTCGAACCAGGCCAGCGGCTGGGCTACGTCCACCTGGTCCCTCACCTCCTGGTTGAGGTAGTTGATGATGCGCCGGTCACCGATGACCACATCGATGCGCCGCGCATACAGCAACCGGTTGCGGGCGATCTGGTGGGCCTCCTCGCGGTAACGCGGGTTGTTCTCGGCCATGGCCTGGAAGCGCGGCCCGAGCAGGAAGCGCGCACGCTGGAAGGCGCTCACCGAGTACTGCCCCAGGTCCTCGATGGAGGACAGGGTCAGGTTCGAGGCGGCCAGCGCGATGGCGTAGTTGTGGTACTGCAGGTAGACGTCGGAATAGAAGGCCTGCACCTGGCTCAGCTCGCTGGTGGGGGCGATGCCGTCCAGCTCGCCGCGCGCCAGCATCAGGTGCAGGCGCTCCATGGGCAGGTAGTGGTACTCCAGCTCGAAGCCGGCTTCACGGGCGGCGGCGGCGATGATCTCCACCTCCAGGCCGCGTTGCTCCGCTTCGAATACATAAGGTGGCTTCTCGGTGCCGAAACCGAACCGCAGGGTTTCCCCCTGTGCCAGCAGGGTCACCCCTGCCAGCACGATGCCGATGAACCACTTTCCCATGCCACCCCCTGGTCACTGCCTCGCAGAATAGTCGCTGGCGCTGTGGCTGCGCAGGGGGCAAGACGGCCGGTTACTGGATCTCCTCCGGCGTCACCACCACCCAGTTGCGGTCGGCGGTGACCGGCAGGCCCAGCTTGGCCTGGGACTCGGCGTTCTTCTTCTGCATGGCGGTGATCTGGTCCATGTACTTGGCCTTGCGGTTCACCCACACCCGCAGCCCGCCCTTCTCCACGTCGGTGCCGTGGAACAGCATGTAGCCATCGCTCTCGGGGGTATCACCACCCACCAGGATCGGCTTCTTCCACTGGTCGATGTAGGTGAGGATGGCCGCCTGCTTGCCCGCCATCCAGGTGGCCGGGGTCCACAGGTAGGGGGTGACTTCCAGGTCGAGGTTGGCCTTCTCGTCGTAGTGGCCGTCCTTGATCTGCTTGCGCGCGGTGGTCAGGGCGCCGGTCTTGCGGTCCTTGAGCAGGGTGGTGACGCCGATGACGTTCTCGGGCTTCACGTTGTAGCCGTACTTGGGATCGGCGGCGACCATGCGCACCAGCTCTTCCAGGGCGGCGGTCATGATGTACACCTCGATGCCGTTCTCCCGGAGCTTGTTCATCAGCTCCTTCTGCCCGGTGAAGGGCTTGGGCGGGTTGATCTCGATGGTCTTGACCTCATCCCCTTCGTAGTAGGTGCTGGGGATCGGCTTGCCGTAGGCCATCAGCTCGTCCACGTAGCCCTTCAGCTCGCGCAGGGTGAAGCCGGAGAACACCTGGGCCACCCAGGGGTAGCAGACCAGGTCGTCCACTTCGCAGAGGCGGTAGTAGTAGCTGTTGAGGCTTTCCTTGTGGCCGTTGACGTCCTTGAACGGGATGAGCTTGAGCGACGGGTCGAGCTTCTCGCGGGTCAGCACGCCCTTCATTTCCAGGAAGGGCAGCAGGGACTCCTCCAGGTCGTAGCGGTAGCTGGTGTTGTCCATGTCGAACACCGCGTAGGCGCCCTTGTTGGCGTTGGCGGCGATCAGCGCGTCCAGCTGCTTGGCGGCGGGCGCCGGCCAGTGGGCAAGTTCGGTGGCGGCTGCGGCGGGGCCGGCCAGGCCAAGGCACAGGGCGGCGGCGAGAAGCGTCCGGGTCAATGTCATCGCGTAGGTTCCCTCGGGGTGGGCGAGGCGCATCAGGCGCCCCGGGCCCCTGGACCCTAGCAGAGGACCATGACACCGCCATGACCGTAACCGACACGCACCATCGCGCTTGCGTCCACGTCAGTGCCAGCGCCACGCGACCCAGGCGCCGAAGGCCCCGAGGTGCAGCAGGACGATGAACCAGAAGCGCAACTGGTAGGGCAGCTTGCGGTTCTTGTGGCGGATCAGCCGCTGGGCCAGCAGGCCGCCGGGCCAGCCGCCGAGAAGCTCGAAGAGGTGCAGGCGCGCCTCGGGGATGCGCCGCATGCCGGCCACGGCCTGGCGCTTGTCGTACCAGTAGGCGACGAAGCAGACCAGGCTCATGACCAGGTAGACGAGGGCCAGCACTTGCCAGAGGGCGAGGCCGTAGGGGATGAACGCCGGAGCAGCGTCCAAAAGGGGAGGCAGGGAGGGTTCGAGGGCTCCGCAACCGCGGTCGGTGAACTCCACCGTGCCGTCGGCCCGGGTGCAGCGGTACACCTGGGCCTCGGCTGTGGCCAGCCACGGCAGCAACACCACCGGCAGGCCGAACGATGATGGACGGATCACTCAGCCGCCGGCTTGCGGCGCTTGAGCGGTGCCAGGCCGTCGCTGCTCACCACCTGCGGCTGCTCGCGGCGCGGGCTGGACGGCTTGCGCTTGGCGGCGGGCTTGGCGGACGCCTTGCCGGTGCTCTTCTTGTCGGTCTTTTTCTTCTTGCTACCGACTGCCTTGCCCGAGGCCTTGACCTTCTTCGGCCCGTTGTAGGTGCCTTTCAGCTCCTTGATCACACGGCGCTCGAAGCTCTGCTTGAGGTAGCGCTCGACGCTGGACATCAGGTTCCAGTCGTTGTGGCAGATCAGCGAGACGGCCAGGCCCTCGCCCCCGGCACGGCCGGTGCGGCCGACGCGGTGCACGTACTCGTCGCCGGAGCGCGGCATGTCGAAGTTGATCACCAGGTCCATGCCTTCGATGTCCAGGCCACGGGCCGCCACGTCGGTGGCCACCAGCACCTTGGTGCCGCCCTCGCGCACACGGTCGATGGCCAGCTTGCGGTCCTTCTGGTCCTTGTCGCCGTGCAGCACGAAGGCCTTGTAGCCGGCCGCCACCAGGTGGCCGTAGAAACGGTCGGCCTGGGCACGGGTGTTGGTGAAGACGATGGCCTTCTGGTAGGTCTCGTTGGCCAGCAGCCAGCGCGCCAGGGCTTCCTTGTGATCCACGTCGTCGGCGGTGATGACTTGCTGCCGGGTCGACTCGTTGAGCTGCTCGATGCCGTTCAGGCGCAGGTGCAGCGGGTCCTTCAGGACCTGGGCGGACACCTCGCGCAGGGCCGCGCCGCCGGTGGTGGCGGAGAACAGCAGGGTCTGCTGGCGGTTGGCGCATTCGGCGGTGATGCGCTGCATGTCCTCGGCGAAGCCCATGTCCAGCATGCGGTCGGCCTCGTCCAGCACCAGCACCTCCACCTCCTTGAGGCTCACGGTGCCGGAGTTGAGGTGCTCGATCAGGCGGCCGGGGGTGCTCACCAGCACGTCCGGCAGCTTGCGCAGCATGGCGGCCTGGACCTTGAAGTCCTCGCCGCCGGTGACCAGGCCGGACTTGATGAAGGTGAACTGCGAGAAGCGCTCCACTTCCTTCAGGGTCTGCTGGGCCAGCTCCCGGGTCGGCAGCAGGATCAGCGAACGGATGCGCTCGCGGGGCTTGGCTTCACCGATCAGGCGGTTCAGCAGGGGTAGCACGAAGGCCGCCGTCTTGCCGCTGCCGGTGCGCGCGGTGACGCGCAGGTCGCGCCCTTCCAGCGCCGGGGGAATCGCCGCCTGCTGCACGGGCGTCGGTTCGACGAATTTCAGTTCGGCGACAGCCTTGAGCAGACGTTCGTGCAGGGCGAATTGGGAGAACACGGGTACCACCTCGATCGGAAGCCTGGAAAACAGCTGCGTAGGTTACCTTGTGTCGCGCCCGAACGCCCGCGATCCCTTCGCCGGCCCCTGCGCACGACTGAACTCGCGCCCGACCGGCCCACTCCAAACCCTGACGCCCCCGATCTCCTCTGCGGAAAGCCCCCATGACTGCTTCGCTGATCTATTACGTCGCCACCAGCCTCGACGGCTACATCGCCCGCCCCGACGGCCGGGTGGACTGGCTCGAACCCATCGAGCGCTCCGGCGACGACCACGGCTACCACGCCTTCTACGAAAGCATCGACGGCCTGCTGATGGGCCGGGGGACCTACGAGACCGTGCTGGCGATGGGCGGCGACTGGCCCTACCCCGGCAAGCCCTGTACCGTGCTCACCCGCGCCGACCTGCAACCCGCCGGCCCCCAGGTGAATATCCGCCACAGCACGCCCCAGGAGGCCCTGGCGGAGCTGGCCGAGGCCGGCTGCAAGCGGGTCTGGCTGGTGGGCGGCGGGTCCCTCGCGGGCACCTGCTACGCCGCCGGCCTGCTGGACGAGCTGATCGTCAGTGTGATCCCCCACCTGCTCGGTGCGGGCATCCCGATGTTCGCCACCGGCCTCGAACGGCGCCTGCAACTGCATGAACAACGCAGCTTCGCCACCGGCGTGGTGCAGCTGCATTACCGACTGCTACCGGAAGCCCCTGCCCCATGACCACCCTCGACATCACCGCCGCCTGCCTGATCGACGCCGACAACCGCCTGCTGCTGGTGCGCAAGCGCAACACCCGGGCCTTCATGCTTCCTGGCGGCAAGCGCGAGCCCGGCGAGAGCGCGCACGAGGCGCTGCGCCGTGAACTGCAGGAAGAGCTGGAACTGAGCCTGCCGGCCGAGGCCCTGAGCCCGCTGGGGTCATTCCGCGCGGCAGCGGCCAACGAGCCGGACACCTGGGTCGAGGCCCAGGTCTTCGTCGCACGCCTGGAGCAGCCGGTGGCGCCCGCCGCCGAGCTGGAGGAACTGGCCTGGCTGGCCCCCGGCCAACCGCTGCCGGACACCCTGGCCCCACTGCTGCGGGAACAGGTCCTGCCGGCCCTGGCCGCTCACCCCGCCTTAGCCTGAAGGCTGCGCCTCACACGCCCAGCTGGCGCGCCTGGCGCCGCAGCAGCTGGGCGCTGTCCCAGCCGATCAGCAGCACCGCCAGCCAGATGGGCAGGTAGGTCCACAGCTGCGCCGGGTCGAACGCCTCGCCGAGGAACACCACCGCCACTGCGAACAGCAGCACCGGCTCCACGTAGCTGAGGATGCCGAACAGCCCCAGCGGCAGCAGCCGGCTGGAGGCCATCATCGCCGCAAAGGCCAGGGTGCCCAGCACGCCCAGCCCGGGAATCAGCCACCACAGCGCCGGTGACTGGGCGAACGCGCCCTCGGGGCCGTGGGCGATGATCAGCCACGCCGCCAGGGGGGCCAGCACCAGCATTTCGAGGATGAAACCGGACAGCGCATCCAGGCGCATCCAGCGGCGCAGCATGAAATACGGCGGGTAGCCCAACGCCGTGACCAGCGTCAGCCAGGAGAAGGCGCGGGTCATCCACAACTCGTGGAGCACCCCGGCCAGCGCGCAGATCACCGCCAGCAGCTGCAGCGGACGCAGGCGCTCGTTGTAGAACAGCCGGCCGCACACCACCATCGCCAGCGGCAGCAGGAAGTAGCCCAGCGACACCTCCAGCATCCGCCCCTGCAACGGCGCCCAGAGGAACAGCCCCCACTGCAGGCCGATCAGCAACGCCGCCAGCGGCAGCGCCGCCAGCAACAGCGGCTCGCGCCGCAACCGCACGAGCACCCCGCCAAGGGTGGCCCACTGGCGACTCAGCGCCACCAGCAGCAACACCGCCGGAATCGACCAGAGCACGCGCTGGGCGAACACCTGCACGCCATCCAGCGGCGCCAGCTCGCGCACGTAGCCCGGCATCAGCGCAAACAGCACCGACGCCACCAGGGACAGGGCGACTCCGCGCCCGGACAGCCTCACCGGCACACCGTGACGGCTGGGTAGAAGAACGAAGAAGACATGGCAGGCCTCTGATTGCAGCCGGCGAAAATACCCGCTCGTTACCAACAGAGGAAGCTTACCCACGCACGTGCGGACCCGCTGGGACCAACCCGGCATCCACGGGCCTGAAAGCGGCACCTGCCTACCAGGCTCCCGCTTGGGAAACCAACCGGGTACCGAGTCGGCGAAGCAGGGCGGTGGGCTGAAGCCCACCCTACGGCCACCCACTCTCACCTCACCGGCTTCGCGAGCAGAGCGCTCCAACGGGAAGCGAGCGCCCATAAAAAAGCCCGGCCAAGGGCCGGGCGGAGTGTGTGCGTCGGGATCACGCACGGAGCAATCGGTTTAAGCCGGTCAGGCAACCCTGACCAGTTGCGCCCGGGCCTGGGCGATGCCCTTCTCCTGGAACTCGGCGCCCATGTTCAGGCCCTCGGCATGGATGAAGGTGACGTCATGGATGCCGATGAACGCCAGCGCCTGACGCAGGTAGGGCTCCTGGTGGTCCAGCGGACCACCGGCGTACACGCCGCCACGGGCGGTGAGGACGAAGGCGCGCTTGCCGCTGAGCAGGCCCTGGGGGCCGGTCTCGGTGTACTTGAAGGTCACCCCGGCGCGCAGCACATGGTCCAGCCAGGCCTTGAGGGTGCTGGGGATGCCGAAGTTGTACATCGGCGCCGCCAGCACCAGCACGTCGGCGGCCAGCAGTTCCTCGGTGAGTCGGTTGGAGCGGGCCAGGGCCGCGCGCTCGGCGCCGTTCTGCTGGTCAGCCGGCTTCATCCAGCCGCCCAGCAGGTCGCTGTCCAGGTGCGGCACGCTTTCCTGGGCCAGGTCGCGCACCACCACCTCGTCGGCCGGGTGGGCGGCCTTCCATTGGGCGATGAACTCAGCGGTCAGTTGGCGGGAGATGGAACCCTGTTGGCGGGCGCTGCTTTCGACGATGAGGACACGGGACATGCTGACTGCTCCATCAAGAACGGTTGCGATTCGATGGAGCGCAGCTTAGGAGGACACAATTCGATAAAAAAGCGAAAAAATCCGCTACTAAATATCGATGTTTTTAATTTATAAAGGCCTCCTGATCGACCAGGAGGCGGCGCAATCAAACCGGCTTGCAGGTCAGCCCGACGCGCAGGCGGATGATGCTGCGGTTGAACTTGGCGGTCAGCGAGACGCTCTCCCCCGGTGCGATCACCGAGCGGCGCACCCGAGGGGTTTCCGGGCCGTTGACGAAGCGCGCGGTGCATTCGGCGCGGGTCCCGCCCAGGTTGTAGACCGTGATGGCGCCCATGTTGTGGTCGATGTCATTGGTCTGGTAGGAAATCTCGGCACCGTTGTACTGCTTCTCCACCTCGATGGGGTAGGCCAGGGCGACGCCGGGCAGGCAGGCCAGCAGGGTACAGAGCATTGTTGTTTTCATCGGGGGTCTCCGCTGCGGTGGGCCGCCAGATTACAGGAGAGCGCCGATCCAGGTCATCGGCGCCGGTCAACGTGAGGAGCCAGCCATGAAAGCGCCCCGGGTCACCCTGGACCAATGGAGAACCCTGCAGGCCGTGGTGGACCACGGCGGCTTCGCCCAGGCGGCGGAGGCCACCCACCGCTCCCAGTCCTCGGTGAGCTACACCATCGCACGCATGCAGGAACAGCTCGGCGTGCCGCTGCTGCGCATCGACGGGCGCAAGGCGGTGCTCACCGAAGCCGGCGAGGTGCTGCTGCGTCGCTCCCGCCACCTGGTCAAGGCCGCCAGCCAGCTGGAAGAGCTGGCCCACCACATGGAGCAGGGCTGGGAGGCCGAGGTGCGCCTGGTGGTCGACGCCGCCTACCCCACCGCCCGCCTGCTGCGTGCACTGGCCGCGTTCATGCCGCAGAGCCGCGGCTGCCGGGTGCGCCTGCGCGAGGAGGTGCTGTCCGGCGTGGAGGAGGTGCTGCTGGAGGGCACCGCCGACCTGGCCATCACCAGCCTCACCGTGGCCGGCTACCTGGGTACCGAACTGTGCAACGTGGAGTTCGTCGCCGTGGCCCACCCCGACCACCCGCTGCATCGGCTCAACCGCACCCTCAGCTTCCAGGACCTGGAAAGCCAGCTGCAGGTGGTGATCCGCGACTCCGGCCGCACCCAGCCCCGCGACGTCGGCTGGCTGGGCGCCGAACAGCGCTGGACGGTGGGCAGCCTGCCCACCGCTGCCAACTTCGTCAGCAACGGCCTGGGCTTCGCCTGGCTGCCGCGCCACATCATCGAACGGGAGCTGGCCGACGGCCTGCTCAAGCCGTTGCCGCTGGACCAGGGCGCCACCCGGCACCCGAACTTCTTCCTCTATGCGAGCAAGGAGAAGGCCCTGGGGCCGGCTTCGCAGATCCTCGTCGAGCTGATCAAGACCTTCGACTCGACGCCCCTCAACGCCCCCTTCGCCGCGCCGATGCCCAGCGCCTGAGGAGCCCGCCATGCCCTGGTTCGACCATCACGGCTGTCGCCTGCACTACGAAATCCACGGCCAGGGCACCCCGGTGCTGCTGGTGCACGGCCTCGGCTCCAGCACCCTGGACTGGGAGTACCAGCTCCCCGCCCTCAGCGCCCGCCACCAGGTGGTGCTGATGGACGTGCGCGGCCACGGCCAGTCGGACAAGCCCCGCGAGCGCTACAGCATCGCCGGCTTCGCCGCCGACGCCGCCGCGCTGATCGAGCACCTGGGCCTGGCCCCGGTGCACCTGGTGGGCATCAGCATGGGCGGGATGATCGGCTTCCAGCTCGGCGTCGACCGCCCCGAACTGCTGCGCAGCCTGACCATCGTCAACAGCGCACCTGAAGTGAAACCCCGCAGCCCGCGCGACTACCTGGAGGTGGCCAAGCGCTGGACCCTCTCGCGCCTGCTGGGGCTGGACACCATCGCCAAGGCCCTGGGCCGCCTGCTGTTCCCGCTGCCGGAGCAGGCCGAGCTGCGCGCCAAGGTGGAAGAACGCTGGCCGCGCAACGACAAGCGCGCCTACCTCGCCGCCCTCGACGCCATCATCGGCTGGGGCGTGCGGGAACGCCTGGCCCGCATCACCTGTCCTACGCTGGTGGTGACGGCCGACCGGGACTACACCCCGGTGGCGCAAAAGGAGGCCTACGTCCGCGAATTGCCCGATGCCCGCCTGGTGGTGATCGAGCAATCCCGCCATGCCACCCCGCTGGATCAACCGCAACGCTTCAACACCACCCTCCTCGGCTTCCTCCACGAGGTCGAGCACAACAAGGAACGCCCCACATGCTGAAGAAACTCGCCCTCGCGGCCTGCACCCTGCTGTTCGCCTCCCACCTGCTGGCCGCCGGCAACCCCCACGTCACCCTCAACACCTCCGCCGGGGAGATCGAGCTGGAGCTGGACGAAGCCAAGGCGCCGATCACCGTGAAGAACTTCCTCGCCTACGTGGACGCGGGCTTCTACAACGGCACCGTGTTCCACCGGGTCATCCCCGGCTTCATGATCCAGGGCGGCGGCATGACCGCCGACATGCAGGACAAGTCCACCAACCCGCCGATCAAGAACGAAGCCGACAACGGCCTGCACAACGTGCGCGGCACCATCGCCATGGCCCGCACCCAGGCCACCGACTCGGCCACCAGCCAGTTCTTCATCAACCACCGCGACAACGCCGCGCTGGACCACGGTGCCCGTGGCTTCGGCTACGCAGTGTTCGGCAAGGTGGTGCGCGGCATGGACGTGGTCGACCAGATCGCCAACGTCCCCACCGGTCGCCGTGGCATGCACCAGGACGTGCCTGTGCAGCCGGTGGTGATCCTCTCCGCCAAGCGCTCCTGACCCTCGCGGCCCGCCTCGGCGGGCCGCTGCACACGGGGCCGGCTCCCTGGAGCCGGCCCCGTTCTTCGTCGAGGTCCCGCCATGTTCCGCCGCTTCGAACGCCTGATCGACGTCTTCCGACCGGCCCCTGACGACACCCCGCCACGCAGCGTGCTGCGCTTCTACCTGCACTACCTGCGCCAGGTCTGGCCGGTGTTCGCCGCCCTGCTGGTGGTGGGGCTGATCGTGGCGCTGATCGAAGTGGCGATGTTCAGCTTCCTCGGGCGCATCGTCGACCTGGCGCAGTCCACCCCGGCCGGCGAACTGTTCAGCGCCCACGGCCACGAGCTGCTGTGGATGGCGGTGGTGACCCTGCTGCTGCGCCCGCTGTTCAACGCCCTGCACGACCTGCTGGTGCACCAGAGCATCAACCCCAGCCTGACCAACCTGATCCGCTGGCAGAACCACCGCTACGTGCTCAAGCAGAGCCTCGGCTTCTTCCAGAACGACTTCGCCGGCCGCATCGCCCAGCGCATCATGCAGACCGGCAACTCCCTGCGGGACTCCGCCGTGCAGGCGGTGGATGCCCTCTGGCACGTGCTGATCTACGCCGTCAGCTCCCTGGTGCTGTTCGCCGAGGCCGACTGGCGGCTGATGCTGCCGCTGGTGGCCTGGATCATCGCCTACGTCATCGCCATCGCCTGGTTCGTGCCCCGGGTAAAGCAGCGCTCGGTGGAGTCCTCCGATGCCCGCTCGCGGCTGATGGGGCGCATCGTCGACGGCTACACCAACATCACCACCCTCAAGCTGTTCGCCCACACCCGTGACGAAGAGGGCTACGCCCGCGAAGCGCTGGACGAACAGACCTGGCGCAGCCAGCTGGCCGCGCGGGTGGTCACCATCATGGACACCGTCGTCACCCTGCTCGGCGGCGCCCTGGTGGTCAGCACCTGCGGCCTCGCCCTGTGGCTGTGGAACCAGGGCCTGATCAGCGCCGGCGCCATCGCCCTGGCCACCGGGCTGGTGATCCGCATCATCAACATGTCCGGCTGGATCATGTGGGTGGTCAACGGCATCTTCGACAACATCGGCCAGGTGCAGGACGGCATCCAGACCATCGCCGTGCCGCGCCAGGTGGTGGACGCCCCCGACGCCCAGCCCCTGCAGGTGCAGCGTGGCGAGGTGCGCTTCGAGGCGGTGCGCTTCCACTACGGCAAGGGCAGCGGGGTGATCGAGCACCTGGACCTGCATGTGCGCCCCGGCGAGAAGATCGGCCTGGTGGGCCCTTCCGGCGCCGGCAAGTCGACCCTGGTGAACCTGCTGCTGCGCCTCTACGACCTGGAAGGCGGGCGCATCCTCATCGATGGCCAGGACATCGCCCAGGTGACCCAGGACAGCCTGCGCGCGCAGATCGGCATGGTCACCCAGGACACCTCGCTGCTGCACCGCTCCATCCGCGAGAACCTGCTCTACGGCCGCCCGGACGCGGATGATGCGGCGCTCTGGGACGCGGTGAGCAAGGCCCGCGCCGACGGCTTCATCCCCCAGCTCAGCGACGCCGAAGGCCGCCACGGCCTGGACGCCCACGTCGGCGAGCGCGGCGTGAAGCTCTCCGGCGGCCAGCGCCAGCGCATCGCCATCGCCCGCGTGCTGCTCAAGGACGCACCACTGCTGATCCTCGACGAGGCCACCTCGGCGCTGGATTCGGAAGTGGAAGCGGCCATTCAGGAAAGCCTGGAGAGCCTGATGCGCGGCAAGACGGTGATCGCCATCGCCCACCGCCTCTCCACCATCGCCCGCATGGACCGCCTGGTGGTCCTCGACCAGGGCCGCGTGGTGGAAAGCGGCAGCCACGCCGAACTGCTCGCCCAGGGCGGCCTCTACGCCCGCCTGTGGCGCCACCAGACCGGCGGCTTCGTCGGCGTCGACTGAGCCGCTGGAGTTCCAACACCGCCGAACGCCATGGGCTTCGCACAGCTCAGCCCATCCTACGGCCACAGGTACGGCCCGTAGGATGCGCTGAGGCCACGAAGCGCATCAGGCCACACCGCAACGGTCTGAGCCCACCGACACATCGGCCATGCCGCAACAGCCACAGGCTCAGCCCGTAGGATGTGCTGAGGCCACGAAGCGCATCGCGACGATCAATGCAACGGTTTTGAGGAACCCGCCCGCCACATCGGCCATGCCGCAACAGCCACAGGCACAGCCCTTAGGATCTACTGAGGCCACGAAGCGCATCGCGACGATCCATGCAACGGTCTGAGCCCGCCGCCACATCGGCCACACCGCAACGATGAATCGCGCTCTTTCCATCCACCATTACCGCGCACGGCGGCCACCCGGGAATCGCGTCGACTATCAATCCCGATGATCTCGACTAGAAGAACCATCAATTTCCGCGATGAAAGGGGCGGTGGTCATATAGACCCCGTTCCCGGCACCCACCGAAGCCGCGCCACAGGCCCCGGGCTTCGGTCGGAGCGCCACCCACTGATCGAGGAAAGACCGTCATGAAAATCGCAGCCGCCGTCACCGCCGTTCTCTCCAGCCTCGCCCCCACCGTGTTCGCCGCCGAAAGCCGCGATCCCGGCGCCGGCCTCCCGGTGGAGGAGTACCACTACGGGATGCAGGTCGACGTGAAGAAAGTGCTCTACCGCACCGACAACAGCAGCCGTGCCGGCGTGGTGCCGGTGGTGATGGTGTACGAGGACAGCCAGGGCGACGTGCACAAGATGCGCTACCTGGAATGGGGCGGCAGCACCCTCAGCAACGGCTGAGGCTCAACCCTGGCGATAGGGCAACAGGCCCCGCGCCTCCTCGGCATAACGGAGGATCGCGGGGCGTTCCTGGGCCAGGAAGTCCGCCACTGCCGCGCGCAAGCCGGGGTGGCGCAGCAGGTGCCAGGAGCGGGTCACGACCGGCTCGAAGCCCCGGATCAGCTTGTGTTCGCCCTGGGCGCCGGCGTCGAAACGCGACAGCCCGGCGCGGATCGCCCACTCGATGCCCTGGTAGAAACAGGTCTCGAAATGCAGGCGGTCGAACTCCGCCAGGCAGCCCCAGTAACGCCCGTACAGGGTGCTGCCATCCACCAGCGAGAACGCCATGGCCACCGGCCGGCCGCCCTGCACCGCGAACACCACGCGAATGGCCTGGGGCATGCGCTCGGCCAACAGGCTGAAGAAGGCGCGCGTCAGGTACGGCGTCTGCCCGCGCACCGCATAGGTATTGGCGTAGCAGGCATAGACGAAGTCCCAGTCCGCCTCCAGCAGTTCGTGCCCCTCGCGCCACTGGAACTCGATCCCCTGCCCCGCCACCTGCTCACGCTCCTTGCGCACCTGCTTGCGCTTGCGCGAGGCGAAGGCATCGAGAAAGTCCTGGAAGTCCCGGTAGCCCCGGTTGTGCCAGTGGTACTGGCAGCCCAGGCGCTCCAGCCAGTGCTCGCGCCCGCGCAGCACCGCGTCGGCGAGGGCATCGGTGAAATTCACATGCAGGCTCGACAGGTCCTCCGCGTCGAGGGCTTCGGTCACCCCCTCCAGCAGCGCCGACGCCGCGCTGGCGTCCACCGCCAGCAGGCGCGCGCCGCCGACCGGGGAGAACGGCACGGCCCCCAGCAGCTTGGGGTAGTAGCCGATCCCGGCACGATGGCAGGCATCGGCCCAGGACCAGTCGAACACATACTCACCGTAGGAATGCACCTTCACATAGGCCGGCATCGCCGCGCGCAGGAGGCCCTGGTCGTCCAGCAGCAGCCGGTGCGCCGGGTACCAGCCGGACTGTCCCCCCACACTGCCGCTGTCCTCCAGGGTCGAGAGGAAGGCATGGCGCAGGAAGGGCTGGTCATCGGGCAGCAGGGCGTCCCAGTGCTCGGGCGCCAGGTCGGAGAGTCGGGTGAGGGTCTGGATAGGCATGGCGAGCAGTCTGGCGCGGGGCGCAGTCGAAAAAAAGCCCGCCGTGGAGAAATTGCCGACGGCCCTGGTGCAGAGCGGGTGAAGCCGCTCCCACAAGGCGTCGCGCACGCGGTTCCGACCGCGAAAATCCGCGCCATAAAAAAGCCCCGCCGAAGCGGGGCCCAAGAAGGAGCGGATGAACGGAGTTGCTTAGAACACGTATTGCGCGCGGATGACGAAGCCGTCGCCGCTGTCGTCGCCATTGCGGTTGGTGAAGTGGTCAGTCTTGGCCTTGGTGTACATGCCGCTGATCTTCACCGCTTCGTTGGCGTACCAGTTCACACCGAGGTTGTGCACCTTGGCCTTGGTGTCCTGGGCATCACGCAGGTAGGTCTGGTTGGCGGCGGCAGCGACGGCGACATCGTTGTCAGCCGAGATGCTGTCGTAGCGGTAATAGACTTCCCAGGCGCCGGTCTGCTTGTTGGTCGGTTTGATGGAGTCGAACTTGCCCATCTTGTAGCCGCGAGCCTCGCCAGTGAGGGTGTAGGCAGCCTGGACGTAGAAGCCGGTGGCTTCGAGGTCGGACTGGGGACCGGCGGATTTGGTCTCACGCTTCATCCACTCGCCCTGCAGGGAGAACGGGCCGGTTGCGTAGGCGGCTTCCAGGCCGTAGGCGGAGTCGTCATCCCAGAAGGACGTGGCGGAGTTGGTACCGGACAGCACAGCGCGGTTACCCAGGTTGCCGCTGGAGTTACCGCCGTTGGTGTCTACGCCGCGCATGCCCAGGCGGGAGCGGTAGCGAACGTCGGCACCGGCCACATCGTCCAGGTTGCGGCGGGCGAAGTTGGCACCGAAGTGCAGCACGTTGCCGGCTTCGGCCATCGGCGCGAATACGGCACGGGCGTTGAACTGCTTGACGCTGTCGCCTTCGTCGTCGTTGGCGTCCTTGCTGGCCAGGCTGGTGGACACGTAGGCGTAGTTGCTGATCAGCGCCTGCAACTGGACGCCCAGGCCGTCCTGGTGGGTGTTGGCCCAGTCGATCACTTCGTTCATGGCGCTGCGCTCGAGCGCGGTCACCCACTTGGAGCTGGTGGCTTTCTCCAAGCCGAAGTCCGGGTCGAAGCGACCGAAGCGGATGGTGATCGGGTTGAAGCCGGTGTAGCTGATCGAGGCTTCGTCGAAGTTGCCGCTCGGCTGGGAGCTGCTGCCGTTGCTGGTGCTGTTGCCGTTACCCGAGTTCTCGGAGAAGTCGTATGCGACGGCATAGGCCCAGTCGGTGTAGGCCACGCCGGACAGTTCCAGGTAAGCACGACGGAAGTAGGCCGCGTCACCGGTGTCGCCGTTGCGGGTGTACAGGCCATCGAAGCGGCCGTAGTCGGCTTGCAGACGGCCGCCGAGCTTGAAGCTGAACGCCTTGTCGGTGGTGCCGACTTCCAGGCCGCCCTTGGTCTTGATAACGATGTCGGTGCCGTCGGTGGTCACGGTACCTGCGAAGGCCTGGGCGGAAATGGCCAGGGCGATGGCGCTGGCGGCAATACCGGCGAGGTGCTTACGGATCATCGAAGATTCCCCTAATTGGTCTTAGTGCTGGAAAAACACCCGAGCCCTCGGGGCTCGTTCGTGCTGGTGGGGAATGTTGGCGGGGGGTTATTTCAGCTCAGTTGCTTTTAGATAAATGTTTTATGACATCGGAACTTTTTAAGTCCGATGGGAAATAAGGCTCAAAGCCAGCACCCACGCGGGTTCCAGCCGGCCATCAAGCAGGGCGCACAGGTTCATAGCGGCGGGAAAGATGACAGAACGGTGGCGAGGGTGCGTCAGCCCCGGGAGCGGCGCTCGTCGGCCAGGCGCTGGGCCAGTACGTCCACTTCCCCCGGGGACGCATCAGGCAGATGCCGCACCACCTCACGGGTCACCGCCAGCTGGCGGATGAAGCGCCGGCAATCGGCGCAGAACATCAGGTGGCGGCGCACGTCGAGGCGCGCCAGCAGCCCGAGGCGGCCGTCGAGGTAGTCGCTGGAGCAGGCCACCAGCGCTCGGCAGTTCAACATTGGCCCGTCTCCTCGTAATGCTCCAGGGTGGCGAAGACCTTCAGGCGCGCGCGGTGCAGCAGCACGCGCATATTGGAGAGCGAAATGTCCAGGAGATTACAGATGGCCTCCGGCGCCAGCCCTTCGCGCTCGTGCAGCAGCAACACGCTGCGCTGCAGGTCGGACAGGCTCAGCAGGGTCTTCTCCAGGCACTGGCGCAGCTCGTCGGCCTGCAACAGAGCTTCCGGGGAGTCCTCGTGCCAGGCGCTGGGTGGGCGCAGCCAATGGCCGTCAGGGGCGAAGCGGGCGTCATCGAGGCTGCCATGGGGCGCTGGCAGGTCATCCAGCAGTACCTCCCGCCGGGCCTGGCTGGCGCGGGTACGGGCGGTGTTGGCGGCGATGGTGAGCAGCCAGGTCTTGAGGCTGGAACGGCTTTCGAAACCGTCGAGCGCGCGCACGGCGGCCAGCCAGGCGTCCTGGACCACTTCTTCGACATGGCGGGGGCCGGCGATGGCATAGGCCACCGCGCGCATCGCGCCCTGGTGGGCGGCGATGAGCTGGCGGAACGCCGAAGGCTCCCCCGCGCGCAGGCGGGGCAGCAGTTCGGCGTCCGCAGGGAGGGGCATCAGCGCTTGCGCAGGATCACGCTGCCGATGGAGTAACCGGCGCCGAAGGAGCTGAGCACGCCGAGGCTGCCGCTGGGCAGGTCGTCCTGGTGCTTGTGGAAGGCAATGACCGAACCGGCGGAGCTAGTGTTGGCGTAGGTGTCGAGGATCACCGGCGCTTCCTGGGGCTCGGCGTCACGGCCCAGCAGCTTGCGGGCGATCAGCAGGTTCATGTTCAGGTTGGCCTGGTGCAGCCAGAAGCGCTTCACCTGGGTGACGTCGATGTCGTTCTCCTGCAGGTGCGCGGCGATCAGCTCGGCCACCATCGGGCAGACGTCCTTGAACACCTTGCGGCCTTCCTGCACGAACAGCTTGTCGCGGGCGCCGATGCCCTCTTCCGCCGCGCGGTTGAGGAAGCCGTAGTTGTTGCGGATGTTGTTGGAGAACTGGGTCAGCAGCTTGGTGCCGACGACTTCGAACTGGTGCTTGGAGGTGGCCTTGTCGGCACGCTCCAGGATCACGGCGGTGGCGGCGTCGCCGAAGATGAAGTGGCTGTCGCGGTCACGGAAGTTCAGGTGGCCGGTGCAGATCTCCGGGTTGACCATGAGGATGGCGCGGGCCTGGCCGGTCTGGATCGCAGTCACGGCCGCCTGGATGCCGAAGGTGGCGGAGGAGCAGGCGACGTTCATGTCGTAGCCGTAGCCCTGGATGCCCAGTGCAGCCTGGACCTCGACGGCCACTGCCGGGTAGGCGCGCTGCAGGTTGGAGCAGGCGACGATCACGCCGTCGATATCGGCAGCGGTACGGCCGGCACGCTCCAGGGCCTCGCGGGCCGCGCCCACGGCCATCTCGCAGAGGATGCCCCACTCGTCGTTGGAGCGTTCGGGGATGCGCGGCACCATGCGCTGCGGATCGAGGATGCCGGCCTTGTCCACCACGAAGCGGCTCTTGATGCCCGAGGCCTTCTCGATGAACGCCACGCTGGACTCGGCCAGCGCCTCCATCTCGCCGCGCTCGATGGCAGCGGCGTTATCGGCGTTGAAGGTCTGCACATAGGCGTTGAAGGAAGCCACGAGTTCTTCGTTGGAGATGCTGTTGGACGGGGTGTAAAGGCCGGTGCCACTGATCACGACGTTGTGCACGGTCGATCCTCTCATTGCGGGGCTGTGACGGGCACAGCCGGTTAGGCAGTTGGTTCGCCGGCCGACAGGGCGCGCCCGGCGTCTGAAATTGGGCCATCTCCGGGCAGCGGGATGGTGGGTGGAACGGGTTGGCAAGTCATCCGTGCCCCGGGCTGGGCACGGCCCACGCAGGATAACGGGCGAGGCGCTTGCTGGCGGCGAAGTTTGCCACAGCACGGGCCCTTCTGGCGCCTGCCGGAGCGCAACGGCAGACCACCGGCGCAATCCTGCGGGAGGGCCAGCGGCCGTAGGAAAACAGGCAAGCGTCAATCAGAAGAGACTTACAAGTCACCCTTTTTGCGTAGAAGCTCGAGAGCACCTGGAAGACACAGCGATACGCTTCAACGTCGGCGTTCATGTGGCCAAAATGCATGGAATTTCGGCCAGGATGCCCTCGCAACGCGAGGGCGGCAGGCCTTACAGATGGCGGCTGATGCGCGCCTGGAGCGCTTCCAGCACGGCGGGGTCGGCCTTCTGGCTGGCGTGGATGCCCAGGCCTTCACCCTCGTAGCGGGGAATGATGTGGAAGTGCAGGTGGAACACGGTCTGCCCGGCCGGGGCGCCGTTGAACTGGGCCACCTGGACACCGGCCGGCTTCAGCTCCTCGGTGATCACGCGGGACAGCCGCTGCACCACGGCCATGACCTTGGCCAGCGCCTCCGGGTCCACGTCCAGCAGGTTGCGCGCCGCCGAGCGCTTGGGGATCACCAGGGCATGGCCGTAGGACTGCGGGAACAGGTCGAGGAAGGCGAGCACGTCGTCGTCTTCGTAGAGCCTGTAGCACGGGGCATCGCCCCGGATGATCTGGGCAAAGATGTTCTGCGGATCGTAGGTACCGTGAAGGCTCATCGTGGCGCTCCATATGCCGACTGGTCAGCCGCGCACCTTACCCGCTGCGGCGCCGGAGTTGAACCCCCGGCGCCGCGCTGGCGTCACCCCGTGCGCTCCAGCACCACCACCCGGTTGCGCCCCTGGGACTTGGCCCGGTAGAGCGCCTGGTCCGCTGCGCGGATCCAGTCCTCCACCGACGCCATGCGCCCGTCGAAGGCGGCCAGGCCGATGCTCAGCCCCACATCGCCTTCCTCGCGGGCGATCTTCTCGCGCAGGCGCTCCAGCAGCACCCGGGCGCCCTCCTCCTGGGTCATCGGCAGCAGCACGCAGAACTCGTCGCCGCCATAGCGCCCGCACAGGTCGGTGTCCCGCAGGGTCTCGCGCAAGCCCCGGCCCAGGCGCTCCAGCAACTCGTCGCCGGCCAGGTGGCCACGGGTGTCGTTGACGGCCTTGAAGTGATCCAGGTCCACCAGCGCCAGGCAGGCGGGCTGGCCACCCCGTTGGCAGCGGAGGAATTCCTGCTGGGCCTGCTCGGTCCAGTGGCGGCGGTTGTAGAGGCCGGTGAGGCTGTCGGTCTGGCTCAGGGTGCGCAGCGCCTTGCGGCTGCGCGCCACGCTCTGGGCCAGGTCATAGAGGGTGGCGCCGATCACCAGGGGTGCAGCAGCATCATCGGCAGGCACAGCAACAGGTGCTGCAGGGTGATGGGGCTGTGGAAGGTGAAGCCGAACACCAGGATGCCCGCCCCCACGCCGGCCAGCTGTGCCAGCAGGCCTTGTGCCACGAAGCGGATGCCGCCGGCGGCGACGTTGTTCGCCTGCAGCATGGCGAAAGCCACGCAGGTGGCAAGCGGGCTGAAGCCGGCGGTGGCGATCCAGAAAGTGCCGGCGAAGGAGTCGAACAGGATGTGCCGACGCTCGTTGCGCACCGGGTCCTGGTAGCTCCGGCTCAACGCCAGGGCCACCCAGGGCCAGGCGAAGGAGAACAGCGCAAGCAGCACCCAGACCCACGCCGGTCGGTGCAACTCCCACAGCGGCAGGGCAAGGCACAAGGCGCCAACGGGCAGCCCCAGGGCACGAGGCAACAGGGCCCGCCAGACGAAGCGGCTGTGCCCGTGCTTGCCGGAAGGCACTGCCGGGACGGTACTGCTGCCGTTCTGCCTGGCCATGGTCGTTCACTCTCGGGAGTCCTGCCGGGCTGTATAGCACGGCGCCACCACCCTCACCACGTAGCTCGCCGCCCCGTAGCCCGGGCTTCAGCCCGGGGAACCACCGCGCAGGGCATCCAGCACCTGCTTCACCCGCGCCTCCAGCGGGCCGGTGAGTACAAGGAAGGGCCAGCCCCGGCGCTGCAGTCCGGCGCGGTACCAGGCCTGCTGGCGGCGGCGGAAGGTTTCGTCCTGGCGGGTGCCGTCCTGCACGAAGGGGAAGTCGTCGGCGCAGAGGAAGGTATGCGCGTAGGGGCGTTCGGCCAGGGTGGCCAGCTCGGCCTCGGCGCGGCCGAACATCGCGTGGCTGTAGAACAGCGTGGTCAGCGCCGAGGTGTCGCAGACCAGGTAGCGCCCGGCCGTGAGTGCCGCCTGGTCTTCCCGCGCCACCTGGGTACGCCCGATGTGCAGCAGGTCGTCGTACTCCAGCTGGCCGTCCTTCGCCACCCAGTGCTCGCGGCCGAACTCGGCCACGCAAGGCGCGTCGAGCGCGGCGGCCAGGGCGATGGCGAGGCTGCTCTTGCCGGTGGATTCGCCGCCAAGCAGGACGATGCGCTCGACGAAGTCGGCGTGCACCTCGGGGGCGAGGAAGTCCCGCAACCCGTGGGGGTCGGCCCGCAGGCGGGTGCCGGAGACGGGCACGGCGAGGCGCTGCGGGTCGACGCAGACGTGTCGCACCGGGTGCCCGAAGACACCCGCCAGGTGCGCGGCGAACCCCTCGCCATAGCCCTCGCTGGTGAACACCGCGTCCACCGTGGTGCCGAACACCGCCTGGCAGAACTCGGCGACGAACTGGCGCGGCTCGAACTCGGGGGCGTCGTTGTGGGGCAGGTCGGGCAGGCGCTTGCCCTCATCCCGCCAGGCTCGGATGCGGGCCGGGGTGACCACCTCGGCCTGCAACTCCGGGAAGCGCAGGCGCAGCCAGCGCTCACGGCGCCCGGCATCGCACCCCGGCAGCTCGGGCAGGGACCAGCAGAGCAGCAACAGCCGCTCGCATTGCCCCCGGGCCGCGCGAATCAGTCGCTCATGGCCCAGGTGAAGCGGCGAGAGCTTGCCCACCACCAGGCCGGTGCGAAAGGTGGTGTTCATCTCAGGCCGGCTCCTGCCCGGCCAGGGGCGCGGCAGCTTCGCGCAGCTCACGGCGCCAGCGGTACAGGCCGTACCAGGCGTTGCACCAGAACAGCGTGTAGAGCCCGGCGGTGAGGTACAGCTCGCGGGAGGCGTAGAGCGGCACCGCCAGGGTGTTCACCAGCAGCCAGGCGTACCAGTTCTCCAGGCGCCGGCGCATCAGCAACAGTTGCGCCAGCACGCTGAAGGTCAGCACAAGGGAATCCACCAGCGGTGCGTAGGCATCGGTGAAGTGGTGCAGCAGCGCTCCATAGGCCAACGCCACCACCACCGCCAGGGCCGCCATCCACGCCAGCGTGCCTGGCGCGGTGCGGCTCACCGGCAACTGGGTGCCGGCGTTGCCACGCAACCAGGCCCACCAGCCCAGGGCGCTGGTGATGATGAAGAAGCCCTGCAGGGTGACGTCGGCGTACAGCTGGGACTCGAAGAACAACCAGCCGAACAGCACGCAGCCGAGGATGCCGCTGGACCAGGTGTGCACGCTGTTGCGCGCCGCCAGCAGCACGGCGATCAGGTTCACCAGGTCGGCGACGAGTTCGAGGGTGGAAGGCATGGGGTCGTCCTTGTCCGATGCGACCGGGTTCAGCCGAAGCGCTTGACCGCGTCCAGCCAGTCGCGCTCCAGGCGCCCCTGCTCCGGGTCGAGCCCCAGGGCCAGCATCGCCTCGCGGTGCGCATCGATCTCGCGGACCATCTGGCTGAGGTCGGAGGTGTTGCCGTCCAGCTGGTGCATCTGGGTCACGCCCAGGTGGTAGAAGCGCAGCAGCTTCATCGCCGCCGGGTCGTTCACGGCAACGCCGGCCTTGACCCGGTGCATCAGGTTGGTGACGCGCATCAGGCTGCGCTTGAGCCCCCAGCCATAGACCGCCGGCGCCATGAACGGGCGCGGCCAGAACTGCAGGCGCACCAGGGCCACGGTCACCGCCAGCCCGGCCAGCACGCCGGCCAGGTTCCAGCGGAAGTTGTCGCCACCGGGGGTGCCGAACAGCTGCACGCTGGCGGTGGCGAACAGCATGGCCAGGGCGATGAACAGCACGGCGATGCCGATGGCGATGCGCCGGGTCTTCTCGCGGTACAGCTCGGGGCTCATGGGGCGGATTTCGAACAGCACATCACTCACGGATCAACCCTCCACCTGGGTCCACTGCTTGTTGAGACGCTTGTCGGAGACCGGCATCTTCGTCCCCAGCTGCTGGGCGAAGAGGGACACGCGGTACTCCTCCAGCATCCAGCGGTACAGCACCAGCTCGGGGTCGCGCTTGCCTTCCTGGGCATGCTTGGCCAGGCGCGCCTGGTACTGCTCCCAATAGCCGGCCAGCTCGCCGGACCAGACGCGGTCACGCTGCAGCTGTGCGCCGATCTTGTCGAAGCGCTGCTCGATGGCCTTGAGGTAGCGCGGCACTTCCTTCAGCCACTCGGCCGGGGTCTCGCGGACGAAACCGGGGTACACCAGGTTGCCCAGCTGCGCCTTGATGTCGTTGAGCGCCACCGCCTGGGCCAGGTCGATGCGGCCCTTGAAGCGCTTCTGCAGACCATGCCAGAGCTTGAGGATGTCCAGGGTCAGGCGGGCCAGGCGTTCGGCGTGCTCGGCCCAGGCACCGCGCTTCTTCTCCGCCAGCGAGGCCAGGGCCGCGCCATCGCGGGGCAGGCTGGCTTCGCCGTCGAGGATGCAGCTGTCGAGGCTGGCCAGGAGGATGTCCTCCACCAGCGCGTCGACCCGGCCCATGTCGCGGTACAGCAGGCCCAGCTCGGTCAGGCCCGGCAGCTTGCCGCGCAGGTACTTGGCCGGCTCGGCCAGTTGTTGCAGCAGCAGGCGTTGGAGGGCGCGGCGGTGTTGCCAGTCGGCCTCGGCCTGGGTGGGGAAGCGGCTTTCCTTGACGCTGCCGCCCTCCTCCACCAGCGCCGGGTAGACGGTCATGGACAGGCCGGCGACCTTCTGCTGGGTCTTCTCCGCCACCTGGGCGAAGCCCTTGGCTTCCACCGGGCGCTGCTCGCCCTGCTTCTGCGGGATGGCCAGGGCGGCCTGGCTGGCCTCGGCGAAGCGCGCGATCAGCTCGGCCAGGTCGCGGCCTTCGCCGAGGAATTTGCCGCGCGCGTCCACCACCTCGATGTTCATCTTCAGGTGGTGCTCCAGCAGGCCGGCGGCTTCCGCCCAGGCCTCCTCGGGCACGCGGGCGCCGGTCATGCGCTGCAGTTCGCGGCCCAGCGCCTCGGGCAGCGAACCCTGGGCGAAGGCCAGCTTGGCCAGCGCGGCCTTCACGAAATCCGGCACCGGCACGAAGTTCTTGCGGATGGCCTTGGGCAGGTTGCGCACCAGGGCCACGCATTTGGCTTCCAGCAGGCCGGGCACCAGCCAGTCGAGGCGCTCGGCGGGCAGCTGCGGCAGCAGGGGCGCGGGCACCCGCAGGGTCACGCCGTCACGCGGGTGGCCGGGTTCGAAGTGGTAGTCCAGCGGCAGTTGCAGCTCGCCGATGCGCAGGGTGTCCGGGTACTGCGCGGCGGTGACTTCGCTGGCTTCGCGGGCCAGCACGTCCTCCTCGCGCATGATCAGCAGCTCGGGGTTCTTCGCCCGCTCGCGCTCGTACCACTTCTCGAAGCTGGCGGTCTGGTAGATGTCCTCGGGCAGGCGCGCGGCGTAGTAGCCGAAGAGGGTTTCCTCGTCGGCGAGGATGTCGCGGCGGCGGGCCTTGGCCTCCAGCTCGTCGAGCCGTTCCAGCAACTGGCGGTTGGCGGCCAGGCACTTGGCGCGGCTGTGGATCTCGCCGCGCACCAGGCCCTCGCGGATGAACAGCTCGCGCGCCACCGGCGGGTCGATGGGGCCGTAGTGCACCGGGCGGCGGCCGACCACGATCAGCCCGTAGAGGGTGACCTGCTCGTAGGCCACGACCTGGCCACGGCGCTTCTTCCAGTGCGGCTCCAGGTGGTTCTTCTTCACCAGGTGGCCAGCCAGGGGTTCCAGCCAGTCGGGGTCGATCTTGGCGACCATGCGTGCGAACAGCTTGGTGGTCTCCACCAGTTCGGCGGCCATGATCCACTGCGGGCGCTTCTTGGCGATCACGGTGGAGGGGTGGATCCAGAAACGCCGCTGGCGGGCGCCGAGGTAGTCGCCGTCCTCGCTCTTCTGGCCGATCTGGCTGAGCAGGCCGGAGAGCAGCGCCTTGTGCACGCGCGGGTAGTCCGCCGGCTCCTTGTTGAGGGTCAGCTTGAGTTCGCGGCAGATCAGCGTCAGCTGGCGGTGGGCATCGCGCCACTCGCGCAGGCGCATGTAGTTGAGGAAGTTCTTGCGGCACCAGGTGCGCAGGGCGTTGGAGCCCAGTGCCTGGCGCTGCTCCTCGAAGCCGCGCCAGAGGTTGACCAGCGCGGCGAAGTCGGAATCGGCGTCCTTCCACTGCGCGTGGGCCTGGTCGGCGGCCTGCTGGCGATCCATCGGCCGTTCGCGCGGGTCCTGCACCGAGAGCGCGCTGGTGATCAGCAGCACCTCGTCGAGGCTGCCCTGGTGGGCGGCCTCCAACAGCATGCGGCCCAGGCGCGGGTCCACCGGCAGGCGTGCCAGCTGGCGGCCCAGGGGCGTGAGCTGGCCCTCGCGGTTCACCGCCGAGAGTTCCTGCAGCAGGGTGAAGCCGTCGCTCACCGCCTTGCCGTCCGGCGGCTCGATGAAGGGGAAGTCGGCGATGTCGCCCAGGCGCAGGTGGAGCATCTGCAGGATCACCGCCGCCAGGTTGGTGCGCAGGATCTCCGGGTCGGTGAACTCGGGGCGGCCGAGGAAGTCCTCCTCGCTGTACAGGCGCACGCAGATGCCCGGCTCGACCCGGCCGCAACGGCCCTTGCGCTGGTTGGCACTGGCCTGGGACACGGCCTCGATGGGCAGGCGCTGGACCTTGGCGCGGTAGCTGTAGCGGCTGATGCGCGCGGTGCCGCTGTCGATCACGTAGCGGATGCCGGGCACCGTCAGCGAGGTTTCGGCGACGTTGGTGGCGAGGACGATCTTGCGGCCCGGCATGGGCGCGAAGATCTTCTGCTGCTCGGCCGGGGTCAGCCGTGCATAGAGCGGCAGCACCTCGGTGTGGCGCAGGTTGGCCTTGCGCAGCACCTCGGCGGCGTCGCGGATCTCGCGCTCGCCGGGGAGGAACACCAGCACGTCGCCCGGGCGCTTGCCTTCGGCGCGCTCGTGGTCGGCGATCTCGTCCAGGGCGCGGAGGATGCCCTGGTCCACCGACAGGTCGTCGAACAGCGGCTCGCCGTTCTCGTCCACCTCAGCGGCCAGGGGCCGGTACCAGGTCTCCACCGGGTAGGTGCGGCCGGAGACTTCGACGATGGGCGCATCGCCGAAGTGCTTGGAAAAGCGCTCCAGGTCGATGGTCGCCGAGGTGATGATCAGCTTCAGGTCCGGGCGCCGTGGCAGCAGCGTCTTCAGGTAGCCCAGGAGGAAGTCGATGTTGAGGCTCCGCTCGTGGGCCTCGTCGACGATGATCGTGTCGTAGCGCTCGAGCAGGCGGTCGTGCTGGGTCTCGGCCAGGAGGATGCCGTCGGTCATCAGCTTGATCAGGCTGCGCTCGTTGGACTGGTCCTCGAAGCGCACCTGGTAGCCCACCAGTTCGCCCAGGGGCGTGCCGATCTCCTCGGCCACGCGGGTCGCCACGCTGCGCGCGGCCAGCCGGCGCGGCTGGGTGTGGCCGATCAGGCCGTGGGTGCCGCGGCCGATCTCCAGGCAGATCTTCGGCAGCTGGGTGGTCTTGCCCGAGCCGGTTTCGCCGGCGATCACCAGCACCTGGTGCTTCTCCAGCGCGGCCTTGATCTCGTCACGCTTGGCGGCGATGGGCAGGGCGTCGTCGTAGCGCATGCGCGGCACGCTGGCGCGACGGGCCTCGACCTTGGCGCAGGAAGCCTGGAAGCGTTCCAGCCACTGGGCGAGCTTCGCCTCGTCCGGCTTCTTGTGCAGCTCGTGGAGCTGGCGGCGCAGGCGATGGCGGTCGGCGATCAGGGCGTGGTCGAGGTTCTTGTGCAGGGAGGCGATGTCGGTCATCAGGCGCTGGGCAATCGTGGCAAAGGCGCGATTGTCGCAGATTCCGCCCCCGCACCGCATCGGGAAGCGCCCGCGCGCCGATGGCTCGGCGGCGCGGGGTGGAGCGGGTCAGCGGGTGGCGGTGATCGGCAGGGTGCGCAGCTCGGCCGGTACGGTGCGCAGGGCCAGGTCCTGGGCCTGCAGGGAATTCCAGGCGAAGCCCTGCAGGGCGCTGCTGCTGTCGTGGTCCAGGCGCGCGGCCTGCTCGGACGACGGTGCCGGCGGCTGCACGCCGTAGATCAGCGAATAGAACACCGAGGCGGTCAGGTAGCTGCCGCTGTAGCTCGGGTGGCTGCCGTCCTCGATGAACAGGTGCGGTTGCGGGGTGGCCGCCAGGGCCTGCTTCCAGGCCTGCCCGACCGGGGCCAGCAGCGCGTGGGTCTCGTTGGCCAGGCCGGTGTAGACGGCATCGAGCTGCGCCTGCATGGCCGGGTTCGCCTGGCGCGCCCAGGTCAGGTAGAGGATCGGCTGGGCGCCGGCCTTGCGTGCCTCGGCGGCCATCAGGCGCACGTAGGTGCGGGTCTTCTCGGGGTTGTCCACCGGCATGGTGCTGAAGTCCTGGATCACCACGTAGTCCCAGTGCTGGCTGGCCAGCACCTGCTGCACCACGCCACGGTTCCAGTGGGCCTCCAGGCTGGCGCCGCCGAAGGTGATGTCGCGCACGTCCAGCGGGCGCGGCTGGGCGGCGTCGAGCGACATCTGCCGGACCATGCGCGGCAGGTCGTTGTAGAAGGTGTAGCTGTTGCCCACGAACAGCACGCTGAGCGGGCGGCCCGGCACGGCCTGTGGCGAGGCGGAACCGATCACCGGTTTCGCGGACGGGTTTTCAGCGGCCACGCTCGGGCCGACGACGACAACTCCCAGCATCCAGGCCAGGAGGATTCGACGCACGTTCATACGCATGGAGGTCCCCCAGGAAGCATAACGGTGCGGGCCACGGGCCCGCGGACCGGCGCAGGTTATGCGAATCCACCGCTGTCGCAATGCTGGCAACGGGCGGGGGTGACGGGAGGTCATACCGTTCGGTAGAGCTGGCGAAGCGGCTGGAGGCACGGGGCGCTCCCGGGCTGAAGCCCGGGCTACGCCTGCCGGGGGTGACTGCATCGGGCGAGGCAAAGAAAAAGCCCCGCAGGTGCGGGGCTCGTTCATGCCGGGACGGGTCAGCCCTTGAGCTTCTTCAGTTCCTGGTCACGCAGTTCACGGCGCAGGATCTTGCCGACGTTGGTGGTCGGCAGGCTGTCGCGGAACTCGACGGAGCGCGGGACCTTGTAGCCGGTGACGTTGGCGCGCATGTGCTGCATCACCTCGTCCTTGGTCAGGCTGGCACCCGGCTTGACCACCACGAAGACCTTGATCGCCTCGCCGGACTTCTCGTCCGGGATGCCGATGGCGGCGCATTGCAGGACGCCCGGCAGGGTGGCGAGCACGTCTTCCAGCTCGTTCGGGTACACGTTGAAACCGGAGACCAGGATCATGTCCTTCTTGCGGTCGACGATGCGCATGTAGCCGTCTTCCTGGATCAGGCCGATGTCGCCGGTCTTCAGCCAGCCGTCCGCCGAGAGGATCTCGTCGGTGGCGTCCTGGCGCTGCCAGTAGCCCTTCATCACCTGCGGGCCCTTGACGCACAGCTCGCCGATGGCGCCGATGGCGAGGTCGTTGCCCTCGTCGTCCACCACCTTGCACTGGGTCGAGGGGACCGGGATGCCGATGGTGCCGATCTGGATGCTCTGGAACGGGTTCACCGACACCACGGGGCTGGTCTCGGTCATGCCGAAACCTTCGCAGATGGCGCAGCCGGTGACCTCTTTCCAGCGCTCGGCCGCAGCCAGTTGCAGGGCCATGCCGCCGGACAGGGTGAGCTTGAGGGCGGAGAAGTCGAGCTTGCGGAAGTCCTCGTTGTTGCACAGGGCAACGAACAGGGTGTTGAGGCCGACGAAGCCGGTGAACTTCCAGTTGCCCAGTTCCTTGACCATCGCTGGCAGGTCGCGCGGGTTGCTGATCAGGATGTTGTGGTTGCCGGTCAGCATCATCGCCATGCAATGGAAGGTGAAGGCGTAGATGTGATAGAGCGGCAGCGGGGTGATGAGCACCTCGCACCCTTCATTGAGGTTGGCGCCCATCAGCGCCTTGCACTGCAGCATGTTGGCGATGAGGTTGCGATGGGTGAGCATCGCGCCCTTGGCCACGCCGGTGGTGCCGCCGGTGTACTGCAGCACGGCAACGTCGTTAGCGGCCGGCGAGGCTTCGCGCACGGCCTTGCCCTGGCCCTTGGCCAGTGCGTGGTTGAGCTTGACGGCCTGGGGCAGGTGGAAAGCCGGCACCATCTTCTTCACGTACTTGATGACGCTGTTCACCAGCAGGCGCTTGAGCGGCGGCAGCAGGTCGCCCACTTCGGTCACCACCACATGGCGGATGCCGGTCTTGGGCAGCACGCTCTCGGCCAGGTGGGCCATGTTGGCCAGGCACACCAGGGCCTTGGCGCCGGAGTCGTTGAACTGGTGCTCCATCTCCCGCGCGGTGTACAGCGGGTTGGTGTTCACCACCACCAGGCCGGCGCGCAGGGCGCCGAAGACCACGACGGGGTACTGCAGGACGTTGGGCAGTTGCACGGCGATACGGTCGCCGGGCTGCAGGTCGGTGTGGTTCTGCAGGTAGGCGGCGAAGGCACCGGAGAGTGCGTAGAGCTCACCGTAGGTGAGGGTCTTGCCCAGGTTGCTGAATGCGGGCTTGTCGGCAAAGCGTTGGCAGGACTCTTTCAATACCGCCTGAATGTTGGGGTAAGCGTCGGCATTGATTTCCGCAGGAACGCCTGCTGGATACTTGTCCGTCCAGAAGTTATCGGTCATGGAAAGCCCACTCCTGAGCAACAGCTGATCTTCACTGCACGAGGCAGTTGTTTTTTGTGGTCTGTGCGGTTTCAGGCCCTTCCCAGGGCGAAAAGCGCGCCGAGATTATCAGCTTTGAAAAAAGGCGACCAGAGCCAAATAGACCCTTTCCAGTCAAAAAAATGACCAGATAAAACCAATCAGTCACCTTTAGAGCAAACCACCTAACTGGCGTAGAAAGCGCGTCCCAGGGCGGTTTGTGAACCCTCGCACACTGCCGGGCGGCAGGTGCGAGGGTCGAAGGGGGTGGATCAGGCGATGTCGCGCAGCTCGCGACGGAGGATCTTGCCGACCGGCGTCATGGGCAGGGCGTCCTTGAGGACGATGTGCTTGGGCACCTTGTAGCCGGTGAAGTTTTCCTTGCAGTAGGCCTTCAGCTCCTCGACGGAAACGCCACCCTCGCGGGGGACGACGAACAGCTTCACCGCCTCGCCGGACTTCTCGTCGGGCACGCCGATGGCGGCGCAGCTGGCCACCTTCGGGTGGGCCATGACCACGTCCTCGATCTCGTTGGGGTAGACGTTGAAGCCGGAGACGATGATCAGGTCCTTCTTGCGGTCGACGATGCGCACGTAGCCGTCCGGGTCGATTACGGCGATGTCGCCGGTCTTCAGCCAGCCCTCGGCGTCCAGCACCTCGGCGGTGGCTTCGGGGCGGTTCCAGTAGCCCTTCATCACCTGCGGGCCCTGGATGCACAGCTCGCCGCGCTCGCCCAGGGGCAGCTCGTTACCGTCGTCGTCGATCACCTTGAAGGCGGTGCCGGGCACCGGGATGCCGACGGTGCCCAGGCGGGCCTGGGCGCCGTAGGGGTTGGCGCTGGCCACCGGGGAGGTCTCGGTGAGGCCGTAGCCCTCCACCACGGTGCAGCCGGTGACGGCCTGCCAGCGCTCGGCGGTGGCCTTGACCAGGGCGGTGCCGCCGGAGTTGGTGACCTTGAGGTTGGAGAAGTCCAGGTCCTTGAAGTCGGGGTTGTCCATCAACGCGACGAACAGCGTGTTGAGGCCCAGCAGCGCGGAGAAGCGCCACTTCTTCAGTTCCTTGACGAAGCCGGGGATGTCGCGCGGGTTGGTGATCAGCACGTTGAGGTTGCCGTTGACCATCATGCACATGCAGTTCGCGGTGAAGGCGTAGATGTGATAGAGCGGCAGCGGCGCGATCATGATCTCCTGGCCCTGCTTCATCAGCGGCTGGCCATCCGGCCCCAGCTGCGACAGGCAGGCGTTGACCTGCTGCATGTTGGCCACGAGGTTGCCGTGGGTGAGCATCGCGCCCTTGGCCACACCCGTGGTGCCGCCGGTGTACTGCAGCACGGCGAGGTCTTCCAGGCCGACGCTGACCGGCTTGAGGCCATGGCCCCGGCCCTGGCGCAGGGCGTCCTTGAAGGAGACGGCCTGGGGCAGGTGGTAATCCGGCACCATCTTCTTGACCTTCTTCACCACGGTGTTGACCAGCCAGCCCTTGAGGCTGGGCAGCATGTCACCCATGCGCGCCTCGATCAGGTGCTCGATCTCGGTGTCGGGCAGCACTTCCTGCACCAGCTTGCCGAACAGGTTGATGTACACCAGGGCCCGCACGCCGGCGTCCTTGAACTGGTGGCGCATCTCGCGGGCGGTGTAGAGGGGGTTGGTGTTGACCACCACCAGGCCGGCGCGCAGGGCGCCGAACACGGCGATGGGGTACTGCAGGACGTTGGGCATCTGCACGGCGATGCGGTCGCCGGGCTTGAGGTCCGTGTGCTTCTGCAGGTAGGCGGCGAAGGCGGCGGACAGGCGGTCCAGCTCGGCGTAGGTCAGGGTCACGCCCAGGTTGTGGAAGGCCGGGCGGTCGGCGAATTTCTTGCAGGAACGCTCGAACACCTCGACCACGGAACGGTAGGCCGCCAGGTCGATCTGGTCCGGTACGCCGGCAGGGCGTTTGTCGCTCCAGAAATCAGGTTGCATTGTTGTTGTCCTCATTTGCCCTGAATGTGTCTGGCCCGCGCTGCGGGACTGCCCGGAAAGTAGCAGGTCCACCCGCGTGCGCAAATACGCCAAGCGCTCTCATTGATCCCGTGAATCTCGCCGCAACAGCCCGTGCCTGAGCGGCTGGACAAAGGCTGTCGAAACGGTCCGCGCAGGACCGACCGGTCACGTAGCGCAGCCCCTTTGCGCCGCCCCGGCCCCCGTGCACAATGCGCCGATCACTCCACTCCCGCCAAAAGGATTGGCCATGCGCCACGACGCTTTCTGGCTCACCGCCAGCGATGCCGCCCCGCTCTACGTGAACCGCTGGAGCGGCGAGGAGCCACCCCGGGCGGTGGTGATGATCGCCCACGGCATGGCCGAGCACAGCGGCCGCTACGCGCGGCTGGCAGCGGCGCTGGTGGCGGCGGGCGTCGAGGTCTACGCCCACGACCAGCGCGGCCACGGGCGTACCGCCCAGCACGGCATCCTCGGCCTGTACGCCGAGCACGACGGCTGGAACAAGGTGATCGCCGACCTCGCGGCCCTCAATCACCACATCCGCCAGCAACACCCGCAGACGCCGATCATCCTGCTCGGCCACAGCATGGGCAGCTACATCGCCCAGGGCTACCTGATGCGCCACAGCTGCAGCTTGCAGGGGGCCATCCTTTCCGGCTCCAACTACCAGCCGGTGGGGCTGTACCGCGCGGCTGCCGTGGTGGCACGGCTGGAACGCTGGCGCCAGGGCCCGAACGGCCGCAGCGCGCTGATCGAGTTCCTCTCCTTCGGCTCGTTCAACAAGGCCTTCAAACCCAACCGCACGCCCTTCGACTGGCTCAGCCGCGACCCGGACGAGGTGGACAAGTACGTCAACGACAGCCTCTGCGGCTTCCGCTGCACCAACCAGTTGTGGCTCGACCTGCTCGGCGGGCTTCAGAACATCACGCCCATCGGCCACCTGGCGCAGATCGACCCGGACCTGCCCCTGCTGGTGATCGGCGGCGCATGCGACCCGGTCAGCGACGGCAAGCGCCTGGAGGACCTGGCCAATGCCCTGCGCTCGGCCGGTGTGCGCGACGTGCAACTGAGGATCTACCCCGACGCCCGCCACGAGTTGTTCAACGAGACCAACCGCGACGAGGTGACGAATCATCTGCTCGACTGGCTGGGGCACGCCCTCGCCCAGGGTCGAGCCTGCCAACCGAACAAGGAGACGCCATGAGCCAGGTAACCAACTTCACCTACGACGCCCTCGAAGTCGGCCAGAAGGCCAGCTACGCGAAGCAGGTGGAGGAGCGTGACATCCAGTTGTTCGCCGCCCTGTCCGGCGACCGCAACCCGGTGCACCTGGATGCCGAGTACGCGGCCGGCACGCTCTTCAAGGAACGCATCGCCCACGGCATGTTCAGCGGCGCCCTGATCAGCGCGGCCATCGCCTGCGAGCTGCCCGGGCCGGGCACCATCTACCTGGGCCAGCAACTGAAGTTCACCCGCCCGGTGAAGCTGGGCGACAGCCTGACCGTGGAACTGGAGATCCTCGAGAAGCTGCCGAAGAACCGCGTGCGCATCGCCACCCGCGTGTTCAACCAGAACGCCGAGCAGGTGGTGGACGGCGAGGCCGAGGTACTGGCGCCCAAGCAATCGCTCGCCATCGAGCTGCCGGAGCTGCCGCCGATCACCATCGGCTGAACCCCGCAGCCCTGATGAAGGAAGCCCGGCAATCGCCGGGCTTTTTCGTTCCGGGAAGCTTCCGGCTAGTCCTGCGCCTGCGGCTGATCCCCGACCGTGACGCTGGCGGTCATCCCCGCACTGAGCTGTATGTCATCCGGTATTTGGTCGAGCTTGATCCGCACCGGGATGCGCTGGGCCAGGCGTACCCAGTTGAACGTGGGTTCGACGTTGGCGAGCAGTTGCCCGTCCGGGCTGGCGTTGCGGTCGGTGATGCCGCGGCTAACGCTTTCCACCGTGCCCTTGAGCGGCTGGCCGGCGCTCATCAGCCAGATGTCCACCGGTGCGCCGACACGGATGCCGGGCAGCTTGGTTTCCTCGAAGTACGCCTGCACGTAGAAGGACTGGTCGTCCACCAGTGCCATCACCGGCTGCCCGGCGCTGGCGTAGTTGCCCTGGGCCAGGCGCAGGTTGGTGACCTGGCCGCTGCGCGGGGCACGCACTTCGCTGCGGGCCAGGTTCAACTCGGCGACCTTCACATCGGCCTGGGCCTGGCGGTATTCGCCCCGGGCGATGTCGGCGGTGATCTGGGCGTTCTCCCGCAGCTCCGCGCTGATGGCCTGGGGGCCGAGGCTGGCGCGGCGCGAGGCCTCGTGCTCACGCAGTCGCAGTTGCTGCTGGCGGGTTTCGGCGACGGCGCGGGCCTTTTCCAGGGCGGCCTCGTAGCGGTCGCGGTCGATGGTCATCAGCAGGTCCCCGGCCTTCACCTGCTGGTTGTCGCGGACCTTCAGGTCCACCACCCAGCCGGACACGTCCGGTGCTATCACCACCACGTCGGCGCGGATGCGCGCGTCCCGCGTCCAGGGCGCGAGCATGTAGTGCTGCCAGAGGCTGTAGCCCCCCACAACGGCTGCGGCGACCAGCGCCAGGGTGACAACGACACGCAAGGTGGAGCCCATGGTTTTCTCCTTCACCAGTGCCCGAAGACGGCGACCAGCACCGACAGTACACAGACATAGAGGGCGGTATCGAACAGCGCCTCGTGCCAGATCCAGCGCGCCAGGCCCAGCTGCTGCAGCGCCAGGCGCAGTACGCCGGTCACCAGCAGCGCCGCCAGGGCGTAGATCAGCAGCGGGCTGAGCAATACGCCGCCCAGTGACCATTCACGCAAGCCCATGGCTCGCCTCCTGTTGTTCGCACCACTGCCGCCAGCTCTGCCGCAACTGCAGCAAGGCCGCCAGGGCCAGCCGCCGGTCGATGCTGTTGCCGGCCTCGCGCAGGGCCTGGATCAGTTGTTCGGACGGCGCGTCCATCGCATCCGCCCGCTCCGGCGCCGGCCCCTGCTCCAGCAGTGGCTCGATCCGTTCGAGAAAGCGCGCCTCGGAGGCGCCAAGGGAGCGTTCCCCCACCGCCAGGCAACGGCGCAGGTGCAGCAGTTCGTCACCGATGTCGAGGCTGGTGATGCCGTCGTCCCAACGGTTGCGGGACTGGCTGGGCAGCGCCGGGTAGTGGCGGGCCAGCTGCAGCAGGCGGTCAGCCATGCGCCCACCGAACCAGTTCTCCGCCCCTGCCAGGGTGCGGTGGGTGAGCCGGCCCAGGTCGCTGAAGGTGGCGCGCAGCAGCCGCCGGCCATGCCAGCCGGGGTGGGTCAGCACGATGAGGCGGAACACCAGCACGGCGAAACCGACCCCCAGCAGGATGGACAGGGCTTCGTTGAGGAACACCGCAACGTCGAAGTGCATGGTGTTCTGCGGTGCGCACAGCACGATGAAGTGCAGGCAGAACGAGGTAGCCGTGCCGCTCAGGGCCGGCCGCGCCATGCCCAGGGTGCCGAAGAAAAGCGGCACGCCGAGGGCCATGCAGAGCAGCGGGAAGCCACTGAACTGGGGCAGTACCACCTGGCCGATGAAGAAGGCCACCGGCAGCGCATAGAGGATGCCACGCAGGAACATCAGGCCGATCTGCGCAGCGTTCTCGCGGCTGGCAAAGAGGCTGCAGACCACGCAGGTGAGGGTCAGCGCGCCGATGGAGGAGGTCCAGGCGGTGGCCATCCAGAAGGTCGCCAGCCCAAGGAAGGCCAGCCCGCTGCGGGAGCCGTAGAGCAAGGCCGTGGGCAGGTCGTGGTGCCAGGACAGGGGCGCCGAACTGTCCTCGGTGGGAGCGCCACGCTCCACGGCCTCCAGCGCTGCGGCGGCGGCCCGTACCTGGCGGAGGGTGACCGCCAGGCGCCCCAGGCAGTATTGCTGCACCACGCTCAGTTCGGGGGATTCGGCCGCCTCCAGCAGGCGCTGCCCCAGGGCTTCGAGGCGTGCCGGATCGGGTGACTCCAGCGCCTGTCGCACGGCCTCCAGCCAGGGAGCCAGGCGCTCGGCCTCGTCGTCCGACAGCTGCCGCCACTGGCGTGCCACCCCACGCGCCAGCCGCAGCACGCTGAGCAGGTCGCGGCTGAGCACCCGCAAGGCGGCGGCGCGGCGCCGGCCGCGCGCGCCTTCGAACCAGGCGTGCTCGCGCTGGGCATCCACGGCCACCAGGCGCCCCAGGACGCCCAGCAGCCCCTGGCGTTCGTAGGGCGCACCGTCCAGGGCCGAGCGGGCCGCACGGATGCCGCTCTCCCAGGCCTCGGTGGCCTGGCGCACCAGCTGGCGCTCCACACGCTGTGGCCAGATCAGCGCGCTGGTGGCGGTGGCACAGAGGATGCCGAGGCAGATCTCGGTGCAGCGGGCCACGGCCTGGTCGAATACGTTGAGCGGATGGGCGATGGCCGGCAGGCCGATGATGGCCACCGTGTAGCCGGCCAGGACGAAGGCGTACGACCAGGCACTGCGCAGCATGGTGGAGGCCGCCGTGCACAGCGCCAGCCAGGTGGCGAGGACGAAGAGGAACAGCCAGGGCGTCTGGGCGAACAGCGCCATGATCACCACGGCCATGGTGGTCCCCACCAGGGTGCCGAGCAGCCGCGCCAGGCCCTTCTGCACCACCATCCCGGACAGCGGCTGGGCCACGATGAAGGCGGTCATCAGCGCCCATTGCGGCTGCTCCAGGCCGAAGCGCAGCGCGCACCAGAGCGCCAGGCCGCCCCCGAGCAATGTCTTGATGGCGAACTGCAGGGCCGGGAGGTCGGGGGCGAGGAAGGCCTTCAGGGTTTCACGCACGTCGGGAACCTTGGAAGAAGTGCGGCAAGCATAGGCGGCCGCCCGCCTGTACGGCACGGCCCTGGATTCGTCTGATCATCTCCCCCCTCTCCTTCCCTGTCGAAAGGCTCTGAAATGCCCCATCCGGCGCAGGGGACCCCCTGGAAAATTGACCTGGATCAGTTACCCGCAGACCTTGCGGGACGGGCCCTGCGGCCATTGATCCAGATCAATTTCGGCCCCCTGGCCCGGGTCTACCTTTGACCCATCGAAACAAGACGCCAGACGCAGGAGGCCCTTATGTTCGTCGATGTTGTGGTTCTAGCCGGTATCGGCACTGTTGGCCTGATGCTCGCCTTCTTCGGTGGCGTCGGATACTTCATCTGGAAGGACTCTCACAAGCGCGACAAGAAAGCGTAAGTCGAGTTCTCCAGGTACACAGGCACGCAAGGCACCTCGGGCGACTTCGGTCGCCCTTTTTTTCGTCCGTCGAAAATACCCCAGCCGGCACCGGGCGACACTCTGACCGCAGCCCGTGACGGGCCGTTCAGGTTGGCGTTCAGCGCTTCTTCGGTTTGCTGCGGTTCTTCTTCGCCTTGCCCAGCGGCAGTGCCTTTTCGAAGGCCTGGCGCATGTCCACCAGCCGTTTCTCGTGCAGGTCATGGATGCGCTTGTCGCGCTCGGCGCCGAAATCGATCAGCTTGTCGTCATTGCTCATGGGCGGATCCAGCGGAAGGTGAGGTTGAGGCGTGGCTGGCAGGCGGCGCGGGTCTTGGCCACCTGGTGTTGCCAATGATGCTGCGTCGGCCCGCTCATGACCAGCAGCGCACCGTGTGCCAGTTCCAGCGAATGCTCGATGCGCCCGCTGCCCTTGCGGCGCAGGTCGAAGCGGCGGGTGCCACCGAGGTTCACCGACGCCACGGTGGGATCGGGTCCCAGTTCCGGCTCGTCGTCGCTGTGCCAGCCCATGGAGTCCCGGCCGTCCCGGTAGAGGTTCAGCAGCACGCCGTTGAAGGGCTGCCCCACTTCTTCCTGCACGCGCTGGCGGATTTTCGCCAGCAGGGGCGTCCAGGGCAGCGGGCGGTGCACCAGGCCGGAATAGCGGTAGCTCGCTTCGGGGTCGCCGTACCAGGCCACCTGCCGGGGCACCCGGTAGTCCTGGCCGTGCAGGTGCACGACCGGCTGCTCCCAGGGCGTCTCCGCCAGCAGCCCGGCCAGCCATTCGTCGGCTTCCTCCACCGCCAGCCAGTGGCGCTCGTGGCGCAGGCAGGCGTCCGGCAGCTCAAGGGGCAGGTCGTCGAACAGGCTCATGGGATGACCGAGTGCGCAAACAGGGGGACGCATTCTCCCACGACATCAGACCTCGACGTCCACCCAGAGGCCCTGGCGCGGGAGGGTGTCGATCACCTCCTCGTCCGCCGGTTTCACCTCGCCCTCGGCCAGTTGCTCGGGGGTGTAGCCCCGGCGCTGGCGGCGGCGCTGCTCCTCGCGGAGCATCTCCTCGGCCTCCTGCGGGTGACGGCGGTCCAGCCCCACTTCGCTTTCGTGCTGGCTTTCCTGGGCTGGCGCCACGGGGGGAATGTCGGGGCGTGGCTTGGCCACGTCCTGCTGGGCGGTCACGGGAACCAGGCTGTGGGGGATCGGCGGCAACATGGTCAGACCCTCTGTCATTCAACCTGTCGGCAACACAGGCCACACCTTTAGCGGCCTCGCTACACTTCTACCGCAAACGGGAACGCAAGTTCCGTCGCTCTTGGCCACGCGTTCCGCTAAACTAGCCGGCTTTTTTGCATGGCGGGAGACACGCATGGCGCAGCAGTATGAACCGGGGCAACGCTGGATCAGTGACAGCGAGGCTGAACTGGGCCTCGGAACCATCCTGACATCCGACGGGCGGCTGCTCACCGTGCTCTACCCGGCGACCGGCGAGACGCGCCAGTATGCCCTGCGCAACGCTCCGCTGACCCGCGTGCGCTTCGCCCCGGGTGACGAGATCACCCACTTCGAGGGCTGGAAGCTCACCGTGCAGGAAGTCGACGACGTCGACGGCCTGCTGGTCTACCACGGCATCACGGCCCAGAACGAAGCCCGCACCCTGCCGGAAACCCAGCTCTCCAACTTCATCCAGTTCCGCCTGGCCAGCGACCGCCTGTTCGCCGGGCAGATCGACCCGCTGAACTGGTTCGGTCTGCGCTACCACACCCTGCAACACCAGAGCCGCCTGCTGCAATCCTCGCTGTGGGGCCTGTCCGGCGCCCGCGCCCAGCCCATTGCCCACCAGTTGCACATCGCCCGTGAAGTGGCCGACCGCATCGCGCCCCGCGTCCTGCTGGCCGACGAAGTGGGCCTGGGCAAGACCATCGAGGCCGGCCTGGTCATCCACCGCCAGCTGCTCTCCGGTCGCGCCAGCCGGGTGCTGATCCTGGTGCCGGAGAACCTCCAGCACCAATGGCTGGTGGAGATGCGCCGCCGCTTCAACCTGCAGGTCGCGCTGTTCGACGCCGAACGCTTCGCCGAGAGCGATGCCAGCAACCCCTTCGAGGATGCCCAGCTCGCCCTGGTGTCCCTGGAGTGGCTGAAGGACAGCGAGCGCGCCCAGGATGCCGCCTTCGCCGCCGGCTGGGACCTGCTGGTGGTGGACGAAGCCCACCACCTGGTCTGGCACCCCGAGCACGCCAGCGACGAGTACCGCCTGGTGGAGCAACTGGCCGAGGTCATCCCCGGCGTCCTGCTGCTGACCGCGACCCCGGAGCAACTGGGCCAGGAAAGCCACTTCGCGCGCCTGCGCCTGCTGGACCGCAACCGCTTCCATGACCTGGAAGCCTTCCGTGCCGAGAGCGCCCACTATCGCCCCATCGCCGAAGCGGTGCAGGAGCTGCTGGACGAGGGCCGCCTGTCCGCCGAAGCGCGGGCCACCATCGCCAACTTCCTCGGCAGCGAAGGCGAAACCCTGCTGGCCGCCGTCGCCGAGGGCGACAGCGACGCCTCCGCGCGCCTGGTGCGCGAGCTGCTGGACCGCCACGGCACCGGCCGCCTGCTGTTCCGCAACACCCGCGCCGCCGTCCAGGGCTTCCCCGAGCGCCAGCTGCACCCCTACCCGCTGCCCAACCCCAGCGAATACATGGAGCTGCCGGTGGGCGACCACCCGGACCTGTACCCCGAGGTCAGCTTCCAGGCCCAGCAGGGCGAGGTCGACGACAGCGAGCGCTGGTGGCGCTTCGACCCCCGTGTCGAGTGGCTGATCGACACCCTGAAGATGCTGAAGAAGTTCAAGGTGCTGGTGATCTGCGCCCATGCCGAGACCGCACTCGACCTGGAAGACGCCCTGCGCGTGCGCTCCGGCATCCCCGCCACCGTGTTCCACGAAGGCATGAGCATCCTCGAGCGCGACCGCGCCGCAGCCTACTTCGCCGATGAGGAATTCGGCGCCCAGGTGCTGATCTGCTCCGAGATCGGCTCCGAAGGCCGCAACTTCCAGTTCGCCCACCACCTGGTGCTGTTCGACCTGCCGGCCCACCCGGACCTGCTGGAACAGCGCATCGGCCGCCTCGACCGGATCGGCCAGAAGCACACCATCCAGCTGCACGTGCCCTACCTGGAGAACAGCCCCCAGGAGCGCCTGTTCCAATGGTACGACCGCGCGCTGAACGCCTTCCTCGCCACCTGCCCCACAGGCAACGCCCTGCAGCACCAGTTCGGCCCGCGCCTGCTGCCGCTGCTGGAAGACGCTGACGAAGACACCTGGGGTGCGCTGCTGAGCGAAGCCGAGGCCGAGCGCAAACGCCTGGAAAGCGAGATGCATTCCGGCCGCGACCGCCTGCTTGAGCTGAACTCCAACGGCGGTGGTGAAGGCCGTGCGCTGGTCGAGGCCATCCTCGAGCAGGACGACGAGTTCGCCCTGCCGATCTACATGGAGTCCCTGCTCGACGCCTTCGGCATCGACAGTGAGGACCACTCCGAGAACGCCCTGGTGCTCAAGCCCGGCGAGAAGATGCTCGACGCCGGCTTCCCCCTGGGCGACGACGAAGGCGTGACCATCACCTACGACCGCAACCAGGCCCTGTCCCGCGAGGACATGCAGTTCCTCACCTGGGAGCACCCCATGGTCCAGGGCGGCATGGACCTGGTGCTGTCCGGCTCCATGGGCAACACCGCCGTCGCGCTGATCAAGAACAAGGCCCTCAAGCCCGGCACCGTGCTGCTGGAGCTGCTCTACGTGAGCGAGGTGGTGGCGCCGCGCAGCCTGCAGCTAAGCCGCTTCCTGCCGCCGGCCGCGCTGCGCTGCCTGCTGGACGCCAACGGCAACGACCTGGCCTCCAAGGTGGCCTTCGACACCCTCAACGACCAGCTGGAAAGCGTGCCGCGCGGTAGTGCCAACAAGTTCGTCCAGGCCCAGCGCGACGTGCTCGCGGCGCAGATCCAGGTCGCCGAGACCAAGATCCGCCCGCGCCACGACGCCCGCGTGGCCGAGGCCACCAAGCGCCTCGCGGCCGAGCTGGAGGAAGAACTGGCGCGCCTGGAAGCGCTCAAGGCGGTCAACCCCAGCGTCCGCGACAGCGAGATCGAAGCCCTGCGCCGCCAGCGCGAAGAAGGCCTGGCGTTGATGGAGAAGGCCGCGCTGCGGCTGGAGTCCATCCGGGTACTGGTCGCCGGCTAAGCAAACCCCGCCCACGAAAAAGCGCGCCTCGGCGCGCTTTTTCGTTTCTGCGGCATCAGGCCAGCGCGGCCTGCGCCGCCGGCTGCTGCCCCTCGCGCATGCGCCGGGCGTCCCGCCCGAAGCAGCGCGCTGCCTGGAACAGGGCCAGGGTGGTCAGCCCCAGGGCTACCGGAATCAGGTACATGGCATCGTGCAGGCCCACGGCCTTGAAGGCCTCGGTCATCTCGCTGGCACCGGCGGCGTACATCGCCGCATGGGCGAAGTGGTCCGACAGCAGCCCCACCACCACCGGCCCCAGGCCACCGCCCAGCAGGTAGAGGCCAGCGAAGAACAGCGCCATGGCCGTGGCCCGCAGGCGCGGCTCCACCACGTCCTGGATGGCGGTGTAGACGCAGGTGTAGAAGGTGTAGGCGAACAGCCAGCCGATGCTGAACACGCCCACGAACACCACCACCTCGATGCGCCCGGAGAACAGCGCGAAGCCGGTGGCCAGGGTCGCCACCAGCAGGCTGCCGGTGGCCAGCAGCAGGCGGCCGCGCTCGGACTTCTCGTGGGCCTTGTCCGCCAGCCAGCCGCCCAGGGTCAGGCCGACCAGCCCGGTGAGGCCGGCGATGATGCCGGTGGCGACGGCAGCCCCCTGCAGGGACATCAGGAAGTAGCGCTGCAGCATCGGCACCATGAACGAGTTGCAGGCGTAGGTGGCAAAGTTGAAGGTCAGCCCCGCCAGGGTCAGCCACCAGAAGGTGCGGATCGACAGCACCCGGCGCAGCGGGCGGTCCAGCGGCGTCTGGTCCTGGGTGCGGTTGTCGGCGGCGCCGCGCTGCGGCTCCTTGATGAAGAACATGAACACCGCGAGGATCAGCCCCGGAATCGCCGCGATGACGAAGGGCGCCCGCCAGCTGCCGAAGGCCTGCACCATCGCGCCGATGGTGAAGAAGGCCAGCAGCAGCCCCAGCGGCAGGCCGAGCATGAACAGGCCCATGGCGCGGGCGCGCTTGTTCGGCGGGAACAGGTCGCCGATCAGCGAGTTGGCCGCCGGGGCATAACTGGCTTCGCCGATGCCGATCCCCATGCGGATCAGCAGGAAGCTCCAGAAATTCCACGCCAGGGCGTTCACCGCCGTCAGCCCGCTCCACACCGCCAGGCCCCAGCCCATGATCTTCTTCCGCGAGCCGGTGTCGGCCATGCGCCCGAGGGGCAGGCCGGCCACGGCGTAGACCAGGGTGAAGGCGGTGCCGATCAGCCCCAGCTGGAAGTCGCTCAGGCTCCACTCGTGGCGCACCGGCTCGATGATGATCGCGGGGATGGTGCGATCGAAGAAGTTGAACAGGTTGGCCAGGAACAACAGGAACAGCACGCGCCAGGCATTGGCCGCTTGCGGGGAAGGCTGCATGGGTCGGTCTCTTTGTTGTTGGTGACCCGGCAGTCCGCCTGCCGGGCTTGTAAGGCCGAATCTAGAGGCTCGCCTTGCGGCTGTCTGCAAACATTCGCGCTGGTTATGGCGAACGATGGCGCCCTTCCCGACCGCTCGTCGTACGGCACCCGGCAGCCGTGGCGGGTGGATGGGGCTGGCCGATACTCAAACGGGTCGGCACGCCCCGTCGTGGAGGCAACAGGCAATGGAATGGCTCGGGTTGCGCATCAGCAACGAACTCCCCGAGGGACAGGTGCGCCTGCTGGACTGCACCCACAACGGCTGGCTGGTGCTGCTGGCCTTCCTGGTGGCCAGCGCCGCCGCCTACACCGCGCTGAGCATGGGTGAGCGCGTGGCCAACGTGGCCGACCCGGCAGCCCGACGACGCTGGTACTGGATCGGCGCGCTGTGCCTAGGCGGGGGCATCTGGTCCATGCACTTCATCTCCATGCTCGCCTTCGAAGCGCCGGTGGCGCTGCATTACGACGCCCTGGTGACCGCCCTCTCCCTGCTGGTGGTGATCGGCGTCTCCCTGGCGACGATGCGCACCCTGGGCCATCCGCAACTGGGGCCCCGGCACTACCTGGCCGGCTCGCTGACCCTGGGCCTGGGCATCGCCTGCATGCATTACACCGGCATGGCGGCGATCCGCTCGGAAGCCACCCAGACCTACCGCCCCGAGCTGTTCATGCTCTCCATCGACGTGGCCGTGGTCACCAGCCTGGTGGCGCTGATGCTGGCGGTGTTCTTCCGCGGCCGCGACGACAGCCTCAACCACCGCCTGCGCATCCCGGCCAGCCTGGTGATGGGCGGGGCCATCGTTTCCATGCACTTCACCGGCATGTGGGCGCTGGAGCTGACCGTGTCCCCCGGCACCGAACTGCACCTGCAGCCCCCCGCGCAGAACCTGGCGATGGCCGTGAGCGTCGGGCTGATCGCCTTCCTCAGCCTGTTCTTCGGTCTCGGCGCCGCCTGGGCCGATCGCCAGTTGCAGCGCCGCGACCAGGACCTGGAGCGCGTCGGCAGCCTGCTCAAGCAACTGGACCAGGCCAAGGCGGTGTTGCAGAAAGTCGCCCATGTCGACCCGCTGACCAACCTGCCCAACCGCCGGGCCTTCAACGAGGTGTTCGCCGAGCGGCTGGCGATCCATGGCCGCACCCGGCAGTCGCTGGCGGTGATGTTCCTCGACATCGACCACTTCAAGCGGATCAACGACAGCCTCGGCCACGATGCCGGCGATGCCCTGCTCAAGGCCGTGGCCGAGCGCATTGCAGCGATGCTGCGGGACGAGGACCTGATCGCCCGGCTGGGCGGCGACGAGTTCTGCATCCTCGCCGGCCTGCACCGCCCGGAAGAGGCGCGGGTGCTGGCCCAGCGAGTGATGCAGGCGCTCAAGGAGCCCATCGAGCTGGCCGGGCGGAAGATGGTGATGACCACCAGCATCGGCATCAGCCTGTTCCCCGAGGACGGCGAGAGTTGCGAGGAACTGCTCAAGCACGCGGACCTGGCGCTGTACCAATCCAAGGGCAGCGGCCGCAACAACCTGCACTTCTTCAGCAGCCACCTGAAGCACAAGGCCACCGTCGAGTTGCAGCTGGAGGAAGAGCTGCGCCGCGCCCTGGCCGAAGACCGTGAGCTGGAGCTGCATTACCAGCCCATCCTCGCCCTGGCCGGCAACCGCCTGGGCAAGCTGGAGGCCCTGGTGCGCTGGCGTCATCCGCAGCATGGCCTGCTGACGCCGGACCGGTTCGTCGGCATTGCCGAGGCCAACGGCTTCATCACCGAGCTGGACGCCTGGGTGCTGCGCCGTGCCTGCCGCGAGCTGGCAGAGCTGGAGCACGACGGCCTGCGGGTGGCGGTCAACTGCTCGGCCCTGAACCTGTGCCAGGACGAACTCGCAGACCGCGTGGCCGAGGCCCTGGCCTTGTCGGGGCTGGCCGCCAACCGGCTGGAACTGGAGGTGACCGAGAACGCGCTGATGAGCAACATCAACCAGGCCCTGACCCTACTGCATCGCATCCGCGACCAAGGCGTGGCCATCTCCATCGACGACTTCGGCACCGGCTATTCGTCCCTGGCCTACCTCAAGCGCCTGCCACTGGACACGCTGAAGATCGACCGCTGCTTCATCCAGGACCTGCCCCACGCCCACGCGGACATGGAGATCGTCCAGGCCATCATCGGCATGGCCCATACCCTGCGCCTGCAGGTGGTGGCCGAAGGGGTGGAAAGCGAGGCGCAGCTGGAGTTGCTGCGCGGGCTGGGCTGCGACTTCATCCAGGGCTACCTGCTGAGTCGCCCCCGATTGCTGGCGGACCTGCGTCCGCTGCTGGAGGAGTGGGGCGAGGGGCCGGCCCTCAACTTCGCCTGAGGCCGGCCCATTCGGTCACGCGGCCTTGAAGCGCGGCAACCAGTCGAGCCCGTCGCGGGTCGGCCCGCCGGGGCGATACTCGGCGCCCAGCCAGCCGGCGTATCCCGCCTCGGCCAGGGCGGCGAGCGCCGGGGCGAAATCCAGCTCACCGCTGCCGGGGGCGCCGCGTCCGGGGTGGTCGGCGAACTGCACATGGCCGATGGCGTCGCCCAGCAGGCGGATTGCCGCGACCGGGTCCAGTTGCTGGCGGGCCAGGTGATAGAGGTCCAGCTGGGCAGCGAAGTTGGGGCTTTCCACCGAGCGCACCAGCTCCAGCAACTGCTCGGGGGTGTTGATTAGGAAGCCCGGCATGTCGAAGGGGTTGATCGCCTCGGCCAGCACCTGGATGCCCAGCGGGTGGAAGGTGTCGGCGGCCTTGCGCAGGTTGGCCACCAGCGTGGCCAGCGCCTCGGGTCGCGACACGCCATTGGCCAGGCGCCCGGGCAGTACGTTGACGCACTGCGGCTGCACCAGCGCGGCGTAGGTGTAGGCATGGCGCAGGGCGGCGTCTAAGGCGTCCTGGTGGGCCGGCACGGCAGCCAGCCCGGCGCCGCCCTGCATCAGGTCGCCGGCGGGCAGGTTGATGAGCACCAGCGGCAGGCGGGCCTGGTCCAGGGCGGCCTTCAGCTCGCCGGCAGGCAGCTCGTAGGGGAACTGGATCTCCACGCCGTCGAAACCCGCCTCGGCGGCAGCGCCGATGCGTTCGATCAGGGGCAGCTCGGTGAACAGCAGCGACAGGTTGGCGGAAACCTTCATGGGTGCTCCTCTCGGTAGAGTTCGATCAGGGTCGCGGGGTCGCGCTCCAGGTTGCCCTGGCTGCCATGCAGGCGCATGAGCTGCGCGGCGAGCCCGCTCATGGGGGTGGCGCTGCCCTCCTCGCGGGACAGGCGGGTGGCGGTGTCCAGGTCCTTGAGCAAAGTGCGGACATGCCATTTGACCGGCTCGAAGCAGCTTTCGGCCATCTGCGGCGCCAGGATCTGCAAGGGCCGCGAGTCGGCGAAGCCGCCAGCCAGTGCCGGTGCCAGCAGGCTGGCATCGACCCCGGCCTTCTCCGCCAGGGCCACCACCTCGGCAATCACCAGGGCATTGCAGGCGACGATCATCTGGTTGCAGACCTTGGTCACCTGGCCGGCACCGACCTCGCCCATGCGCGTCAGACGCTGCCCCAGGTGCGCGAGCACGGGGCGCACCCGCTCCACATCCTCCTCGCGGCCACCGGCCATGATCGCCAGGGTGCCGGCCTCGGCACCCGGGGTGCCACCGGAAACCGGTGCATCGATCCAGTGCACACCGGTGCGTCGCTCCAGTTCGGCGGCCATCTCGCGGGTCGCCGCCGGTTCGAGGCTGGAGAAGTCCACCAGCACCTGCCCGGCCCGCGCCCCTTCCACCACGCCCCCCAGCCCGAACACCACCTCACGCACCACGGCCGTGTCGGCCAGGCAGAGCATGAGGATGTCGGCATCGGCACACAGCTCGGCCGGGGTTTCGGCACAGCGTGCACCGAGTTCCAGCAGGGGTGTGCATTTGTCGGGAGTCCGGTTCCAGACCGTGAGGGGGAAGCCGGCGGCCAGCAGGCGGCGGGTCATCGGCAGGCCCATGAGGCCGATGCCGGCGAAGGCGATGCGGGGTAACGACATGCTGAGCTCCAGTCGGGCGGAAGCGCCTATCTTAACCGGCTGCCCAGGCCGTGCACCGCCCCGGAAATCGGTGTGTCACCCAGCAGGAAAAATGCACCTCAACGGTGCGAAAGGTAACGGTGCGCACCAGGAGTGCGCACCGATATGGGTCAGAGGCCGTCCTTCTGCAGGTGATCCAGGTTCACCGGCTCGCCGGGTTCCGCCCCCAGCTTCTGACGGATGTCCTCGAACATCGCATCGAACTCCTGGTGGTTGTGCACGATCGGCCCGACGCTGGTGTGCAGCCCGTGCTTGTTGGCAATGCGGGTGGCGACGCTGGCGAAGTTGAAGGCGGTATCCCGGTGCAACTCGAAGGTTTCCTCGAAGCTCACGCCATTGATCACGCCCACCATGCGGAAGTGCAGCATGGTGCCTTCCTCCGCATCACGCCGGACCTCGTAATAGAGGTCGATGGAGAACTCCGGCTGGTTGGGCAGCCCGGGAATGCTGGCACGGTGCAGGTGGCCGGGTTCGAACATGGTGAAGCTCCTTGAGAGACGATCGGGGTGGAAGGAGTCTAGACGGCCTTTGCCGGCAGGCCGCAGCCCTCAGTGACGGGCCGGTGCCTCCAGGCGCTCCTGCACCAGCACCCAGGGCGCCACCACCACGGCCCAGAGGGTGGGGTCACGCTCCAGCAGGTCGCGTGCCCGGGCCTCTTCCACGCGCTCCAGCTTGCCGGCCTGCAGCAGCACCGCGACCTGGGGCTTGTCGTCCTCGGCCACGGCCAGGGCGACGCCGACCAGATCCTCCTGACCCTCGACCCAGAGCAGTTGCCCACGGGCGAAGAAGGGCTGCAGCTCCTCCCAGGTGATGGCGGCGGTTTCGCCGAGCAGCTTGGCATAGAGGGTGCTTGAGGATTCGTTCATGGCTTGCTCTGAGTGGGAAAGTAACGGTTGCAGGGCGGGCAATGATAACCAACGCCCGTCATCTTGTTCACAAGTGCAGCCAGACGCTTCCTGCGTCCTTCAGGGCACGCCGTATTTCTATACGTTTGTTGCGATTAGGCGACATAGGAACATTCCGCACCCTCCTGTCGGCTTTTCAAGCCGCAAATCGGCACTCTACACTGTACCGGTACAGTTGCCGCAGGACTCGGCGGGGTGACAAAAAGGACCCTGTCCTCTGCTTTCAGGCAACCAGGACAACAACAACGATAAACATACGAGTGGAGCACTATGAACAAGGCTACCAAGCAGCTTTCCAAACTGTTCGCCGCCATGGCCCTCGCCGGTGCCGCCAGCTACTCCGTAGCGGCCGACACCATCAAGATCGCCCTGGCCGGCCCGGTGACCGGTGCGGTCGCCCAGTACGGTGAAATGCAGTTCATCGGCGCCAAGATGGCGATCGAGCAGATCAACAAGGCCGGCGGGGTGAACGGCGCTCAACTCGAAGGCGTGGTCTACGACGACGCGTGCGATCCGAAGCAAGCGGTCGCCGTGGCCAACAAGATCGTCAACGATGGCGTGAAGTACGTCGTTGGCCACCTGTGCTCCAGCTCCACCCAGCCTGCGTCCGACATCTACGAAGACGAAGGCATCCTGATGATCACCGCGGCCTCCACCAGCCCCGAGATCACCGCCCGTGGCTACCAGCTGGTGTTCCGCACCATCGGCCTGGACAGCCTGCAAGGCCCGACCGCCGGCAACTTCATCGCTGACCACATCAAGCCGAAAAACGTCGCCGTCATCCACGACAAGCAGCAGTACGGCGAAGGCATCGCCACGGCCGTGAAGCAGACCCTGGAAGCCAAGGGCGGCAAGGTGGCCCTGTTCGAAGGCATCAACGCCGGCGACAAGGACTTCTCCGCCCTGATCGCCAAGCTGAAGCAGGCCAATGTCGACTTCGTCTACTACGGCGGCTACCACCCCGAGCTGGGCCTGCTGCTGCGCCAGGCTTCCGAAAAAGGCCTGAGCGCTCGCTTCATGGGCCCGGAAGGCGTCGGCAACAAGGAAATCTCCGCCATCGCCGGCCCGGCTTCCGAAGGCCTGCTGGTGACCCTGCCGAAGTCCTTCGACCAGGATCCGAAGAACCAGGCCCTGGTAGAGGCCTTCAAGGCCAAGAACGAAGACCCCACCGGTCCGTTCGTGTTCCCGGCCTACGCCGCCGTGCAAGTCATTGCCGAAGGCATCAAGAAGGCTGGCGACGACACCGCCAAGGTGGCTGAAGCCCTGCGCTCCAACACTTTCGAAACCCCGACCGGCACCCTCTCCTTCGACAAGAAGGGCGATCTGAAGGACTTCAGCTTCGTGGTGTACGAGTGGCACAAGGACGGCACCAAGACCGAAGCCAAATAAGCTTCCCGCCTTAAGCCCAGAGCCCACTGCATCCGCAGTGGGCTTTGTTTATCCGAGTTTTACGGGCTCCGCTGCGCCACAAGCGCCGCTTTACGTGATGCCCGAGGAGTTGGGGAATGCCTGATCTCTATCACTACCTGCAACAGCTGGTTAACGGCCTGACCGTTGGCAGCACCTATGCCCTGATCGCCATCGGCTACACCATGGTCTACGGCATCATCGGCATGATCAACTTCGCCCACGGCGAGGTTTACATGATCGGCTCGTACGTAGCCTTCATCGCCATCGCCGGGCTCACCATGCTCGGTCTCGACAGCCTGCCTCTCCTGATGGTGGCGGCCTTCAGCGCCAGCATCATCGTCGCCAGTGCCTACGGCTACAGCATCGAACGGGTGGCCTATCGGCCGCTGCGCGGCAGCAACCGCCTGATCCCGCTGATCTCCGCCATCGGCATGTCGATCTTCCTGCAGAACGAAGTCCTGCTCGCCCAGGATTCCAAGGACAAGGCGATCCCGAACCTGCTGCCGGGCAACTTCGTGTTCGGCGAAAGCACCATGAACGGGGTCACCATCTCGTACATGCAGGTGCTGATCTTCGTCGTCACCTTCCTGGTCATGTTCGGCCTCACCCAGTTCATCTCCCGTTCCCGCCTGGGCCGCGCCTGCCGCGCCTGCGCCGAGGACATCAAGATGGCCAACCTGCTGGGGATCAACACCAACAACATCATCGCCCTCACCTTCGTCATCGGCGCCACCCTGGCCGCCATCGCCGCGGTGCTGCTGGGCATGCAATACGGCGTGATCAACCCGCACCTGGGCTTCCTCGCCGGCATCAAGGCCTTCACCGCCGCGGTACTCGGCGGCATCGGCAGCATCCCCGGCGCCATGCTCGGCGGCCTGGTGCTCGGCGTGGCCGAAGCCTTCGGCGCCGATGTGTTCGGTGACCAGTACAAGGACGTGGTGTCCTTCAGCCTGCTGGTCCTGGTCCTGCTGTTCCGCCCCACCGGCATCCTCGGTCGTCCGGAGGTGGAGAAGGTATGAACACCGCCAAGAACCTCAAGACCGCTCTCTTCAGCGCCCTGCTGGTCATCGCGGTCGCCTACCCGGTGCTGGGCCTGAAGCTCACCACCGTGGGCATCAACCTGCAGGTGCAGGGCGCAAGCCCCGCCGTGCTCTGGACCATCGCCGGCTGTGCCATCGCCATGTTCTTCTGGCAGCTGTTCCGCAACCAGCTGACCGAAGCCTGGAGCAAGGCCCCGAGCCGGCCGAAGCTGTCGGACAAGGCCACCAACTTCCTCACCCTGCCCTCCACCCAGCGCTGGATCATCCTCGGCCTGATCGTGGTCGCCCTCGCCTGGCCGTTCTTCGGCTCGCGCGGTGCGGTGGACATCGCCACGCTGATCCTGATCTACGTGATGCTCGGCCTCGGCCTGAACATCGTGGTCGGCCTCGCCGGCCTGCTGGACCTGGGCTACGTCGGCTTCTACGCCGTGGGCGCCTACAGCTACGCGTTGCTGTCGCACTACTACGGCCTGGGCTTCTGGGTGTGCCTGCCGATCGCCGGCATGATGGCCGCGCTGTTCGGCTTCCTGCTGGGCTTCCCGGTGCTGCGCCTGCGCGGTGACTACCTGGCCATCGTGACCCTCGGCTTCGGCGAGATCATCCGCATCCTGCTGCGCAACCTCACCGAGATCACCGGCGGCCCCAACGGCATCAGCAACATCGAGAAGCCCAGCCTGTTCGGCCTCACCTTCGAGCGTCGCGCGGCCGAGGGCATGCAGACCTTCCACGAGTACTTCGGGATTGCCTACAACTCCCAGTACAAGGTGGTGTTCCTCTACCTGGTGGCGCTGCTGCTGGTGCTGCTGACCCTGTTCGTGATCAACCGCCTCCTGCGCATGCCCATCGGCCGTGCCTGGGAAGCGCTGCGCGAAGACGAGATCGCCTGCCGCGCGCTGGGGATGAACCCCACCGTGATCAAGCTCTCGGCCTTTACCCTGGGCGCCTGCTTCGCCGGTTTCGCCGGCAGCTTCTTCGCCGCGCGCCAGGGCCTGGTGACCCCTGAGTCCTTCACCTTCATCGAGTCGGCGATCATTCTCGCCATCGTGGTGCTGGGCGGCATGGGCTCGCAGCTGGGGGTGATCCTCGCTGCGGTGGTGATGATCCTGCTGCCGGAACTCGCCCGTGAATTCAACGAGTACCGCATGCTGATGTTCGGCGCCCTGATGGTGCTGATGATGATCTGGCGTCCGCAGGGCCTCCTGCCCATGCAGCGTCCCCACCTGGAGCTGAAGCAATGAGCCGCACCATCCTCGAAGTAAGCGGCCTCTCCATGCGCTTCGGCGGCCTGCTGGCCGTCAATGGTGTGGCCCTGAACGTCAAAGAAAAGCAGGTGGTCTCGATGATCGGCCCCAACGGCGCCGGCAAGACCACCGTGTTCAACTGCCTCACCGGCTTCTACCAGCCGACCGGGGGCAGCATCCTGCTGGACGGCGAGCAGATCGCCGGCCTGCCGGGCCACAAGATCGCCCGCAAGGGCGTGGTCCGCACCTTCCAGAACGTCCGCCTGTTCAAGGAAATGACGGCGGTGGAGAACCTGCTGGTCGCCCAGCACCGCCACCTCAACACCAACTTCCTGGCCGGCCTGTTCAAGACCCCGGGCTTCCGCAAGAGCGAACGCGAGGCCATGGACCTGGCGGCGCACTGGCTGGAGCAGGTCAACCTCACCGACGTGGCCAACCGCCCCGCCGGCACCCTCGCCTACGGCCAGCAGCGCCGGCTGGAGATTGCCCGCTGCATGATGACGCGCCCGCGCATCCTCATGCTCGACGAGCCCGCCGCCGGCCTGAACCCGCGCGAGACCGAGGACCTGAAGGCGCTGATCGCCCTGCTGCGCAACGAGCACAACGTCACCGTGCTGCTGATCGAGCACGACATGCACCTGGTGATGAGCATTTCCGACCACATCTACGTGATCAACCAGGGCACGCCCCTGGCCGACGGTACGCCGGAGCAGATCCGCAGCAACCCGGATGTGATCAAAGCCTATCTGGGGGAGGCCTGAGTCATGCTGAGTTTCGACAAGGTTTCCACCTTCTACGGCAAGGTCCAGGCGCTGCACGACGTCAGCATGGAAGTCAGCCGTGGCGAGATCGTCACCCTGATCGGTGCCAACGGCGCCGGCAAGTCCACCCTGCTGATGACCCTCTGCGGCTCGCCGCGTGCGGCCAGCGGCAGCATCCGCTACCTCGGCGAGGAGCTGGTGGGTCAGGAGTCCAGCGACATCATGCGCAAGAGCATCGCGGTGGTGCCGGAAGGCCGCCGTGTGTTCGCCCGCCTGACCGTCGAGGAGAACCTGGCCATGGGCGGTTTCTTCACGCCCAAGGGTGACTACCAGGAGCAGCTGGACAAGATCCTGCACCTGTTCCCGCGCCTCAAGGAACGCTATGCCCAGCGCGCCGGCACCATGTCCGGCGGCGAACAGCAGATGCTCGCCATCGGCCGCGCGCTGATGAGCAAGCCCCAGCTGCTGCTGCTGGACGAGCCGTCCCTGGGCCTGGCGCCGATCATCATCCAGCAGATCTTCGACATCATCGAACAGCTGCGCCGTGATGGCGTGACCGTGTTCCTCGTCGAGCAGAACGCCAACCAGGCGCTCAAGCTGGCGGATCGCGGCTACGTGCTGGAGAACGGACGGATCGTCATGCAGGGCACCGGTGAAGCCCTGCTCACCGACCCCAAGGTGCGCGACGCATACCTGGGCGGCTGATCCCGCAGCGACACGACAACGGCCCCGGAAGGGGCCGTTTTCGTTTGTGTCGCCAGAGCCCCGGAGCCTGGCTGGACGCACGATGGTGGACCGACGAAGCGCGGCCCAGCGTGCGGCGTTTAGCCGGCAATCGCCTGGACACGATGGGCTTCGCACAGCTCAGCCCATCCTACGGGTGACGCCGGCTCGTAGGATGCGCTGAGGCACGAAGCGCATCACGGGGTTGTAGTGGGATGGCGCTCTTCCCATCCACCATCGATGCCTGGCTGGGCGCACGACGATGGACCGACGAAGCGCGGTCCACCCTGCAGCGTTTAGCCGGCAATCGCCTGGAAACGATGGGCTTCGCACAGCTCAGCCCATCCTACGGGCGACGCCGGCTCGTAGGATGGGCTGAGGCACGAAGCGCATCACACCGGGGCAGCTACCACCGAGCCTGCACCCACGGCATTGCAGATGACGCCGCCCTACGCCCCAAGCTCCAGCCGGTCGAGGGCCTGGCGGCTGCGCTCGAACCAGTCCAGCAGGTAGTCCACCAGCACCTGGGTACGGCGGGGCAGGCCGCTCTGGTAGGGATGCACGAGGAACACCGGCGACTGCCGGGTACGGTACCCACGCAGCAGCCACACCAGGCGGCCATCCGCCAGTTCGTCGTGCAGCATGTAGGACGGCAGCCGGGCGATGCCGGCGCCGGCCATGGCGGCCTTCTTCAGCAGGCTGTAGTGGTTGCTGGCGAGGTTGCCCGCCACCTGCACCCGCTCCAGCTGGTGCTGGCGGTGGTAGAGCCACTCCTCGTAGCCGGCGTAGTGGGTGTTCAGCAGGCACTGGTGGCCGGCCAGCTCCGCCGGGGCATGGGGTTCACCGTGGCGGGCCAGGTAGTCCGGGGCGGCGCAGGTGATCTCCTCCAGGGAGAACAGCGGCCGGGCCACCAGCCGCTCGTCCTGATGCGGGCCGCTGCGCACGCCCAGGTCGAAGCCCTCGGCAATCAGGTCGCGGTAGGCATTGCTCAGGTCCAGCTCCACCCGCACCGCCGGGTACTGGCGGGTGAAGTCCAGCAGCAGCGCATCGAAGAAGGTCTCCCCCAGGGAGACCGGCACGCTGATCCGCACCCGACCGGACACTTCCTCCTGCAGGCGCTTCACCGCCTGCCGTGCCACCTCCGCCTGGGCCACCAGGGCGCGGGCCTGGGGCAACAGCGCGGCGCCGGCCGCCGTCAGATCCAGGCGCCGGGTGGTGCGGTGCAACAGCGTCGTGCCCAGCCCCTCCTCCAGATGACGGATGCGCTTGGACAACTGCCCCTTGCTGCACCCCAGCCGTTCGGCCGCGCGGGTAAAGCTGCCCGCTTCCAGCAAGACGGCGAACGCCGCCAGGTCGTCGAGTTCGCTCACGCGCCCCTCACTGTTTCCAAATGAAAACCCAAGGTTTCCGATTACCCCGCTTATCGGAAACAAAAGCGACTCTACACTGGATTCCGTCATCCCTCAGCCACAGGAATCCCTTCATGAAGATCCTTCTCATCGGCGCCAGCGGCACCATCGGTCAAGCCATCGACAACGAGCTCAAGGAGCGCCACGAGATCGTCCGCGTCGGCCACAACAGCGGCGACTTCCAGGTGGACATCCGCGATGCCGCCTCGATCCGCCGCCTGTTCGAACAGACCGGCCACTTCGACGCGCTGATCAGCGCCACCGGCAAGGTGCACTTCGGCGCCCTGGCGGAAATGGGCGAAGCGGAATTCGCCAAGGGCCTGGCGGACAAGCTGATGGGCCAGGTGAACCTGGTGCTGATCGGCCGTGAGTTCATCAACGACGGCGGCTCCTTCACCCTCACCTCCGGGGTGCTGAGCGACGACCCGATCCGCGCCGGCGCCTCGGCCAGCATGGTCAACGGCGCCATCGACAGCTTCGTGAAAAGCGCCGCCATCGAACTGCCCCGCGGCCTGCGCATCAACAGCGTCAGCCCCACGGTGATCGAAGAAGCCCTGCCGTCCTACGGCCCGTTCTTCCGCGGCTTCAAGGCCGTGCCGGCAGCCGTCGCAGCCCTGGCCTATGCCAAGAGCGCCGAAGGCGGCCAGACCGGCCAGGTGTACCGCGTCTGGTAAGCCGCTACACCTCGCCGGCGTAGCACACCGGGGAGCTGGACGGCCCTTCGCGGTCCAGCTCCTCCTCGAGGAACTCGGCCAGCACACGGGCGTTGTTGGCCTGCTCGTCGCGGGCGGCGTAGAGCAGAGTCAGCGTCCCTTCCCGCGCCATCTGCAGCAGCCCCTGCCAGTGCTCCGGGTGCGCCGCCAGCTCGCCCCGGTAGCGCAGGCGGAATTCATCGAAGCGCTCGGGGTCGTGGCAGAAGTCGCGGCGCAACGCATCCGAAGGCGCCACCGCCTTCTGCCAGAGCGCCAGCCCCAGCGCCTCCTTGCGGCAACCGCGCGGCCACAGCCGGTCCACCAGCACCCGCTGGCCATCGCCTTCATCCCAGGGTTCATAAACCCGCTTGCACTGGATCATCCGTCCTCCTCGCCCTTGAGCTCGCCGAGGCGCCCCGGTAACGTGGCCGCTTCCCAAGGAGGCCCCCATGCGCATCGTTCGTCCCCTGCTGTTCAGTCTGATCCCCCTGTTCGCCGGCTGCCAGGTGTTCACCGGCCCGGAGAAGGCACCGCAACTCCCGCAGCAGCGGATGCAGGGCGAACTGGAGGCCAGCGATGGACGCCTGGTGTTCCGCCCCTGCCAGGAGCAGCGCCGCTTCGTGATTACCGACGTGGGCGCCACCGGCATCCTGCAGGAAGCTGCCACCCTCCTGGACGACGGGCCGGGCCCGCTGTTCGCCGACCTCGGCGGCCAGCTAGGTGCGAGCAAAGCCGGTGCCGATGGCCAGCTGGACGTGCGCCGCCTGTACCGCCTGCAGCGCGAGGGCCACGGCTGCGACGACCCGAACTTCCGCCGCCTGCTGCTGCGTGCCAGCGGCAACGAGCCGTCCTGGAACGTCAATGTCAGCAACGCCGGCCTGGTGCTGGAACAGCCGGAGCAGCCGCCGCTGGCCATCCCCTACATGGAAGAACAACTGCCCGACGGCCGCTTCAACCTCACCAGCGAAGCCAACGGCCGCCGGGTGGAGCTGTGGATCGCCCCAAAACGCTGCGTCGACAGCATGAGTGGCGCCGTCGAGCACCTCTCCGCCGAACTACGCCTGGACGGCAAGACCCTGCGCGGCTGTGCCGCTTTCGGCGGCGCCCGCAACGACTGAACCGTTGTTTCCCTCCCCCGCCTCGGCCCGTTCCCCGGGCCGGAGCGGCCCCCGTTCGCCGATGACCTCCTAAGCTTGCAGGCAGGACACGCAAGAAGGAGAACGTCATGCTGCGCATCGCATTGAACGGGTATGGACGCATCGGCCGGGCCATTGTCCGCGCCGTGTTCGAACGGGGCCTCGACCAGCAGGTGCGGATCGAAGCCATCAACGACCTCGGCGATTTCGCCACCCTCGCCCACCTCACCCGCTTCGACTCCACCTTCGGCCGCTTCGCCGGCCCCCTCGAACTGCGCCAGGACCACCTGCACGTCGGTACCCAGGCGATCCGCCTGCTGGCCGAGCCGGAACCCGGCAACCTGCCCTGGGCGGACCTGGGGGTGGACCTGGTGCTGGAATGCTCGGGGCGGATGAAGAAGCGCGAACAGGTGGAACGGCACCTGGCCGCCGGGGCCTCCCACGTGCTGCTCTCCCACCCGCTGGACAGCGCCGACCTGACGGTGGTGTACGGGGTCAACCACGACCAGTTGGGCGACCAGCGCATCGTCTCCAACGCCTCCTGCACCACCAACTGCCTGGCGCCCCTGGCCAAGGTGCTGCATGCCGCCGTGGGCATTCGCAGCGGCCTGGTGACCACGGTGCACGCCTACACCAACGACCAGAACCTGCTGGACAAGACCCACGACGACCTCTACCGCGCGCGGGCCGCCGCCCTCTCGATGATTCCCACCAGCACCGGCGCGGCACGGGCCATCGGCCTGGTGCTGCCGGAGCTGGCCGGGCGCCTCGACGGCCTGGCGGTCAGGGTGCCGACCCCCAACGTCTCGCTGGTGGACCTGAGCTTCATCGCCGAGCGCCCCACCACGCGCGAGGCGGTCAACGCCGCGCTGCGCGAAGGCGCCTTCCGCCTGCCGGAGGGGGTGATGAGCTGCAACGAGCTGCCGCTGGTGTCGGTGGACTTCAACGGCTACCCGGTGTCCTGCGTCGCCGACCTGACCCAGACGCGGGTGCAGGACGAGCTGGTGAAGGTGCTCGCCTGGTACGACAACGAGTGGGCCTTCGCCCACCGCATGCTGGATGTGGCCCTCGCCTGGCGAGGGGGCGAGGCCCGGCACGCCGTTGAATGACGCACACGGCGCTGCGGCAGCGCCGTGTGCGTTTCAACAGCCTGTCAGAGCCCGGCCACCGCCAGCGAATCCGGCAGGGGCGCGCCCTGCTCGGCGCAGGCGGCGATCTGCGCGACCAGGGGTTCGAGGTCGAACCCCTGGCTCGCCAGCCAGGCCGGATCGTAGTAGGTGGTCGCGTAGCGCTCGCCGCCATCGCAGAGGATCGCCACCACCGAGCCCTGCTCGCCCTTGGCCGCCATGTCTGCAGCCACCCGCAAGGCCCCCACCAGGTTGGTCCCGCTGGAGCCACCGACCCGCCGCCCCAGGCGCTGCGCCAGGTAGTGCATGGCCGCCAGGGACAGCGCATCCGGCACCTTGGCCATCGCATCGATCACCTGGGGCAGGAAGGACGCCTCGACCCGAGGCCGGCCAATGCCCTCGATGCGCGACCCGCAGCCCAGGGTCAGGTTGCGGTCGCCACTCACATAGGCATCGAAGAACACCGAACGCTCGGCGTCGGCACACAGCACCCGGGTCGGGTGCTGGCGGTAGCGCACGTAGCGCCCGAGGGTGGCCAGGGTGCCGCCCGTGCCGGGGCTGGACACCAGCCAGCTCGGCTCCGGGTGCGGCTCGTGGCGCATCTGCTGGAAGATCGACTCGGCGATGTTGTTGTTCGCCCGCCAGTCGGTGGCGCGCTCGGCGTAGGTGAACTGGTCCATGAAGTGGCCGCCGCTCTCCCGCGCCAGTCGTTCGGACTCGGCATAGATCTGCGTCGGGTCGCTCACCAGGTGGCTGCGGCCGCCATAGAAGGCGATCTGGGCGATCTTCTCCGGGGAAGTGCTGGCCGGCATCACGGCGATGAACGGCAACCCCAGCAGGCGCGCGAAGTAGGCCTCGGACACCGCCGTGGAGCCGCTGGAGGCCTCGATCACCGGCGCTCCTGGCTTCAGCCAGCCGTTGCACAGGGCATAGAGGAACAGCGAACGGGCCAGGCGGTGCTTGAGGCTGCCGGTGGGGTGGCTGGACTCGTCCTTGAAATACAGGTCGACACCCGGGAAGCCCGGCAGCGCGAGGGGGATCAGGTGGGTATCGGCGCTGCGCTGGAAGTCGGCCTCGATGAGGCGGATGGCATCGCGGGTCCAACGGCGGAAATCAGCGGGCATGGTGTGTACTCAATCGAGGATGCCGGCCGGGGCCGGCGGGGCGCTGCGCCACTGGCTGAGGGCCACCCCGGCGAACACCAGGGCAGCGGCGCAGAACTGGGCAGGGCTGAGGCGTTCGTCCAGCAGCAGCATGGCGAAGATCAGGGTGAACACCGGGATCAGGTTGATGAAGCCGGTGGCCTGGCTGGCCGGCAGGCGCCCTACGCCGAAATTGTAGAGGCCATAGGCGCCGACGGTGACCACGATGCCGAGGTAGACCATCGACCCCAGCGCCAGCGGGCTGATGACGGCGGGCAAGGGTTCGCCCAACAGCGCCACCGGCAGGAAGAACCCGGCCCCGATGAACGCCTGCAAGGCCGTCAGGTGGAAGGCCGAGTAGCGCGACGACAGGTGCTTGAGCAGCAGCGTGTAGCCGGTGGCGCAGAGCATCGCGAGGAATTCATAGAAGTTGCCCAGCAGGGGCGCGCGGGCATGGGCATCCGACTCGCTGGCCAGGCTCAGCCACACAGCGCCGAGCACCGCCAGCAGGAAGCCGGCCAGGGTGGTGCGGGTGATGCGCTCCTGGAGGAACAGGTAGGCCCCCATCGCCACCAGCAGCGGCAACAGCGCCGTGATCATCCCCGCCTGGGAGGCACTGGTGTGCTCCAGCGCCAGGGCTTCGAAGATGAAATAGAGGCAGGGCTCGCAGGCGCCCAGGGCCAGGAAGTACTTCCAGTCGCCGGGCCGGGGTTCAGCCCTCCCCCGCCAGCGCCAGGCCAGCAGGAACACCAGGCTGCCGAGGGCCATGCGGGCGAAGATCACCCACATCGACGGCACCTCGCGGAAAGCGAACTTGAGGGCGATGAACGAGCTGCCCCACAGCGCCATGGCCAGCACCAGGCAGACCACTGCCACCCACCGAGCCTGCTGCGCCATGCCCCATCTCCGGAAAAATCGACAGTCTAGGGGGCGGCAGGCGCCCCCGACAGGCACAGCCGCCCGGCAAAACTGTTACTGCTGCCAGGGTTTGCCGCGGGTCCGCGACGTGAGCGGCAGCTGCTGCAGCACAGCGGCCTTGGCCAGCATGTAGGCACTGACCGGGGCACTGATGAAGAGGAACAGGCTGATCAGCAGCTCGTGGAAGCTGAGCGTACCGGACACCCAGGAGAAGTACACCAGCGACCCCATCACCAGGCTGCCCACACCCAGGGTGGTGGCCTTGGTCGGCCCGTGCAGGCGCATGAAGAAATCCGGCAGGCGATAGAGGCCGATGGCACCGATCAGCACGAACAGCGCACCCAACAGCAGCAGCAGGGAAACCAGGATCTCGGCCCACAGGGGCAGGTCGGCGATGTTCATTCGATGATGTCTCCGCGCAGCATGTACTTGGCCACCGCCACCGTGCCGACGAACCCCAGCACGGCGATCAGCAGCGCCACCTCGAAATACAGGTTGGTGCCCTGCCAGATGCCCAGCAGGATCAGCATGGCGATGGCATTGACGTAGAGGGTATCCAGCGCCAGCACCCGGTCGGGCAGGCAGGGCCCGCGCACCAGGCGGGCCAGGGTCAGCAGCATGGCCACCACCAGCAGCCCCAGGCAGACGGGAATCACGTACGCGAGCATGGGAACACCTCCTTGAGGGGCGCTTCGTAGCGCTGCTTGATCTCCGCCACCAGCGCGTCGGCATCGGGCACGTCCAGGGCGTGGACCAGCAGGATGCGGCGGTCGCCGCTGAGGTCGGCGGACACCGAGCCCGGGGTCAGGGACACCACGCACACCAGCAGGCTGATGGCCATTTCGTTGTCCAGGTCGATCGGCACCTCGACGAACCCCGGCTGCAGGCGCCGGATCGGGCCGAGGGTCTGGCGGGCCACCAGGAAGTTGGCCACCAGGATGTCCCACAGCACCAGCAGGATGAACCGGGCCAGGCGGGCCGGGCGCCAGGCGCGCGGGTGCTCCAGCATCAGCGGGTTGCACAGCAGCGGGATGAGCACGGCCAGCGCGCCCCCCAGCAGCCACTGGCCGAAGGACAGGGAATCCACCAGCAGCAGCCAGGTGACCAGCAGCAGCAGGCTGGTGGCCGGATGGGGCAAGAGACGACGGATCATGCGCCCGCTCCTGGCAGGACGGCCTGCCGGTAGAGATCAACATCGTGCAGCTGGGTGGCCGTGGCCTCCAGGTAGCCCATCAGCGGGCCGGCCAGCACCACCAGCAGCACCGCCAGGCCCAGCAGCGCAAGGGTGACGGCCAGGCGCACGCCGTCGAGCCCCTCGCCGCCGGGCGCATCAGCCCCGGTGGTGCGCCAGAACAGGGTGCTGCCGGCCCGGCTCAGGGCCACCAGGCACAGCAGGCTGCCGCCCAGCAGCACGCCCCACAGCAAGGCCGTCGGCAGGCCCGGCGTCGCAGCCTTGAGCAGCAGCAGCTTGCCGATGAAGCCGGACAACGGCGGCAGGCCGGCCACCGAGATGGCCGCGAAGAAGAAGGCGCCGCCCAGCAGGGCCGGGTGTTCCAGCAGCGGCCCCTGCACCAGCGCGCCCCGGCGTTCGCCACGCTCGCGGCTGATGAGGTCGGCCAGCAGGAACAGCCCGGCCGCTGCCCAGGTGCTGTGCACCAGGTAGTACAGCGCCGCGCCCAGGGAGGCCGGCGTGCCCAGGGCCACGGCCGCCAGCAGGGTGCCGGCGGAGAGCAGCACCAGGTAGGCCACCAGCGCCTGCAGGCTGGCAGCAGCCAGGGCACCGAGTGCGGCCACCGCCATGGTCAGCAGCGCCAGCGGCCACAGCCAGTCGTTGCCCAGGTGGGCCAGCTCACCCGCCCCGGCACCGAACACCAGCAGGTAGACCCGCACGATGGAGTAGACGCCCACCTTGGTCATGATCGCGAACAGCGCCGCCACCGGCGCACTGGCCACGGCATAGGCACGCGGCAGCCAGAAGTGCAGCGGCAGCAACGCCGCCTTGAGGGCGAACACCACCAGCAGGAGCAGCCCGGCAGCCGCCAGCAACGGCGCATCGGCGGGTGCCACGGCGGCCACCTTCACCGACAGGTCGGCCATGTTGAGGGTGCCGGTGATGCCGTAGAACACGCCCAGGGCGATCAGGAAGAACGCCGAGCCCACCAGGTTCAGCACCACGTAGTGCAAACCGGCGCGGGTCCGTTCGGCACCGCCACCATGGAACAGCAGCGCATAGGAGGCGATCAGCATCACCTCGAAGAACACGAAGAGGTTGAACAGGTCGCCGGTAGTGAAGGCACCGTTCAGGCCCAGCAGCTGGAACTGCAGCAGCGCGTGGAAGCGCATGCCCCGGCGGTCATCACCCCGGGCCGCATAGATCGCCACGGCGGTGCCGAGCACGGCGGTGACCAGCAGCATCAGCGCGCTGAGGCGGTCCAGCATCAGCACGATGCCGAACGGTGCCTGCCAGCCGCCCAGTGCGTACACCTGCAGGTCACCTTCCGCCGCCTGCCGCATCAGCAACAGGGCCACGGGAATCAGCGCCAGGCAGGCAAGGATCGACAGGGTGCGCTTGATGCGCTCCAGCGAGGGCAGCATCAGCAGCGCCGCCCCGGCGAACAGGGGCAGAAGGATCGGCAGGATGAGCAGGTGGTTCATCGGCCCTCCCCGTCACGGCGGCCATCGACATGGTCGTTGCCCAGCTCGCCGACGCCCCGCAGGGCCAGGGCCACCACGAAGGCGGTCATGGCGAAGCCGATGACGATGGCGGTGAGCACAAGCGCCTGGGGCAGCGGGTCGGCCGGGGTGCCGCCCTGGCCGAGCACGGCGGCGTCGCCTGCCAGGCGCCCCATGGCGAAGAGGAACAGGTTGACCGCGTAGGACAACAGCGTCAGCCCGAGCACGACCGGGAAGGTGCGCGCCCGGAGCAGCAGGTACAGGCCGCTGGCGGTGAGCAGCCCGAGGGTGACGGCGAACAGGGCTTCCATCAGTGGACCTCCTCGGTCATGGGCGGGTGCAGGCTCAGCTTGCCGAGCCCGGAGAGGATCAGCATCACGGCGCCGACCACGGCGAGGTAGACGCCCAGGTCGAAGGCCAGTGCCGTGGCCAGTTCGAACTCACCCACCAGCGGCAGGTGGAAGTGGTCGAAGGCCGAGCTCAGGAACGGTGCGCCGAAGGCCCAGCTGCCCAGCCCGGTAAGGCCGGCCAGCAGCACGCCGCAGCCGGCCATGCGCTGGTAGCGCAGCGGCAGCCGCGATTCGACGTAGGCCGAACCACTGGCGATGTACTGCAGCACCAGGGCCACGGCCGTGATCAGGCCGGCGATGAAGCCGCCGCCCGGCAGGTTGTGCCCGCGCAGGAAGATGAAGGCCGAGACCATCAGCGCCAGGGGCAGCAGCAGCCGCGACAGGGTTTCGAGGATCAGCGGGTGCTTGGCCCGTGCCCAGTTGCGGCCCTGGGGATCGCAGGTGGGGTTGCGCAGCAACAGCCCGGACAGCAGCGCATGCACGCCCACCGCAGCGATCGCCAGCACGGTGATCTCGCCCAGGGTGTCGAACCCGCGGAAGTCCACGAGGATGACGTTGACCACGTTGTGCCCGCCGCCGCCGGGGATGGCGTTGGCGATGAAGTAGTCGGCGATGGTGGTGTACGGGCGGGTCATCACCGCGTAGGTCAGCAGGCCCACCAGGGTGCCGCCGGCGCCGGCCAGGCCGAGGTCGCGGAGGATGCGCAGGCTGGAGCTTTCCGCCGGGGTACGCGAGGGCAGGTAGTACATGGCGAGGATCAGCAGCACCAGGGTCACCACCTCCACCGTCAGCTGGGTCAGTGCCAGGTCGGGCGCGGAGAAGCGGGCGAAGGCCAGGGCCACCAGCAGGCCGCCGACGCCCAGCACCAGCAGCGCCACCATGCGCTGGCGGTGCAGCAACGCCGTCAGCACACCGCTGGCGGCCAGCACCAGCATTCCCACCGCCGTCACGCCATCCAGCCCGGTGAGCGGCCGCGAGCCCGTCAGCGAGGTCAGCGGCGCCAGGGCCACGACCACCACGACGATGGCCGCCAGCAGCAGCACCGCCATGTAGCGCTGCAGGGAGCCGTTCTCCAGCGCGGCGATGAAGCGCGCAGCCACGCCGATCACCCGCTGGACGGCTGCCTCGAAGATTTCCTTCGCGTCCGCGTCCGGCAGCCCTTCGTACCAGCGGAACAGCGGCTTGCGGCCGATGTAGATCAGCACGCCGCCGACCAGTGCCAGGGTACTCATCAGCAGCGGCAGATTGAGCCCGTGCCAGATCGCCAGGCTGTACTCCGGCAGCGTGCCGCCCATGCTCACCGAGGACGCGGCCGCCAGCAGGGGCGCGACGCTGAAGTTGGGCGCCATGCCCACCAGCAGGCACAGGGCGACGAGCACTTCCACCGGCACCTTCATGTAGCGCGGCGGCTCGTGGGGCGGGAACTTGGGCAACTGGCGCGGCTCGCCGTTGAAGAACACGTCATGGACGAAGCGCAGCGAATAGGCCACCGAGAACACGCCCGCCAGGGTCGCCCCGGCCGGGATCAGCCAGCTGAAGCTGCCCAGCAGGTCCTGCCCGAGGGTCTCGCTGAAGAACATCTCCTTGCTGAGGAAGCCGTTGAGCAACGGCACCCCGGCCATGGCCAGGGAGGCGACCATCGCCAGCACAGCGGTGTGCGGCAGGTAGCGCCACATGCCGTTGATCTGCCGCATGTCGCGGCTGCCGGTCTCGTGGTCGATGATGCCGGCCGCCATGAACAGCGACGCCTTGAAGGTGGCGTGGTTGATGATGTGGAACACCGCCGCGACGTTGGACAGCGGGGTATCCAGGCCGAACAGCAGGGTGATCAGGCCCAGGTGGCTGATGGTGGAATAGGCCAGCAGGCCCTTGAGGTCATGCTGGAACAGCGCCATCCCGGCGCCCAGCAGCAGGGTCGCCAGGCCGCTCAGGCCCACCAGGTAGAACCACAGGTCGGTGCCGGCCAGGGCCGGGTAGAGCCGCGCCAGGAGGAACACACCGGCCTTTACCATGGTCGCCGAGTGCAGGTAGGCGGACACCGGGGTCGGCGCGGCCATGGCGTGGGGCAGCCAGAAGTGGAAGGGGAACTGCGCCGACTTGGTCAGCGCCCCCAGCAGCACCAGGCACAGCATCACCGGATAGAGGCTGTGCTGGCGGATCAGCTCGCCCCGGGCCAGCACCTCGGTCAGCTCGAAGCTGCCGGCGATCTGCCCGAGCAGGAGGATGCCCGCCAGCAACGCCAGGCCACCGCCACCGGTGACCGCCAGCGCCATGCGCGCGCCCTTGCGGGCGTCGGAGCGGTGCCCCCAGAAACCGATCAGCAGGAACGACGACAGGCTGGTGGCCTCCCAGAACACCAGCATCAGCAGCAGGTTCTCGGACAGCACTACGCCGAGCATGGCGCCCATGAACAGCAGCAGGTAGGCGAAGAAGCGGCCACAGGGCTCGCGCTCGGAGAGGTAGTAGCGGGCGTAGAGGATCACCAGCAGGCCGATGCCGAGGATCATCAGCGCGAAGAGGAAGCCCAGCCCATCCAGGCGCAGGCTGAAGTTCAGCCCCAGCTGCGGCAACCAGGGGATGGACAGTTTCAGGACCTCCCCACCCAGCACGGTGCCGGCCTGGGCGAGCAGCAGGCCAAGGCCGATGGCCGGCGCCACGGCGGCTGCCAGCGCGGCACGGGTGCGGCAATGGCGGCCGAACAGCAGCGGCAACAGGGTTCCCAGGAATGGCAGGGCGACGATCAGCGCCAGTAGCATCGAAATCCTCCTCTTTCGGCCTGCCAGCGCTGAGCACGGCAATGGCGATGCGGTGATCGATTATCCAGAACTATCGATCACCGCGCATGCATGAATTATTTCAAAACCTAGCAAGCCGGAACAGGCGACCCGCTCTACAGAGCCATGAATCGCCTGCCGGTTGGCTGGTGAGATGAAGCGTAGGGGACGAACCGGCGGAAAGCCCGCCGGTTGCGGGGGGATGGATCAGTGGGTCACGCGGCTGGTGCCATTGACGGTCATGATGCGAACACGTTCGCCGACACGGAAGATCTCGTTTTCCTGCACTTCCTGCACGTAGGCGCGCATGGAACCGTCATCCTCGCGCACGGTGATCTCCACGCCCTGGGTGCGGGTCAGGCCTTCTTCGGTCGCGGCGCCCAGCAGGCCACCGGCCACGGCGCCGATCACGGCGGCCACCACACTGCCACGGCCACCGCCGATGGCGCTGCCACCGACACCGCCTACCACCGCACCGGCACCAGCGCCGATAGGGGTCTTGGTGCCCTCGATCTTCACCGGGCGCAGCGATTCGATGGTCCCCATGCGCACGGTCTGCACCTGGCGGGCCTCGGCGCGGGAGTAGGTGTCTCCGGTCAGGCTCGATTGACAGCCGCTCAGAACCATCGCCATCGAGGCGAACGAAGCGGCCAGCAGAACGGATTTACGCATGATTTTTCCTCCAGATTGGATGCGCCTCCATTAGACTGCGCGGCACCTTCAACTGTCACTCGACGCTCGGCCAAAGTGCAGACTCGTTCAGTTTCCGTACAGCCACGGCCATCGGACAACGAAACGACGCCAGGGTGCCGAGCAGCAAGGTTAGTCCATGGATTACTTCATCATCGTCGTCACCACCGTCGCGGGCCTGTACTTCCACTGGTGGATCTACGTGCGCATCAAGCGCTGGGTGGACCGCGACCTGGCCCTGTCGATGGCGGGGGATGACCCGCAGCGCCGCGCCTACATGCTGGAGCAACTGGAGGCGGCGAAGGCTGCGGGGATCAAGCGCAAGGCGCTGCAGGCCTGGCTGGAGCAGGCGGCCAGCCGTTACCCGCAGCCGCCCCAGGCGTCCTAGGGTGCGAGGCGCTCGCGCTGCCAGCGCCCATCTACCAGGCGGTAGTTGAGGCGGTCGTGCAGCCGGCTGGGGCGCCCCTGCCAGAACTCGACGCGCTCCGGCAGCAGCCGGTAGCCGCCCCAGTGCGGCGGGCAGGTGGGGGACTGGTTGAGGAAACGCCGCTCGGTGTCGGCCAGCAAGGCCTCCAGTTCGGCGCGATCGGCGATCACCCGGCTCTGCGGTGAGGCCCAGGCGCCGATGCGGCTGCCCAGCGGGCGGACCTGGAAGTAGGCGTCAGACTCCGCCGGAGTCACCCGCTCCACGCGCCCCTCGATGCGCACCTGGCGCTCCAGGCTGGGCCAGAAGAAGGTCATGGCCGCGAACGGCCGCGCCGCCAGTTGCTCGCCCTTGGCACTGTCGTAGTTGCTGAAGAAGGTGAAGCCACGCTCATCCAGCCCCTTGAGCAGCAGCACCCGGCAATGGGGGCGCCCATCGGCGTCCACCGTGGCCAGGGTCATGGCGTTGGGTTCGACGGGCAATTGCTCGGTCTTCACCGCCTCGTCGAACCAGCGGTGGAACAGCGCGAGCGGCTCCTGGGGGGCCTGCTCCTCACTGAGTCCGTCGCGGGTGTAGTCGCGGCGCATATCGGCCAGGGTCTGGGTCATGGGGGCTCTCCGGAAAGGGAAAACGCTAGCCTATCCGAGGATCGCTCACTTGCCTTGATCTGCCGCAACCGCCTGCTGGGCGACCTTGGGCGGCTGGTTGTAACGCGCCAGCAGGGCCACCAGGGTGTCCTGCGGGGTGAGGACGATTTCCACACGGCGGTTCAGGGCACGGCCGTCCTTGCTGTCGTTGGCGGCGCGCGGCATGTCGGAGCCCACGCCCTTCAGCGACAGGCGGTCACGCTGCAGCCCGCTGAGGCGGAAGATGGCAGCCACGGCCTGGGCCCGTTCCTGGCTGAGCTGGCGGTTCTTGGCGTCGTCGCCGGACGGATCGGCATGGCCGAGCACCAGCACGCCGGTCTTGGCATCGCCCTCCACCAGCTTGGCAACGCGGGACACCGGCCCGAGGGAGATCGGCAGCAGCATGCTCGGGCGGTCCGGGTTGAAGGAACCGTCCACCGGCGCGGTGACCACCAGCACGTTGTCGCGGCGCTCCACTTCCATGCGCGAGCCCTTCACCGCCTCACGCAGACGCGGCTCGTACTGGTCCAGCCAGGCCTGGGTGGCCTGGGTGTCGATCTTGGCGACCTTGGCCGGCTCGGCCTTCTGTTCGCCCCCACCGAACGGCCACCACCAGTGGTGGGTGCCGCTGTTCTGCGCCTGGGCCTCCGCCGGCTGCTTGTCATGGCTGAAGGTGCTGCAACCAGCAACGGTCATGCAGAGGATCAAGGTGGAGTACTTGAACAGCTTCATGGAAAGGACCCGTGACAGGAGGGGTGAAGAAAGCCGATGCGCCATCGCGTGATGGCGCATCAATCTCAGATTCAGGCTGAAATTCTGGACGCAACCCATTAATCCGAAAAGGGATATTCGTTCCAGCTGACGAGTGGCGCTACAGGCAGCTCGCCAGGGTACGTGCCAGGTGCTGGGCGCGGGGGTCCATCAGCACATAGGGACCGAGGGTGTTGGTGACGAAGCCGAAGGCCACGTCGCGCTCCGGATCGGCAAAACCGATGGAACCGCCCGCACCCGGATGGCCGAACGCCAGGCGCCCCATGCCGTAGGTGGCATTGGGCACATCGGGCTGCTCCAGCATGCAACCCAGGCCGAAACGGGTCTGGGTCAGCAGGGTGCGGTCGTCACCCAGGCTGTGTTCGCGGGTCAGCTCGGCCAGCAGTGCCGAGTCCAGCAGGCTGCCATCCAGCAGGCCGGCATAGAAGCCGGCCAGGCTGCGGGCATTGCCGTGGCCGTTGGCCGCCGGCTGCTGCATGCGCCGCCATTCGGGCTTGTTGGTGCTGGTCATGATCGACGGCGGATTGGTGAAGGCGCGGGTGCTGAGGGCGGTGGGCTCGCTCATCATGCACTTGAGCAGGCGCTGGGCCGCCGCATCCCCCAGGTTGCCCTTGCCCCGGGCGATGTGGGCGACACGGTGGAATTCGGCATCGTCCAGGCCGACGTGGAAGTCCAGCCCCAGGGGCCGGGCCACACGGGCCACGATGGATTCACCGGGGCCACGGCCATCGGCACGGCGAATCAGTTCGCCCACCAGCCAGCCGTAGGTGATGGGCGCGTAGCCATGGCCCTCGCCCGGCGTCCACCAGGGCTGCTCGGCGGCCAGGGCGGTGGTCATGGCGTCCCAGTCGTAGAGCGCCTCGGCCGGCAACGGCTCGCGGATCGCCGGCAAGCCGGCACGATGGCTGAGCAGGTGGCGCAGGGTGATGCGCTCCTTGCCGGCGGCAGCGAACTCCGGCCACAGACGGGCGACCGGTGCATCGAGGTCGAGCTTGCCCTCCCCCACCAGCTGCAGGGCGGTGACGGCGGCATAGGTCTTGGTGCAGGAGAAGAGGTTCAGCAGGGTGTCGCTGTGCCAGGCCTGCTGGCCGTCCTTGTCGGCGGTGCCGGCCCACAGGTCGAGCACGGTCTCCCCGCCCACCTGCACGCACAGCGCGGCCCCGCGCTCCTGGGAGCCCTCGAACAGGGCGGCGAACTGGTCGCGCACCGCTTCGAAACGCAAGTCGAAGTAACCCTGGATCTGCACCATCACTCTCCTTCAAAAAAGACGACGGCGGCATTGTTGCGATGCCGCCGTCTGCTGTGAACCCCGCTGAAGTTCGGCGCGGGTGGCCTCAGTTCGCGGCGGGTTGTGCCGGCGCTGCATCCTTGGCCTCGGGTGCAGGCTGGGCCGGCACGGGGCTGGACGCCTCAGGCTTCGGCGCTTCGCTGGCCTCAGGCTCGGCCTTGGGTGCCTCGGCTTTCGGCGCCTCGGGCTTCGCCGGCTCGGTCTTCGGGGCTTCCGGCTTGGCGGCTTCAGGCTTGGGTGCCTGGGCCTTCGGCGTCTCGGGCTTGGCGGGCGCTGCCTTCGGTGCGCTGGCCGGCTGCTTGGCCGACTCGTTCGCTGCCGGAGCGGGAGCGGCCAGTTGCGCGGCGATGTCGAGGTTGGTCTTGCGCACCGACTTGACGAAGCCCTCGTAGGGGCGGTCAGTGATGGCCACCAGGCCGAGGTGGCCGTTCTCGCCATCCAGCAGGCGACCGCTGGCGGGCTGGTCGAGGTACTGGAACCAGTGGGCACCGACGATCAGCGGTTCCTCCAGGGCCTTCTTGAGGAAGTTGGCGTAGGCCGGGCCACGCTCCTCTTCCTTGTAGACCTCGGAGACACCGCCCCAGAACGGGCCCCGGTCGCGGGAACCGAAGTGGAACTCGGTGACCAGCAGCGGCTTGTCCAGCTTGTGCAGGAACTCGAAGTCATGCCCCTGCTGCGGCTCGCGGGTGTAGAAGTTGAAGCTGAGCACGTCGCAATACTGGGCGCATGACTCCACGGCCTCCGGCACGGTGGCGGCGAAGCGTCCGCCCAGCAGCAGGTGGTTCGGTGCGTGCCACTTCATCGACTCGGCGATGGTCTTGAAGTAGGTGTCGGCGAAGAAGCGCTGGAAGCGCTTGAGGTCTTCCTCGATGGCCGGGTGCTCGGGATTGGGCAGCGGTGCCTCGAAGCCCGGGTCCTCCATCAGCTCCCAGGCCGGCAGCTCGATGCCCCAGGCCTGGGACAGGCCCTGCTGGTTGCGGTACTTGTCGCGCAGCTGCTTGAGGAAGGCACGCTTGGCCGGCACGTCGGTGGTCAGCCGCAGGGTGCCGTAGGCCAGGGCGTAGCGGGACTTGGGATCGCTGCCGGGGCCGGCCCAGGCCAGCTCGTTGTCGGCGAAGTAGCCGATCAGCCAGGGGTCGTCGCGGTGGTCACGGGCGGCAATGGCAATCGCCCGCTCGGCCGCCATGGCGAAGCGCGGGTCGAACGGGTCGGGCATGCCACCCCACCAGTCGAGGCCGGTGCTGATGGTGGCGAAATCGCCATGGATCGACAGCGGCAGGGTGTAGGGCATGCGTTGGGCGGTGCCGAATTCGCCGGCGCTCCAGTTGCCCACGGTGTTGAAGCCCCAGGCTTTCAGGCGATCCAGGCTGTGTTCGACCCAGCGCGCAGGCTCCTGCGGGCCGTAAGTGCGCTCCAGGTTGGCACGGTAGAAGTCGTACCAGCGGCCATGGTCGAAGGCCCGGCCCTTGTTGGAGCCGGTCTCGCGGCGGCTGTCGCCGTTGCCGTACCAGTTGGCGAGGGGTTCGCCGTCCTTGGGCAACGCGGTGAACATGCCCTCGCGGCCTTCGACGTAGGTCTGGCTGTTGTCCGGGGTGACGGTGTTGACGCCCAGGGAGAAGAACGGATGGCCTTCGGGAGAGACCAGGTACCAGCGCCCGTCACGCTTCTCGGTGCGGAAAAACCCGCTGGCCTCGAAGCTCGGGCCACCGAGCCAACCGCCGTAGGCGTCCTGCTCGGGCAGCTTGGCCTTCCATTCCTCCAGTTGCTTGCGCTCCTTCTCGGCGGCCGCCTTGAGCTGCTCGTCGCTCTTGACCTTCTCCGGCCAGTCGGCGCGGGTGTACTGGCCGTAGGCATCGATCAGGCCGGCGTAGAAATCAGCCTGGGGGTTCTTGTCCTCGGTGCCGAAGCGGCCCAGGAGGATGTTCTGCGCCGCGTCCGGGTGCTCCAGGGAAAGGGTCACGGCGGTGACCTTGGACAGGTCCAGCTCGCCTTCCACCTCGGTGGCCAGCAGGTAGCGCTTGCCATCCTTCACCCAGGGCTGGGGCGGCGCGGCGCGCATGCCCTGGGCACGGGGCGAGGTGGCGGCCAGGGGCAGCAGCAGGGTCTGGGCAGGGCCGGCCGGCAGGGCGATGCGACTGCGCAAGGTCTTGCCATCGGCGCTTTCGACGGTGACGTCGAGGGTGATGGCCCAGTCCTGGGCGCTTTGCAGGCGCAGGCTCATGACGCCGGCCTGGCTCCAGTCCCAGGTGCCGTTCTGCGGCGCCAGGCGCAGGCTGGGCTTCTCGGCCGGGTTGAAGGTCAGGCGACGCAGCACCTCGCCCTCGGGCGTGGTTTCCGCGGTGACGCTGGGCAGGGCAGCGTCCTGGGTGGTGACGGTGACGGCGTCCAGCGGACGCACGAAATTGAACAGCGTGTCGGCCTGGACGGAGGCGCTCATGCCGGCCAGGGCCAGCACGATGGGCAGCAGGCGTGCCGGTTTAGGTGTCGAGAACATCAAGCCGATCCCCAAGAAAAGTCAGTGCATAGACAACGGATCCGGCGAATGTTGCCGCTGATCGAGCGATCCGTGTCCGCGCGAGCGGGCAATGATCGCAGAGGCAAGCCCGGCGTCAAGCGCCGGGGACCGTCCGGTCATTCGATCTCGCGTCGGAAGGGGGGCAGCGCGTTGAGGATGGCTTTGCCATAGCGCTGGGTGACCACCCGGCGATCCAGCAGGGTGATGGTGCCGCGGTCGCTTTCGGTACGCAGCAGACGACCACAGGCCTGCACCAGGCGCAGGGAGGCATCGGGCACGGCGATCTCCATGAAGGGGTTGCCGCCACGGGCCTCGATCCACTCGGCCAGGGCCGCTTCCACCGGGTCATCCGGCACCGCGAAGGGGATCTTGGCGATCACCACGTGCTCGCAGTAGGCACCCGGCAGGTCCACACCCTCGGCGAAGGACGCCAGGCCGAACAGCACGCTGGGCTCGCCGTCGTCCACCCGAGCCTTGTGCTTGTTGAGGGTCTCCTGCTTGGACAGGTTGCCCTGGATCAGCACCCGCTTGCGCCAGTCGCGCTCCAGCCCGTCGAACACGTCCTGCATCTGCCGGCGCGAGGCGAACAGCACCAGGGTGCCCCGGGCGCCTTCCACCAGGCGTGGCAGCTCGCGGGTGATGGCGGCGGTGTGGGCGGCGGCGTCACGGGGGTCGGCCTTGAGGTCCGGCACCCGCAGCAGGCCGGCATCGGCATGGTGGAAGGGGCTGGGCACCACGGCCGTGACCGACTGCCGCGGCAGGCCGGCGCGCATGCGGTAACGGTCGAAGGTGCCGAGCGCGGTGAGGGTCGCCGAGGTCACCAGGGCGCCGTGGGCGACGTTCCACAGGTTCCGCCGCAGGGTCTCGGCGGCGAGGATCGGGCTGGCGTTGACCTCGATGTCGTAGGCCGCGCCGAACTCGGCGAGGGTCAGCCAGCGCGCCATGGGCGGGCTTTCCTCCGGGTCCTCGGTGGTGAAGGCGGTCCACAGCTCCCAGTTGTTCTGGGCGCGGGTCTGCAGGCTGCCGAACAGCGGGTACCACTCCTCGGCCTGCTGGCTGGAGAGGCCGTTGGCACCTTCCCCGTCCATGGCTTCCTTGAGCAGTTCGGCCAGGCGGGTGAACAGGTCGTTGAGCTTGGCGAAGCCTTTCTTCAGCTCGATGCCCATCTCCACCAGGTGCTCCGGCACCACGCCGCCCTCGAAGCGGTGGCGCGGGCGCTCGCGGCCTTCCATGTCTTCGCCGGCCCGGAAGTCGGCCAGCTCTTCGCAAGCGGTGAACATGAATTGCTGCTGGGCCCGGATCTCCCGCGCCAGCTCGGGCACGTTCTCGATCAGGCGGCCCATGTCCCCCGGCAGTGGGTGCTGGGCCAGCAGCTTGGTGAGGTTCTTGGCCACCGTCTCCAGCCAGTCGGCGGTGGAGCGCAGGCGGGTGTAGTGGGCGAAGTGGCCGATGGCCTTGTCCGGCAGGTGGTGGCCCTCGTCGAACACGTAGAGGGTTTCGCGCGGGTCGGGCAACACGGCGCCACCGCCCAGGGCGAGGTCGGCCAGGACCATGTCGTGGTTGGTGACGATCACGTCCACCTTGGTCATGCCCTCGCGCGCCTTGTAGAAGGCGCATTGCTGGAAGTTGGGGCAATGGCGCTTGGTGCACTGGCTGTGGTCGGTGGTGACGCGGGCCCAGTCCTGGTCCTCGATGGCCTCGGGCCAGGAGTCACGGTCGCCGTCCCAGCGGTTGCCGGCCAGGCGCTCGATCATCTGGTTGAGCAGCTTCTGGCTGCTCTCGTCGACGTCGATGCGGAAGCCTTCCTCGGCGAACAGCTGCGCGGTGGCGCTCTGCGCCTGGCCGTCCTGCAGCAGCATGTCGAGCTTGGACAGGCACAGGTAGCGACCGCGCCCCTTGGCCAGGGCGAAGCTGAAATTCAGCCCGCTGTTGCGGATCAGGTCGGGCAGGTCCTTGTGGACGATCTGCTCCTGCAGGGCCACGGTGGCCGTGGCGATCACCAGCCGCTTGCCCGCTGCCTTGGCCGAGGGAATCGCCGCCAGGCTGTAGGCCACGGTCTTGCCGGTACCGGTGCCGGCCTCCACCGCCACCACCGCCGGCTCGCCCTGGCGATGCCCTTCGTCATCCTGGGGGATGGCGCCGAGCACCTTGGCCACCTCGGCGATCATCAGGCGCTGCCCATAGCGGGCCTTGAGCCCCTTGGCTTCGAGGAAACGGGAGTAGGCCCCCTGGATCTGGGACTTGAGTTCGGTGCTGAGCATGGGGAGGTTGCGGACGCCGGAGAGCTGGATAAATTTTCAGTACTTTAACAGGGCGGCTATCATACCGCGCCCTGTTTCCGACTGGAGAAACCCGATGACGCCCTTCGCCGCGCTCTACGCTGCCCACGTCCTCGCCGCCCTGGTGTGGGTCGGCGGCATGTTCTTCGCCTGGATGGTGCTGCGCCCGGCGGCCGTGACCACGCTGCAACCGCCAGAGCGCCTGAAGCTGTGGATCGAGGTGTTCCGCCGGTTCTTCGTCTGGGTCTGGGTCGCCGTGCTGGCGCTGCCGCTGAGCGGCGTGGGAATGATGCACCTGCGCTTCGCCGGCTTCGACGGCTCGCCGCGCTACGTGCACATCATGGTGGGCCTGTACCTGGCGATGCTGGCGCTGTTCCTGCGGGTCAGCCTGCTGCAGCTACCGGAACTGAAGCGCGCCGTGGCGGCGGAAGACTGGCCAGCCGGCGGCGCGGCCCTGGGGCGCATCCGTCGGCTGGTGGGGATCAACCTGCTGCTGGGGCTGCTGCTGGTGGCCATCGCCGCCGCCCGCCCCAGCTTCTGAGGTCAGTAGCGCACCACGTCCATGCGACCGTTCGTGCCAGCCGGGCCTGCCTGCCCCGGCTGGCCGGCGCGGCCTTTCTGGCCACGGTCGGTGCTGTAGACCAGGCAGCCCTTGGCGGCACCACCCGCGCCGGGGGCACCGGCCTCACCGGCCGGCCCGCCGGCACCGCCCTCGACACGGGCCCGTACCTGCTCCAGCGGGAAGTCCTGGGCCACTTCCAGGCGAATGTGCCCGCCCTTGCCCCCTTCCCCGCCGTTGCCGCCGTTCTGGCCATCGTGGCCCCGGCTGGCCTGGCCCCAGAGGCAGCCACCGGGCTTGCCATCGGCACCGGCCAGGCCGCTGTAGCCCGGCGCACCAATGCCGCCGCGTACATCCACGGTGAGTTCGTCGACGGCGACAGTGCCGAGGCGCAGGGTCAGGTCGCGGCCGTCGCTGGCCGGTTTCTTCATGCTGCCGGCTGCGCCGGAGGCGGTGATGTGGCCGCCGGTGGCGATCTCACCCTGGGTGACTTCCAGGCGGAAGGGCTGATCAGCCGAGGCAATGCCGATGCGCGCATCACGCCCCATGCGCAACTCGCCCACCTTGAGTTCGGTGATGCTGGCGGGCACCACGAGGGTGCCGTGGTCGGCAATCACCACGCGATCGAGGCTGAGGATGCCGGTCAGGGCCGGCAGCTTGATGAAGCTGTTGGTGTCGACGGTCACGCTGGTTTCAGCGAGGGCCAGCGGGCTGGCCAGCAGGGCGAGGAGACAGAGTCTACGCATGGCTGGCCTCCTGCTTCGGCAGTCCGGCCAGGTGGAACACGCCGAAGAGCATCAGTTGCAGGCGGTCCCGCCAGGGGTGCGGCCGTGCCCGGAGCTGGGCGTTGTAGAGCAGCGCTTCCAGCACGTGCAGCCCGAGCACCAGCAGGGCGAGGCCATTGAGCAGTGTGGAGAAGGGTCGAGCGAAGGGTTCGAACAGATTGGCCAGCACCGCCAGCCAGAACAGCAGGGCAACGGACTTGCCCACCCCCAGGAATAATTTCATGTCACCCCCTTTGTTTTTCTAGTGGGGCGACCTTACCCCTAACGTCGCCACAGCCAAATACCCCCGTCGAAATAAAATTGCAGCGACGGACATCCTGTCCTGGCGACCTTTGCGCCTCCCTTCATAAGCCAGATGCCGACGGTTGATAACAGGCAAAAAGAAGGGGCCTGCCGGCCCCTTCGATGGTCTGACATGTTTCAACGGTCGACGTGGATCTCCACCCGCCGATTCTGCGCACGTCCTGCGTCGGTGCCGTTGTCCGCCACCGGCTGGCTTTCGCCGAACCCTTCGGTGGTGACCTTGCCCGAGGGCACGCCCTGGCTGATCAGGTAGTCCGCCGCGCTGCGGGCCCGGCGCTCGGAAAGCCGCTGGTTGTAGCCATCGGCACCCACGCTGTCGGTATGCCCGACCACCTTCACCGACACCATCGAGGCGCCGTTCAGGCGGGTCGCGATGGTGGCCAGCTCCTGCTTGGCGGCCGCCGTGAGCTCGGCCGAGTCGAAGGCGAACAACACCTTGCCCTGGTCGCTCAGCACGATGACTTCGTCCTCGGCGGGCGGCGGGGGTGGTGGCGGCTCGTTGCGCACCGTGTCGGGATAGCTCGGCTGCGGGCAACCGTTGTGGTTGACCTTCATGCCGGCCGGGGTGTTGGGGCAGGTATCGCGGCGGTCGAAGACACCGTCACCGTCCGCGTCACCGTCCTGGGCATAGCAGATGAGGCCGCCGACCACCGCACCCGCGACGGCCCCGCCCCCAGCCCAGGCTGAACTCTCGATCGCCCCCAGCCCACCGCCGGCCAGGGCACCGATCGCACTGCAGATTGGCCAGTTCCCCTGGTTGAGCGGCGCGTCGCCCGTACTGGACGTCGAGGCGCAACCGGAAAGAACACTGCCGACCAGAAGAAAGAGAGCCACCCGTGGAAAGGTACTCATGATGAAGTTCTCCTGTGTCACCGACCGAATGCCGGCAACACAGGAGTAAAGACCCCGGCGCTGCGCTTGCCAAGCCGCAGGCCACGCGGGCCGTGGCCTAGCGGTGGATGACGATCTCCACGCGGCGGTTCAGCGCGCGGCCTTCAGCGGTCTTGTTGTCGGCCACAGGCTGGCTCTCGCCCGCCCCGCCGACCGACTGCACGCTGTCCGCCGGAATCCCCGAGGCCACCAGGTAGTCCGCCACCGACTTGGCGCGCTTCTCCGACAGCTTGAGGTTGTACGCATCGCTGCCGACGCTGTCGGTGTGCCCGGTCACGCTCAGGCGAGCGCTGGGGGCCTCGTTGCGCAGCCGCGCGACGATGGTGTCCAGCTTGGCCTTGTCGGCCGGGTTGAGCTTGGCCGAATCGAAGGCGAACAGCAGGTCACGGACCACGATGGTCTCCTCCTTGACCACCACCACCTCTTCCACCTGCTCCACCACCGGGGCCGCCGGCGGGCAGCCGTTGGCGTCCACCACGGTACCGCGCGGCGTGCCGGGGCACTTGTCGCGGCTGTCCGGTACGCCGTCGCCATCCTCGTCGCCGTCGCCGTGCGACCAGCAGTAGCCGGCCGCCAGGCCGCCACCGAGCAACGCCCCCCAACCCGCCCAGGAACTGCTCTCGATCGCACCCAACGCCGCACCGCCTACACCGCCTACTGCTGCGCACTTGGGCCAGTCGGTCTTCTGCAGGCCGGCGCAGCCGGTCAGCAGAGTCGACACAAGTAGCAAGGGTATTGCTGTCCTTGTGATGCTCATATGCCTGTCTCCTCGTGGTTGTCGGCCCGGAAAGCCGATCCCTGGGGAGTAAAGACGCGGCCCCTGCAAACTGCCAGCCAGGCACCCGGCACAACTAGGCCTGGCCCCACGGGCAAGCTAGTCTTCGCAAACCTGTCCGAGGAACCACGATGACCCAGAGCTTTTCCACCCGCACTCCGCAGCAGGCCGTCGCCGCCCTGCTCGACCGCTATGCCCCGGCCCGCCTGCTGCTGGTGGGCAATACCCCGCTGCCGGCGGCCGAAGCCTTTGCCGCCGCCCACCCCGACAGCCAGGTGGAACACGCCCCCGCCGCCCCGCTGCCCAGCGCCCAGGCGGCCCAACGCTATGACCTGGCGCTGCTGGCCGACTGCCTGGAGCACCTGCCCAAGCGCACCGGCCTGGAACTGCTGGGCGGCATCCGCAACCTGAACGCCAGCCGCATCGCCGTGCTGGTGGACCTCGCGGCCTGCGGCTGGCAGGACACCGACTTCTTCGCCCTGGCCCTCCAGGCCACAGAAACCTTCCAGCGCGAAGGCCAGGTGCTGCACCTGTTCACCTACGACCTGCACGAATACAAGCAGGTGCCCGACTGGCTGAATGCCAAGTTCTGGGCCAACCCGGAAAACTTCGGCAAGTACTGGTGGTGACCATGAGCGCAACCCCTTGTGCCTGCGGCAGCGGCAACCTCCTCGACCAATGCTGCGGCCGTTACCACGCCGGCCAGCCGGCCCCCAGCGCCGAGGCGCTGATGCGCTCGCGCTACTGCGCCTACGTACTGGGCCGGGTGGACTACCTGGTCGCCACCACCCTGCCGAGCCAGCAGGCGGGCCTGGACCAGGAGTCGATCAAGACCTGGAGCCTGGGCAGTACCTGGCTGGGCCTGGAGGTGGAGGCCAGCGAAGTCCTCGGCGGCGCCCCCGAACACGCCCGCGTCACCTTCACCGCCCGCTGGCACGACAGCCAGGGCGAGCACGCCCATCGCGAGCGCTCGTCCTTCGTCCAACGTGACGGGCGCTGGTACTTCATCGACCCCACCGTGCCGGTGAAGGCGGGCCGCAACGACCCCTGCATCTGTGGCAGCGGGCAGAAATTCAAGAAATGCTGCGCGGGGTATCTCTAGACACGGCTGCGCAGCGAAAGGAATCCACGCCAACCCAAGAAGGAGACACCCATGGCCAAGCGCCATTTGCTCATCCCCCTGCTCGCCGCCATGGCCTGCGCCAGCCAGGCCGCCGAAGTCCATCTCGGACTCGGCAGCGCCGAGCGGGTCACCCGCCTGTTCGCCTACCCCAACAACTGCAACGTCATCTGCTACCGCGACTGGAGCCTGGAGCAGACGGTCGAGCACTACCTCAAGCAGAGCCTGGCCCGCGACGGCCTGGCCAAGGCCTCGGTGAAGGTCCACCGCGACAAGGACGGTGTCTACGCCAACTTCTCCGGCGTGCCGGCCGACTACGGCAAGCCGCTGATGAAGCTGCTGGATGCCGGCGACAGCGCCTACGAAGGCGCCAAGCGCCTGAACCATGACAAGCAGTGGCAGTACAACTGGTACTTCTTCCTGCCGCTGGGCATGGCCCTGGAAAACCGCCGCAGCGTCGAGCTGCTGCACTTCCCGCCGGACTACTCCCTGACCAAGGCGCAGGACTACCTCGAGTCCTCCACCACCAATCGCTGGGCCAGCCTGCTGGTGGTCAACGGCGTGGCCGCCGACGCGACCCCGGGCTACCAGACCATCATCGACATCGCCCCCATCGCCGCCCCGGCCGACGCGGGCAGCACCCTGGAAACCGTCTACGACTACTTCACCCCCTACCAGACGCGGATGGTCCAGGAGCTCACCGCCGGCAAGCCGGCCCTGCCCATGGTGGCGTTCGGCAAGCCGGTCCGGGACTGGGTGAAGAAGCAGTACAACGTCAGCATCGGCGTGCTCGGCCTCGGGCAGATCGATCTCGGCAAGGACCAGAAGGTCCCGGTGCTGGGCAGCAACCACCCGAGCTACATCTGGTACGCCGCCAACCCGGACAACTACGACGGCGACGAAGCCAAGGCGAACGCCGCCGGCCTCAAGGTGATGGGCCAGGACCTCAGCGCTGCCTGCTGGCAGGCCAAGCTGGGCAGCACCCCCGGCGCCGACCCGTCCACCACCCTTTCCAGCTGCAAGCAGACCTGGCAGGTGACCAACAAGGTGCAGACCTGCGAGCTGTTCTACACCTCCATCCGCAAGTACGACGCCGACAAGGCCAAGCAGACCTGCACCGCCCCGCAAGGCTGAGGCAGGGCGCAACGGCCGGAACGAAAGAGCCCGCCAGGTCGGCGGGCTCTTTCGTTCATTCCTGCAGCTTCAGGTGCGAGATGTCCGGCGGCGGGCCAGCCGGCACGGCCTTGGCCTGGCCCATGTCACTGCCCACCGGCGCCAGGCTGAACTGGCTGAGGTCCACCTTCGGCGCCACCGGCTCGGCCTTGGCGTCCTGCAGGTCCGCCCCCACCGGCGCGATGCCGAAGTCCGGCGCGTCGACGTCCATGAAGGCCGCCATGTACTCGTCCCGCGGGGCCACCTTGAGGCGTCCGGCCGGTGCGGCTGCGGGGGCCGCAGCAGCGGGCACCGGTGCCACGCCAGGCGCCGCCGGCTCGGCGGGTGGCGGGGGCGCCAGCTCCACCTCCTCGATCTCCACGTCCATGTCGCGCACATCCACCCGCGCCCCGGCCCGCTCCAGCGTCACCCGGTATTTTTCCGCCCCGGCCGCATCAAGATTGTTCTTGATCACGATGCGCCGGCCGGAAAACAGCAAGGCTATGCGCTGTGCGTCGGCCTGGAACAGCCTGGCGAGGTTGGCCTTCACCTGGTCGGCATCCGCACCGGGAACCAGTTGGCCGGAGAAGGCGATCTCGTAGCGGCTCATCGGTCACACTCCTGTCCAAAACAGCCCGCAGTATGGCGCAGGTTTTTTTCTGCCAACAACAAGTTGCAGCCGAGCAGTTGCTTGTTACACTTGAGCGTCTTCGGAGTATCGCGATGTTTTATCAGGCGCAAACGATAAGAATTCTCAGCCTACTGGTTTTGCTGACCCTCTCTGCCTCAGGCCTTTCCGGTTGTTCCACCTGGCTGACCGGGGGCTTTCGCGATCCCGACGTGCAACTGGTCAAGGTCGACGTGATCAAGGCCCGTCTCCTCGAACAACAGTTCCTGCTGCGCTTTCGCGTGGACAACCCCAACGACGTCAGCCTGCCCATCCGTGGCCTGGCCTACACCGTCTACCTCAACGACGTGAAGCTCGCCACCGGCGAGTCCGACACCTGGTTCACCGTCCCCGCCCTGGGCCGCGAGACCTTCGAAGTGCCGGTGCGCACCAACCTGTGGCGCCACATGAAGTACATCGTCAAGCTGCTGGAGAAGCCCAACGAGGTCATCCGCTACCGCCTCGAAGGCGAAGTGAAGACCGGCCTCATGTTCGGCAAGAGCGTGCACCTCGCCCGCAATGGCGAGATAATCCCGGGCAACTACATCCCGGAGTGATCCACCCCATGAGCCAGCACGAACACGTCCATGGTCCTGACTGCAACCACGACCATGACCACGATCACCACCACGTCCACGGCCCGCACTGCAACCACGGCCACCAGGAGCCCGTGCGCAACCCGCTGAAGGAAGTGGGCCGCAACGACCCCTGCCCCTGCGGCAGCCAGAAGAAGTTCAAGAAGTGCCACGGTGCCTGATCTGCACCCGCACAAGGAGGCCCGTCTAGTACGGGCCTTTTCGTATCTGCCGGGTTTCCTTTAGGCTGACCGCCCCATTCCAGCGCTGTTCCGAGGAGTCCCGCCATGATCGACCTGTATTACTGGACCACCCCCAACGGCCACAAGATCACCCTGTTCCTCGAGGAGACCGGCCTCCCCTACCGGATCCACCCCATCAACATCGGCAAGGACGAACAGTTCCAGCCGCATTTCCTCAAGATCGCCCCCAACAACCGCATCCCCGCCATCGTCGACAACGAGCCGGCGGACGGCGGCGAACCGCTCTCGCTGTTCGAGTCCGGGGCCATCCTGCTCTACCTCGCCGAGAAGACAGGGCGCTTCATTCCCCAGGACCTGCGCGGCCGCCAGGAAGCCCTGCAGTGGCTGTTCTGGCAGATGGGTGGCCTCGGCCCGATGGCCGGGCAGAACCACCACTTCAACCGCTTCGCCCCGGAGAAGGTGCCCTACGCCATCCAGCGCTACGTCAAGGAAACCGCCCGCCTCTACGGCGTGCTCGACCGCCGCCTGGCCGACCGCGCCTTCGTCGCCGGCGACGACTACAGCATCGCCGACATGGCCATCTACCCCTGGATCGTGCCCCACGCCTACCAGGAGCAGGACCTGGACGACTTCCCCCACGTCAAGCGCTGGTTCCAGGCCATCCAGGCCCGCCCGGCCACCGTCCGCGCCTACGACCTGGTGGAACGCATCAACCCCGCCGCAGCCGTCCGGAAGTAACCCCTGCACAGCGCCCGGCACCCGTGATGCAACGGGCGTCGGGCACTGCCCGGGCGCCCCCGTCGGAAGGCCGGTCATCCGGCCCTTGCGCAGTCCGAAGACGCTCTCTAACGTAGCGCGTTTCGAACCGCCGCCTTCCCCGGGAGACACCGCCCCATGGCTTCGCCTGCGCCCAAGCGCCTCATCTCCACCTTCTGCCTGGGCGCCGCCCTCAGCGCCATGGTCGGCCTCACCGGCTGCCAGTCCTGGCTGGACAGCCGCTACGCCGACAGCCTGCCGCCCACCTCCGGCTTCCAGCCGGTCAAGGGCCTGGCGCAGAGCGTCTCGATCCGCCGCAACCCGCTGGGCATGCCGCTGATCGAAACCACCACCTTCCACGACGCCCTCTTCGCCATGGGCTACGTGCACGCCTCCGACCGCCTCAGCCAGATGGTCGGCCTGCGCCTCATGGCCGAAGGCCGCCTGGCAGAGATGGCTGGCCCGGGCGTACTGGAGATCGACCGCTTCATGCGCGCGGCCAACCTGCGCAAGAGCGCCGACCTCCTCTACAAGAACGCCTCCCCGCGCCTGAAGTCCTTCTTCGAGGTCTACGCCCGGGGCGTCAACGCCTACCTCTACCGCTACCGCGACAAGCTGCCGATGGACCTGGCCGAATCCGGCTACCGGCCCGCCTACTGGAAGCCCGAGGACTCGGTGCTGGTCTTCACCCTGCTCAACTTCGGCCTGGCGGTGAACCTGCAGGAAGAGATCGCCTCCCTGGTCATGGCGCAGAAGGTCGGCGCCGACAAGGTGGCCTGGCTGCTGCCGATCTACCCCGACGAGAACCTGCCCTTCGACGAAGCCGAAAAGCTCAAGGGCCTCAACCTCGGCGGGCAGATCCCCGGCCTGGCCAGCATCGACCAGGCCGCCGGCCAGGTGGCCGGCCTCGGCATGCTCGGCGTCGCCGCCTCCAACAACTGGGCCATCGCCCCGCAGCGCGCGCGCAATGGCAAGAGCATCCTCGCCAACGACACCCACCTGCCGCTGTCCATGCCCTCCATCTGGAACTTCGTGCAGATCCGCTCACCGAAATTCCAGGCCGCCGGCGTCTCGGTGGCGGGTGTCCCGGCCATCGTCGCCGGCTTCAACGGCAAGCTCGCCTGGGGCATGACCATGGTCATGGCCGACAACCAGGACCTCTACCTGGAGAAGGTCAAGCGCGAAGGCAACCGCCTCTACTACCTGGCCGACGGCAAATGGCAGCCGGCCATCGAGCGCAACGAGACCTTCTTCATCAAGGGCGAGCGCCCGATCCGCGAGACCATCTACGAAACCCGCCACGGCCCGCTGCTCAACTCCGTGCTCGGCCAGCGCAAGCACCCGCTGCAGCCGGTGGAGCTGAAGAGCGGCCTGGGCATCGCCCTGAAGACCGCCCAGTTCGAGCAGGACACCACCCTCGACGCCTTCTTCGACCTGTCCCGCGCCCAGTCCGTGGAGCAGGCCGCCGAAGCCACCCGCGCCATCCGCGCCATCGGCCTCAACCTGCTCACCGCCGACGCCCAGCACATCGCCTGGCAGGTCACCGGTCGCTACCCGAACCGCCGTGAAGGCCGGGGCCTGATGCCCTCTCCCGGCTGGGACAGCCGCTACGACTGGGACGGCTACGCCGACCCCATGCTCCACCCCTACGACCAGGACCCGCCCCAGGGCTGGCTCGGCACCGCCAACCAGCGTACCGTCCAGGGCGGCTATGGCGTGCAGCTGTCCAACTCCTGGTTCTACCCCGAGCGGGCCGAGCGCATCGCCCAGCTGGCCGGCAGCGGCAAGCACGACACCCGCAGCATGATCGCCATGCAGTACGACCAGACCACCCCCTTCGCCGCCAAGCTCAAGGCCATGTTCGAAGACCCGGCCATGGCCCAGCCGCTCAAGCAGGCCATCGACGCCCTGCCCGGCGCCGAGCGTGACCGTGCCCGCGAAGCCCTGAGCCGCCTGCTGGCCTTCGACGGCAACCTCGCCCCGACCTCGGCCGACGCCGTCTACTACGAAGCCTTCCTCCACGAGAGTGCGCGGCAGATCTTCCTCGACGAACTGGGCCCGGACACCAGCCCCGCCTGGCAGGCCCTGGTGGAGACCGCCAACCTCTCCTACTCCGCCCAGGCCGACCACCTGCTGGGCCGCGCCGACAGCCCCTTCTGGGACGACGTGCGCACCCCGCAGAAGGAAGACAAGCCCGCCATCCTCGCCCGCAGCCTCGCCGCCGCCGTCAGCTTCGCCGAAGGCAAGCTCGGCGCCGACCGCCGCAGCTGGCAGTGGGGCAAGCTGCACACCTACACCTGGGCCACCGACACCACCCGCCTCGCGCCCTACATGAGCGCCAGCCAGCGCACCAGCATCAACGCCATCAAGGGTTACCTGGACCGCGGCCCCTACCCCGCCGGCGGCGACATGAACACCCTCAACGTCTCCGGCTACAACTGGGGCAACGACTTCGACACCTGGCTGATCCCGGCCATGCGCATCATCGTCGACTTCGGCCAGCCGGAACCCATGATCGGCCTCAACAGCTCCGGCCAGTCCGGCAACCCCGCCAGCCCGCACTACGCCGACGGCATCGACGCCTGGCTCAAGGCCCGCTACCTGAGCTTCCCGTTCCAGTCGCAGAACCTCGACGGCGTCTACGGCACCAAGCGGCTGATGCTCACCCCGCAAAAATGATCACCACCACGCGGAACTCCCCGCGTGGTGGCTGTCTATGTAAACGGACTTACTCCATAGATCACATCTTCAGGGCGCCCTCACCGGCGCCCTTTCTTTTGCCTGTGAAAAGCCTCACGGCCGATCCAGACGCCCAACGCCGGGCATCGCGCGCTCGGCGCCAACCTGCGGAAAAATGCACGGACGTAGCCCGGGCTTCAGCCCGGGAAATCGGCAAGAAGGGAAAAGCCAGGGAAAGCGGCCCCTGCATTGCACAGGGGCCGTCCGGGTTCAGGACGCCTTGGGCTTCACCGGCGCCTTGGGCTCCGGCTTCAGGAAGGGATACAGGTGCTGGCGCAGGATGCCGTCCGGCAGCGGCTTGCCGAACACCCCGTAGCGGGTCGGCCACTCCTTCGGCGGTAGCTTGAAGGTGCCGAACACCATGTCGACGATCGGCAGGTGGATCGCATAGTTCTTGTAGATGTAGTCCGGATGCCGGGCGTGGTGCCAGTGGTGGTAGCGCGGCAGCACCAGCAGGTAGTTCAGCCAGCCGCCATCGATGCGCACGTTGGCGTGGGCCAGCACCGCCTGCACGCCCACCAGGATCACGTAGGCGTTCATCGCCTGAGGCGAGAAGCCCATCAGCATCAGCGGCACCAGCACCCCGGTACGGGTCAGCAGGATCTCCACGAAGTGGATGCGCGAGCCCGCCAGCCAGTCCATCGACGTGCTGGAGTGGTGCACCGCATGGAAGCGCCACAGCCAGGGCACCACGTGGTACAGGCGGTGCAGCCAGTACTGGCCGAGGTCCGCCACCAGCACCGCGAGGATGAACTGCAGCCAGATCGGCATGGACTGCACGCCGGCCTGGAAGGTCGCCGAGACCGCCCAGCCCCCCAGCAGGGTGGAGGACGCAGTGACGAAGATCAGGATGAACTGCACCAGCATGTGGCTGACGAAGAAGTACGCCAGGTCCGTGCGCCAGTGCGGCCGCAGGATGTTCTGCTCCGGGTCCTTCGCGTACAGCTTCTCCAGCGGGATGAAGACGATGGCCGACACCAACAGCGCCAGCACGAACCAGTCCAGCCCCAGGGAATAGGGCGTCTCGCCGATGGTCTCGAACTGGATGTTGGTCCCCCCCAGGAACACCGCCAGCCCCGAGGCCGCGATGCCGGTGAAGCCCAGGCGCTTGCGCCGGTTCAGCAGGATGTTCAGCGTGCCCAGGCTGAACGACAGCACCAGGCCCACCAGAAGCACCGTACGGGCGAACTGCTCGCTGTAGACCTTGCGGAACTCCGCGAAGGTCAGCCACTCGGGAAACAGGAAACACAGCACCGCGCAGAGGCTCAACAGGCCCAGTGCCGCAGACAGGTAACCACTGATACGCCCTTCCCCGACCCGGAACGGGGCGTGGCCATGGCGCTGGAAATAGGCTTTGAGAGCCTCCATCGGACATCCTCCTTGAAACCGGCCTTCTGGCCGTTCACGATCTTGACGCACCTGCCGCGCTCCAGGCCACCTCCGGCGACGAATGCCGCGTCCAACTGCGACATCCATCGCGTTGAGGGCGAACCAACCGGCGCACGGCAGGGTCAGCAGACACGAACCCACAGCAAGGCATCCCATGGACCTGGTCGTCGCCCGGCCGGAGGGCCTCTACTGCCCGCCCGGCGATTTCTACATCGATCCCTGGAAACCCGTCGCCCGCGCCGTCATCACCCACGGCCACGGCGACCATGCCCGCAGCGGCAACGGCCACTACCTCACCGCCACCCCCGGTGCCGGCGTGTTGCGCGCCCGCCTCGGCGACGTGCCCCTGCAGACCCTGGACTACGGCGAAGCCCTGCTGCACAACGGCGTGCGCATCAGCCTGCACCCCGCCGGCCACGTGCTCGGCTCCGCCCAGGTGCGCCTGGAACACCAGGGCCAGGTCTGGGTCGCCTCCGGTGACTACAAGACCGAAGCCGACGGCACCTGCGCCCCCTTCGAGCCGGTGCGCTGCCACTGCTTCATCACCGAATCCACCTTCGGCCTGCCCATCTACCGCTGGCAGCCCCAGGCCCAGGTCATGGACCAGGTGCGCCAGTGGTGGCAGGCCAACCGTGCCGCCGGGCGTGCCAGCGTGCTGTTCAGCTACGCCTTCGGCAAGGCCCAGCGGCTGCTCCACGGCCTGGCGGACGAACCCGGCCCGATCCTCGTCCACGGCGCAGTGGAGCCCCTCAACCGCGTCTACCGCGAAGCCGGCGTGCGCCTGGCCGCCACCCGCTACGCCGGCGAACTCAAGCGCAACGACCCGCTGCTGCGCGAAGCCCTGGTCATCGCCCCGCCCTCCGCTGCCGGCAGCACCTGGATGCGCCGCTTCGGCGACTACAGCGACGCCTTCGCCAGCGGCTGGATGCTCCTGCGCGGCGCCCGTCGCCGCCGGGGCGTGGACCGCGGCTTCGTGCTCTCCGACCACGCCGACTGGCCCGGCCTGCTCTGGGCCGTGCAGCAGAGCGGCGCGGAGCGGGTCTTCGTCACCCACGGCTCGGTCCCCGTGCTGGTGCGCTACCTGCGCGAACAGGGCCTCGACGCCCAGGGCTTCAGCACCGAATACGGCGACGAGGACGACCCCCCCGACAGCGCCGACGCCACCCCGGAGGCCCCCGCATGAAGGCCTTCGCCGACCTCTACGTGCGCCTCGACGCCAGCACCTCCAGCAATGCCAAGCTCGCCGCCCTGGAGGACTACTTCCGCCAGGCCAGCGCCGAAGACGCCGCCTGGGCCGTGTACTTCCTCAGCGGCGGCAAGCCGCGCCAACTGGTGCCGGTGCGCCAGCTCAAGGCCAGCACCCTGGCCGTCACCGGCCTGCCCGAATGGCTCTTCGAAGAGAGCTACCAGAGCGTCGGCGACCTCGCCGAAACCATCGCCCTGCTGTTGCCCCCCGCCGCCAGCGACAGCCAGGAGGGCCTCGCCCACTGGCTGGAAGAGCACCTGCTGCCCCTGCGCGGCCTGCCGCCGGCCGAACTCACCGAGCGCCTGTCGCGGCTCTGGGCGCGGCTCGATCGCGACGGCCTGCTGGTGTTCAACAAACTCATCACCGGCGCCTTCCGCGTCGGCGTCTCGCGCCTGCTGGTGACCCGCGCCCTGGCCAGCCTCAGCGGCCTGGACCCCAAGCGCATCGCCCAGCGCATGGTCGGCTACACCGACATCAGCCGCGTCCCCAGCGCCGACGGCTACCGCCGGCTGATCGCCGCCGAAAGCCCCGACGAGCACCGCGAACGCGGCGGCCAGCCCTACCCCTTCTTCCTCGCACACCCGCTGCAGCTGGAGCCCGAAGCCTTCGACGAGCGCCTCGGTCCACCCAGCGACTGGCTGGCGGAATGGAAGTGGGACGGCATCCGCGCGCAACTGGTACGCCGCGACGGCCAGCTGTGGATCTGGTCCCGGGGCGAAGAGCTGGTCACCGAGCGCTTCCCCGAGCTGCACGCCCTCTGCCGGCAGTTGCCCGACGGCTGCGTGATCGACGGCGAACTGCTGATCTGGAAAGACGGCCGCGCCCAGCCCTTCGCCCTGCTGCAACAGCGCATCGGCCGCAAGCGCCTGACCCGCCAGGTGCTGGAAGACGCCCCCGTGCGGGTGCTGGCCTACGACCTGCTGGAATGGCAGGGCGAAGACTGGCGCAGCCGCCCGCAACAGGCCCGCCGCGCCCAGCTCGAACAGCTGCTGGCGGGGCTCGACACCCCGCTGCTGGGGCTGTCCCCGGAAGTCACCGGCGCCACCTGGGAGGCCCTGGCCGCCGAACGCCAGCGCGCCCGCGAACAGCGCGTGGAAGGCCTGATGCTCAAGGCCCGCGACGCCCGCTACGGCGTCGGCCGCACCCGCGAGGACGGCACCTGGTGGAAATGGAAGCTCGACCCCTACAGCGTCGACGCCGTGCTCATCTACGCCCAGCGCGGCCACGGCCGCCGTGCCAGCCTCTACACCGACTTCACCTTCGCCGTCTGGGCCGAGGGCGAAGGCGACGCCCCGCGCAGCCTGGTGCCCTTCGCCAAGGCCTACTCCGGGCTCACCGACGAGGAGATGCGCCAGGTGGACGCCATCATCCGCCGCACCACCGTGGAGAAGTTCGGCCCGGTGCGCAGCGTCACCCCCAGCCTGGTGTTCGAACTGGGCTTCGAAGGCATCGCCCGCTCGCGCCGGCACAAGAGCGGCGTCGCCGTGCGCTTCCCGCGCATGCTGCGCTGGCGCCGCGACAAACCCGTGGAGGACGCCGACACCCTGGCCAGCCTGCACGCCCTGCTGGGCGATGCCCCGGCAGAGGACGATGCATGAGCCGCCCCTCCGACGCCTGGTTCGACGCCCAGGGCTGGACGCCCTTCCCCTTCCAGCGCCAGCTCTGGGACGCCGCCCGCCAGCGCCGCTCCGGCCTGCTCCACGCCACCACCGGCTCCGGCAAGACCTACGCCGCCTGGTTCGCCGCCCTCGACGCCATCGCCCCCGGCACCGCCAGCCCCGCCAAGCCGCTGCCCCTCTCGGTGCTGTGGATCACCCCCATGCGCGCCCTGGCCGCCGACACCGCCCGCGCCCTGCAGGCGCCCCTGGACGCCCTCGGCCTGCCCTGGAGCCTCGGCCTGCGCACCGGCGACACCGGCAGCAGCGAGCGCGCCCGCCAGGCCCGGCGCCTGCCCAGCGCCCTGGTCACCACCCCGGAAAGCCTCACCCTGCTGCTGACCCGCGCCGACGCCGCCGAGGCCTTCGCCCACCTGCAGATGGTGGTGGTGGACGAATGGCACGAACTGCTCGGCAGCAAGCGCGGCGTGCAACTGCAGTTGGCCCTCGCACGCCTGCGCCGCTGGCACCCGCAACTGGTGACCTGGGGCCTCTCCGCCACCCTCGGCAACCTCGACCACGCCCTGGAGGTGCTGGTACCCGACGGCCAGGGCCTGCTGCTGGAAGGCCGCCAGGACAAGGCCCTGGCTGTAGACACCCTGCTCCCCGACAGCGTCGAACGCTTCCCCTGGGCCGGCCACATGGGCCTGCGCATGCTGCCCAAGGTGGTCGCCGAACTGGAGGCCAGCCCCAGCAGCCTGGTGTTCACCAACACCCGCTCCCAGGCCGAACTCTGGTACCAGGCCCTGCTGGAGGCGCGGCCCGACTGGGCCGGGCTGATCGCCCTGCACCACGCCTCGCTGTCCCGCGAGGTGCGCGAATGGGTCGAGGACGCCCTCAAGCACGGCCGGCTCAAGGCCGTGGTCTGCACTTCCAGCCTCGACCTGGGGGTGGACTTCCTGCCCGTCGAACGGGTCCTGCAGATCGGCACCGCCAAGGGCATCGCCCGCCTCATGCAGCGCGCAGGCCGCTCCGGGCACGCCCCCGGCCGCACCTCGCGGGTCACCCTGGTGCCCACCCACAGCCTGGAACTGGTGGAGGCCGTCGCCGCCCGCCAGGCCGTGGCCGAACGCCGCATCGAAGCCCGGCAGAGCCCGGAAAAGCCCCTCGACGTCCTGGTGCAGCACCTGGTCAGCATGGCCCTGGGGGGCGGTTTCCAGCCCGACGCACTGCTGGCGGAAGTACGCGGCGCCTGGGCCTACCGCCACCTCGACGCCGCCGACTGGGCCTGGTGCCTGGCCTTCGTCCGCCACGGCGGCAGCTCCCTCAGCGCCTACCCCGACTACCAGCGGGTGGAGCCCGACGAGCAGGGCCTCTGGCGCGTACCCAACCGCGCCCTGGCCCGGCGCCACCGGCAGAGCGTCGGCACCATCGTCGGCGACGCCAGCCTGCAGGTGCGCTTCTGGGGCAAGGGCGGTGCCGCCGGCCACCTCGGCAGCATCGAAGAGAGCTTCATCGCCCGTCTGCGCCCCGGCGAGGTGTTCCTCTTCGCCGGCCGCCACCTGGAACTGGTGCGGGTGGAAGGCATGACCGCCTACGTACGCCGCTCCAGCGCCCGCAAGGCCGCCATCCCGCGCTGGAACGGCGGGCGCATGCCGCTCTCCAGCGAACTGGCCACCGCCCTGGTGCACCAGCTCGGCGAGGCCGCCCAAGGCCGCTACGACAGCCCCGAACTGCAGCTCGTGCGCCCGTTGCTGAGCCTGCAGGCCGCCTGGTCCGCCCTGCCCGAGGACGACAACCTGCTGGTGGAGCGCCTGCACTCGCGGGAGGGCTGGCACCTGTTCCTCTACCCCTTCGCCGGCCGCCACGTGCACCTGGGCCTCGCCAGCCTCCTGGCCTGGCGACTGGCCCGCCAGCGCCCCGGCACCTTCTCCATCGCCGTCAACGACTACGGCCTGGAGCTGCTGGCCGCCGAAGCACCCGACTGGGATGACGCCCGCCTGCCCGCCCTGCTGGAGGACGGCGACCTGCTCAGCGAACTGCTGGACAGCCTCAACGCCAGCGAGCTGACCCGCCGCCGCTTCCGCGAGATCGCCCAGATCGCCGGCCTGCTCTACAGCGGCCCGCCGGGGGCGCACAAAAGCACCCGCCAGCTGCAGGCCTCCAGCAGCCTGTTCTTCGACGTGTTCCGCCAGTACGACCCGGACAACCGCCTGCTGCACCAGGCCCGCGACGAAGCCCTGCGCCAGGAGCTGGACCTGCCACGCCTGGCCGACGCCCTCGCCCACCTGCGCCAGCGGCGCCTGGTGGTGAAGGACGTCGAACGCGCCACCCCGCTGGCCTTCCCCCTGCTGGTGGAGCGCCTGCGCGAGGGCCTGAGCACCGAGAAGCTCGCCGACCGCATCGCCCGCATGGTGGCGCAACTGGAAAAAGCCGCCGACGCCCCGCCCAGACGGAGGCGCCGCCCGTGAACACCCACCTCGACGTGGACCTGGCCGGCACCCGCCTGCGCCTGCTGGGGGACCGCGCCCTCTACTGGCCGGAACAGCACTGCCTGCTGATCGCCGACATCCACTTCGGCAAGGCCGCCAGCTTCCGCCGCCTCGGCCAACCGGTCCCCGCCGGCACCACCGCCGCCAACCTGGCGCGGCTGGACCGCCTGCTGCACAGCCACGACACCGGGCGCCTGGTCTTCCTCGGCGATTTCCTGCACGCCCGCCACGGTCGCCACGACGGTCTCTGGCAGGCCCTGGCCGACTGGCGCGAACGGCATCCCGCGCTGCACATCGACCTGGTGCGCGGCAACCACGACCGCCACGCCGGCGACCCGCCCGCCAGCCTCGGCTTCGACCTGCACGAGGCCGAACTGCTGCTCGGCCCCTTCGCCCTGCGCCACGAGCCCGAACCCCACCCCGAGCGCCACGTCCTGGCCGGCCACCTGCACCCCTGCCACCGCCTGCGCGGCCCCGGCCGGCAGAGCCTGCGCCTGCCCTGCTTCGCCCTCGGCCGCAGCGTCAGCCTGCTACCGGCCTTCGGCGAATTCACCGGCGGGCTGGAACAACCGGCCATCCCGGGCACCCGCCTCTACCTCTGCGGCGACGGCGGCGTCTGGCCCGTGCCGGCAGCCTGAAACCACCGATCCGGGCCAACGACTGAACGTGTCGGCCCCGAGGGGGTCAGAACAAGGGCATTGTTCATTGCTCCCTGTGGCGCCCTCGTGGCGCCTGCTTTTTTTGGGGAGCAGTCCATCTGAAGCGCACTCCGAAATTGCATGTGGCTGAGAAGTTGAGGCAGGGAACCTGCCCCTTCAGGAGGCCGAGCGCAGTCGTTGCGCAGGGGGACGAGCGGCATGGATGCCGCGAGAGGCGCGCCAGGCCATGGATGGCCCATCGCGCCGGCCCCCGAAGCAACGATGGAGCGAGGGGAGTCCCGCGAAGCGGGATCCGGATGCAGGGGCGAGCCTTTTTGGTTTCTTTTTTGTGGGCGGCATTCCGACGACTGAAAAAAGAAACTCGCCTGGGAAGGCGAAACAGAAAACAACCACAGAACTCGATAAACAGCCTGATACCTTGCCGAGGCTTGGCTTTCTTTGAGCGGTGGGGTTGCTCCTGAACGCCGCATTCCGGGTGCCGCCCGATCGAAGTCCAGGTCGGTTTCTCGCGCCGAAAGGCGTCAGAGCGGGAAGTCGTCCACACGGCACGACGGGCGGTGTGCCCCGGCCGGGTCTCATCACGTCGAGTACGCAAGTTCTTACCTTGTGGCAGTTGAATCGACCGCTGATTGGTCGAAACTGTCTGACATCCACGTCCCGTAGCCGAAGGTTCCCGCATCTTGCCCCAGCCGTCCCGTCGTGACAGTGCCGCCCAGGCGGCCAGCGCCCTCGCCGAAAGTGTCCAGTACCAGGGCCGCAAGGCCAGCCGCCACGGCAGCGAGCAGCGCCGCCAGGCCATCCTCGATGCCGCCATGCGCATCATCGTCCGCGATGGCGTGCGGGCCGTGCGCCACCGGGCCGTGGCCGCCGAGGCGGATGTGCCGCTGTCGGCCACCACCTATTACTTCAAGGACATCACCGACCTCATCACCGACACCTTCGCCCAGTTCGTCGAGCGCAGTGCCGAGGCCATGGCCGCGTTCTGGAGCAGCGTCGAAGGAGACCTGCAGGACATGGCCGCGGCCATGGAGCAGGGCGGCGAGCCCCGCCGGGAGATGACCGACCGCATCGTCGAACTGGCCATCGAGTACGTGCGCCGCCAGGTGCTGGAGAACCGCACCCAGCTGCTCGCCGAACAGGCGTTCCGCCAGGAGGCGCTGATCAACGAGGGGTTGCGGGGGCTCGCCGAGGCCCACCGGGGCATCCTCTCCCAGGGGGCGGAGCACTTTTTCCAGGTCCTGGGCACCGAGGAGCCCGCCGAGGACGCCAAGGTGTTGACGGCCATCATTCTGCAGATGGAATATCAGGGCCTTGTCGGCGGTGTGGATAACCTCGACATCAACGAAATGCGAGCCGTGCTGAGGCGTTACTTCCATCTGGTGATGGACCTCTAGCGCAGTGGCGCCGAACCCCGCTCCAGGCATCCGCCTCGCGGGGTTTTTAATGAACAAGGAGAACACGATGAACCCCTGGCGCGTGCTGCTTGCCCTGTCCTTCCTGCTGCTGGGCGGCTGCCTGGTCACCCTGCGGGAGCCGATCCCCGCCAACGAGCCGGCGCCCATGCCGCTGCTGGGGGACTGGTCGCGCAAGGACGAGTGGGGCGAGCGCGCCTACCTGGAGATCAGCCGCTCCGGCTCCAACCTCTACCGTGCCCGCACCTTCGAGGGCGGCAAGGACAACCTCGAGAGCCTGCGCGAGTACGGCTTCACCGTCGCCCACCATGGCCGCCGCTGGTACCTCTCCGCCGGGCTGCCGAAGCAGTGGGGCGCTAACTTCGCCATCGCCGGCTTCGAGCTGACCGCCGACAACGAGCTGGTGGTCTACAACCTCGACGTGGAGCGCCTGCGCCAGGAAGTGGAGCGCGGCACCTTCAAGGGCGAGGCGGTGGAGATGCCCGATGGCGACGGCGTGGTGCTGGACGTGCCCTGGAGCACCCTGCAGGCCTGGCTGGACGACCCGGCCAACTCCGACGTGTTCATCGAGGCGGCGCGCTACCAGCGGGCCGGGGCGGAATGACCATGAGCCGGCGCAAGGTCCCTGACGACTACCAGAACACCGTCCGCAGCCTGTCCGACCGCATCGTCCTGGCGCAGACGCCGATCCGCGTGCTGGACGCCATCAAGTGGGACGACAGCGTTCGCCAGGGCTTCCTCAAGCACAAGGGCAAGGCCATGCCCGAGGTGGACCGCGCCTATTACGAGAGCCGGCCGCTGGCCTTCGACCCGGTGGCCAAGAAACTCGAATTCCAGAACATCGAACGCGACATCACCCGCCAGCTCGGCCAATTCAACCCGGTGGGGCAGATCATGCGGCGCATGTGCAAGGAGTACCGGATGGTCATCCGCATGCTCGAAGCACGCGGTACGCCTGATTTCGGCCTGATCTCCCAGGAGCTTTACGGCGCGGCCTCCGACGCCTTCCATGCCGGTGACCCGACCCTGTCCGACCTGGGGCTGATGCTCTCGGACTACCTGAACAAGATCGACGACCGCGGCGACCTGAAGGACGAGCCCAAGACCCTCACCGCCAAGGACGCCGTCGGCCTGCTGCAGAGCCGTCTCTCGGCGGTGTTCGGCGACGAGACCATCCGCGTGCTGGAGTCCGACGGCATCGTTGCCGACGCGGCGGCCGGCGCCGACTACATCAAGATCCGCAGCGACGCGCTGTTCAACGAACGTGACGTGCGCGCGCTGGAAGTCCACGAAGGGCTGGTGCACGTCGGCACCACCCTCAATGGCCAGAACCAGCCGGTGTGCACCTTCCTCGCCAAGGGCCCGCCGTCGTCCACCGTGACCCAGGAAGGCCTGGCGATCCTCATGGAAGTGATCGCCTTCGCCTCCTACCCCTCGCGCCTGCGCAAGCTCACCAACCGCACCCGTGCCATCCACATGGCGGAGGAGGGCGCGGACTTCCTCGAGGTCTACCAGTTCTACCGCGAGCAGGGCTACGGCATGGGCGAGAGCTACGGCAGCGCCAGCCGCGTGTTCCGGGGCTCGTCGCCGGACGGGCTGCCCTTCACCAAGGACCTGTCCTACCTGAAGGGTTTCATCATGATCTACAACTACATCCAGCTCGCCGTGCGCAAGGGCAAGCTGGAGCAGATCCCGCTGCTGTTCTGCGGCAAGACCACCCTGGAAGACATGCGCACCCTGCGCCAGCTGGTGGACGAGGGCCTGGTGGTGCCGCCGAAGTACCTGCCGCCGCAGTTCCGCGACCTCAATGCGCTGTCCGCGTGGATGTGCTTCTCCAACTTCCTCAACCACCTGAGCCTGGACCGCATCGAGGCGGACTACGCCAACATCCTCTGACGCTGCGGCGCTCGGCCCCGGGGTGCCGAACCGCGGCCTGGCCGGCGCTCGCGATTGATCCCCCAGTCACTTCCAAGGGAGCCCTGCATGGCCAGCCACCAGCTCGAATACGACATCCTCGGCGCCTCGGCGCAGACCGTGGAGATCATCCTCGACCCCGGTGAAACGGTGATCGCCGAGGCCGGCGCCATGAACTACATGACCGAAGGCATCCGCTTCGAAGCCCGCATGGGCGACGGCAGCAGCAATGGCCTGCTCGGCAAGCTGTGGGGCGCCGGCAAGCGCATGCTCACCGGCGAGTCGCTGTTCATGACCCACTTCACCAACGAAGGGCAGGGCAAGCAGCGCGTCGGTTTCGCCGCGCCCTACCCGGGCACCGTGGTGCCGGTGGACCTGGCCCAGGTCGGCGGGCAACTGGTCTGCCAGAAGGACGCCTTCCTCTGCGCGGCCCACGGCACGCGCATCGGCATTGCCTTCAACAAGCGCCTGGGCGCCGGATTCTTCGGCGGCGAAGGCTTCATCCTGCAGAAGCTGGAGGGCGATGGCCTGGCCTTCGTGCATGCCGGCGGCACGGTGATCCGCAAGGAGCTGAACAACGAGACCCTGCGCCTGGACACCGGCTGCCTGGTGGCCTTCACCCAGGGCATCGACTACGACATCGGCCTGGCCGGCGGGCTGAAGAGCATGCTCTTCGGCGGCGAGGGCATCCTCCTGGCCACCCTGCGCGGCACCGGGACGGTGTGGGTCCAGAGCCTACCCTTCTCGCGCCTGGCCGAGCGCATCTACGAAGCCACCTACAAGGCGCGCGAGGAAACCCGCGCCGGCGGCCAGTGAGGCGCCTCGTCCCGCTGCTGCTGGCGGCGCTGCTGAGCGGCTGCAGCGGCCTGCTGTTCTACCCCGAGCGCGAGCTGCCCTTCACCCCCGAGCGGGCCGGGCTGGCCTACCGCGATGTGCAGCTGGTGACCCGCGACGGCCTGCGCCTGCACGGCTGGTGGCTGCCGGTGGCGCCGGGCAAGGCGGTCAAGGGCACCGTGCTGCACCTGCACGGCAACGGCGGCAACCTCGCCAGCCACCTCGGCGGCAGCTGGTGGCTGCCCGAGCAGGGCTACCAGGTGCTGATGCTGGACTATCGCGGCTACGGCTACTCCGAAGGCCGGCCGGCCCTGCCGGATGTGTTCCTCGACTTGGACGCCGCCTTCGACTGGCTCGACCGTGCGCCCGAGGCCCAGGGCCAGCCGCGCATCATCCTCGGGCAGAGCCTGGGCGGCGCCCTGGCGGTGCGCTACCTGGCCGAGCACCCCGAGCGCCGGGCCGGCGTCCGGGCGCTGGTGCTGGACGGCGTGCCGGCCAGCTACCGTGACGTGGCTCAATTCACCCTCGGCAACGCCTGGTTAACCTGGCCGCTGCAAGTGCCGCTGTCCTGGCTGGTGCCGGATGGCGACAGTGCAATCGGCGCCATCGGCCGCCTGCAGGGGCTGCCGATGCTGATCTACCAGAGCATCGACGATCCGGTGGTGCCCCTTTCCAATGGCGTGCGCTTGTATCAAGCTGCGCCCCCGCCACGGGTGTTCCAGCCGACCCGGGGCGGGCACGTGCAGACCTTTGCCGACCCCACCTGGCGCGAAGTGATGCTGCGTTACCTCGACGACCCCAAGGGGTTCGTCGGGTTGCGACGGCTGGCTGAAGTCCCGAATACAGAGAGTCCCCAATGAGCGAACGCAACCCCATTCCGCTGATCCTCACCGGCGTCGGCACCATCATCGGCACCGTGATGGTCCTCTGGTACTACGGCTACCTGCACTTCGCCAAACCCGAGGACGCGTTGCTGCTGTCCGACTTCACCATGCTCAAGACCATTCCTGGCGAGGACTACAAGGTCTCGCTGCAGCCGGCCAACCAGGTCGCGCAGTGCATCGATGGCGTGCTGGTGCTGTTCGACACCCAGCAGAAGGGCCTGACCGGCGTGCTGGTGGACAACAAGAAGCAGGCCGTGCGCTGCATGGGCCAGGAAACCCCGCAGGAAGTCCGCTGAGACCGCTGATGAAGATCACCGTCTGGCAGGGCGATATCACCACCCTCGATGTGGACGCCATCGTCAACGCCGCCAATTCCTCCCTGCTGGGCGGGGGTGGCGTCGATGGCGCGATCCACCGCGCGGCGGGGCCGGAGCTGGTGGCCCGCTGCCGGATCATCGGCGGCTGCCCCACGGGCGAGGCGCGCATCACCCCGGGCGACCGCCTGCCGGCGCGCTTCGTGATCCACACCGTCGGGCCGGTCTGGCGCGGCGGTGACCAGGGCGAGCCCGAGCTGCTCGCCCGCTGCTACCGCAACAGCCTGGCGTTGGCCGAGGCGCAAGGGCTGGCGCGCATCGCCTTCCCGGCCATCAGTTGCGGCATCTACGGTTACCCGCTGGAGGCCGCTGCCGCCGTGGCCGTCCACGAACTGCGCCAAGCGCGCTCCGCCGGCAGCAGCCTGGAAGAGGTGCTGCTGGTGGCCTTCGCCGACGACATGGCCCGCGTCTACCGCAACGCCCTCGCCTGATCCCTCTCCACCTAGGGTGGGTCGGGCGGCGTTCCGCTTCAGCCCACCGCTTTTCAGTGGCTTGAAGCACCAGAATGACCCGGCGACATTCCGGGCCCGCTGCTTCCTTGGGGGGAACCGCCCCGGGCTGAAGCCCGGGCTACGTGGGTTGTTCCGTAGCCGGGCGATGCCGCTCCTCTACTTCACACCGCGCAACAGCCGCAGGCCGTTGAACACCACCAGCAGGCTCGCGCCCATGTCGGCGAACACCGCCATCCACAGGGTGCCTTCGCCCATCAGCGTGAGCACCAGGAACACCGCCTTGATGCCCAGGGCGAGGGCGATGTTCTGCACCAGCACCGACCAGGTCCGGCGCGACAGGCGGATGAACTGCGGCAGCTTGCGCAGGTCGTCGTCCATCAGCGCCACGCCGGCGGTCTCGATGGCGGTGTCGGTGCCCGCCGCGCCCATGGCGAAGCCGATGTCGGCGCGGGCCAGGGCCGGTGCGTCGTTGATGCCGTCGCCGACCATGCCGACCCGCTTGCCGCCGGCCTGGCATTCGCGGATCGCGGCCAGCTTGTCTTCCGGCAGCAGGTTGCCGCGTGCTTCGTCGATGCCCACCTGGGCGGCGATGGCCGCAGCGGTGTGCGGGTTGTCGCCGGTCAGCATCAGGGTGCGCACCCCCAGCTGGTGCAGCTCGGCCACTGCTTCACGGCTGGTCTCGCGGACGCTGTCGGCCACGGCGAAGAGCGCCAGCGGGCCCTGTTCGTCGAGTAGCACGATCACCGTCTTGCCCTGGCGCTCCAGCACGTCCAGGCGGGCCTCCAGTTCGGGCGAGCACAACCCCAGCTCTTCCACCAGGCGGTGGTTGCCCAGGTGGCAGGCACGCCCGGCTACCGTGCCCCGTACGCCACGGCCGGGCAGGGCGGCTTGCTCGTCCACCTCCAGCAGGGCGACGCCGTCGGCCTCGGCCGCCCGGGCGATGGCCTGGGACACCGGGTGGTCCGAACGGGCGGCCAGGCTGGCGGCCAGCTGGCGTGGGTCGAGGCCCGGCAGGTCGCGCAGGCGTACGTGGTCGGTCTGGGTCGGTTGGCCGTGGGTCAGGGTGCCGGTCTTGTCCAGGGCGACCCAGGCGAGCTGGCGGCCCATCTCCAGGAACACGCCCCCCTTGACCAGCACGCCGCTGCGCGCGGCTGCGGCGAGCCCGCTGACCAGGGTGACCGGCGTGGAGATCACCAGGGCGCAGGGGCAGGCGATCACCAGCAGCACCAGCGCGCGGTAGATCCAGTCCAGCCACAGCCCGCCCAGCAGCAGCGGCGGCACCACGGCAGTGGCCACGGCGATGAGGAACACCACCGGGGTGTAGACGCGGGAGAAGGCGTCGACGAAGCGTTGGGTCGGCGCCCGCGCGCCCTGGGCTTCCTCCACGGCGTGGATGATGCGCGCCAGGGTGCTGTCGTCCGCCGCGCGGGTGACGCTGTATTCCAGCTCGCCCTCGCCGTTGATGCTGCCGGCGAACAGGGTTTCGCCCGGCTCCTTCTCCACCGGCAGGCTCTCGCCGGTGATGGGTGCCTGGTTGACGCTGGAGCGGCCGCGCAGCACTTCGCCGTCCAGGGCGATGCGTTCACCGGGGCGTACCCGCACCCGTGCGCCGACCTGCACCTCGCGCGAAGACAGCGCCTGCCAGCTGCCGTCCTGCCACACCGTGGCCTGCTCGGGCGCCAGGTCCAGCAGGCCGCGGATGGCGTTGCGCGCCCGTTCCAGGGAGCGCGCCTCGATCAGCTCGGCGATGGCGAAGAGCACGCTGACCATGGCCGCTTCCGGCCACTGGCCGATCAGCATGGCGCCGGTGACGGCGATGCTCATCAGCGCGTTGATGTTGAGGTTGAGGTTCTTCAGCGCGATCCAGCCCTTGCGGTAGGTGGGCAGGCCGGCGGTGAGGATGGCCAGCACTGCCAGCCCGGCTTCCAGCCAGCCCGGGCCTATGGAGAACCACTCGCAGGCTTCGGCCGCCAGGGCGGCGACGCCAGCCAGGGCCAGCGGCCACCAGGGCTTGCGGCGCTCGGCCGGTGCCGGCGCGCCGGCTTCCAGGGGCTCGGCCTGCATGCCCAGCTGGGCCACCAGTTGCTGCAGCGGCGCCAGGTCGACGAAGCGGTGGCGGACCTTGAGCACCCGCTGCATCAGGTTGAATTCCAGGGCCTCGATGGCCGGGACCTTGCCCAGGGCGTCACGCAGCAGGCGCTCCTCGGTGGGGCAGTCCATCGCCTCGATGCGCAGGCTGCTCCAGCGCGCCTCGCCGAGGGTGGCGTCCGGGGCGTGCAACTCCGGCGCGGGGCCCGCAGGCTGATGATCGTGATCGTGATCGTGATCGTGATCGTGATCGTGATCGTGATCGTGATCGTGATGGCCGTGGGCTGCCTTCGGCTTGGCTGTGGCCGCACGTCCGTGGTTGTGGTTGCAGCAATTGTCCTGGCTCATGGCGGACTCCATTGACGGTACGGGCGTCATTGCACACCCTGTAGCAACTACAGAGTCAAGGAGTGCTGCTCATGAAGATCGGTGAACTGGCCCGGCTGACCGAATGCCCGGTGGAAACCATTCGCTACTACGAGCGCGAGGGGCTGCTGCCCGAGCCCGCGCGCAGCGAGGGCAACTACCGCCTCTACACCCAGGCCCACGTGGAGCGCCTGGCGTTCATCCGCCATTGCCGCTCGCTGGACATGACCCAGCAGGAGATCCGCGAGCTGCTGCGCCTGCGGGACAACCCCGAGGCCGATTGCGCAGCGGCGAACCGGCTGATCGACGAGCACATCCACCACGTCGAGGTGCGCATCGCCGAGCTGCGTGCGCTGCAGGGCCAGCTGCGGGACCTGCGCGCCCAGTGCCAGGGCGCCGGCAGCAGCGAGTCGTGCGGTATCCTGCGGGAGCTGGAGCAGCCGGCACCGCCCAGCGTGGTGTCCGAAGCCTGCGCCGAGGCGGGGCACCTGCATGTGCCGGGTGTGCACGGGCGGCACTGAGTGAAGATCGCTGCATGAAAAAGCCCGCCATCAGGCGGGCTTCTTCATGGACGCGACGGCCTCAGAGGGCGCGGGGTGCGACCGGGCCGGGGCCGTTGGCGATGGTCACCTCGACCCGGCGGTTCAGCGCGCGGGAGGAGGGCGAGTCATTGCTGGCCACCGGGTAGTCCTTGCCGAAGCCGTGGGTGGTGACGCGGCTCGGGTTCACGCCCATGGCCACCAGGGCACGGCGCACGGAGTCGGCGCGGGCCTGGGACAGGCGCAGGTTGTGGTCGACGGTGCCGGTGTTGTCGGTGAAGCCTTCGATCATCACCTGGCGGTCCGGGTTCTGGGTCAGGTAGGTGCCCAGCTGGTGCACGCTCTGCATGCCGTTGGGGGTCAGCTCGGCGCGGTCCACCTCGAAGAGCACGTCACCCAGGGTCACCACCTGGCCACGGTCGGTCTGCTTGGCCTTGAGCTGGTTGAGCAGCACGTCCACCTGCTGGTTGCGGGCGTCCAGCTGGGCCTGGGTACGCTGGGCCGGCGCCTTGGCCAGGGCCTCTTCGGCGGCCTTCTGCTTGATGGTCTGGCGGGCCAGTTCGACGCGCTGGTTGGTCAGATACGCCAGGTGGTCCACCTGCACCGGCTCCTGCTTGTCGGCGTAGGCCTGCTCGGCACGGCTGAGCATGTCGCCGGCTTCCTTGGTCTCGAGGGCGGCCAGGCTGTTGGCCTGGGGCTCGGCCTGCAGCTGGGAATAGTTGCTGCGGGCCTGGTCCAGGTTCGGGTTCGGCTTGGAGGCGCAGGCCACCAGGGCCAGGCTCAGCACGGAAAGGGCGGAAACGCTGATCAGCTTGTTCATGGGGATCATCCTTAACTGGGTTCGGAGGCCGGGGTTCACTGCACCAGGATCGGGGTGCGCGAGCCCTCTTCACGGATCTGCTGGACACCCTGGTGGGCATCGTCCAGCACCTTCTCGGCCTTCACCGCCAGCGCTTTGCGCTCGGCCACGCGGGCGTCCCACTCGGCCTGCTCGGCAACGCGGCGGGCCTCGTCGTAGCGCTCGTTGCGCATCAGGCGCTCGGCCTGGTCGAGCTTGTCCTGGGCGGTCTTCATTTCAACCGGGGCGTACTGCGGAGCGCCGGCATCGACTGCGCTCTTGACCACGGTGTTGGTGACGGCGAACTGTTCGGTCGGCGGGTTGCCGGCGCAGCCGGCGAGCAGGGCGGTAGCGCCCAGGGCCAGCACGGCCATCACTGTTCTCGGATTCGCTACAGCAGCGCGCTTTTTCATCATGTTCAGCTCCATTGGTGACCTCGGCCCGGTGGGGCCTCATGGCTACTTTCCTGCCAGATGCGCGCCAATGAATACCTATTGGCGCCGGATAGCCGCTTTTAGGCGGCGTTTGCCGAATGACCTGGCTTATGGGGTGTGACCGGCCGCCTGTCGAAAATGTTCAAGAAAATTTACGAGGCAGGGTCACAGCCCTTGACCGCAGCGAGCCGGAGCGCAGGTGCCGCGGGGTAGAGCGGCGGTCTTGCCAGTGATGCCTGCCATGGGCACTCTGGAACTCCCTTGCCCATTACCGGAGAGGCCTGCCATGGCGGAGATCGACCCGCGCCTGCGTGAAGACGTCCACCTGCTCGGCGAACTGCTGGGTGACACCATCCGTGACCAGTGGGGCGATGCCTTCCTGGAGAAGATCGAGCGCATCCGCAAGGGCGCCAAGGCCGCGCGCCAGGGTGTGGCAGAAGGGCGGCAGCGGCTGGAGGCGTCCTTCGCCGACCTCACCACCGACGAGCTGCTGCCGGTAGCCCGTGCCTTCAACCAGTTCCTCAACCTGGCCAACATCGCCGAGCAGTACCACCGGGTACGCCGCCAGGCGCCGGGTGAGCCGCTGGCGTTCGAGCAGCGCGTGCTGCCGGAACTGCTGCAGCGCCTGCGTCAGGCCGGCCACGCCCCCGATGCGCTGGCCCGCCAGGTGGCGACGCTGGACATCGAACTGGTGCTCACCGCCCACCCCACCGAGGTGGCCCGGCGGACGCTGATCCAGAAGTACGACGCCATGGCGGCGCAACTGGCCCGCCTGGACCATGACGACCTCACCGACGCGGAGCGCGAGTCCGTGCACCTGGCGTTGCGCCGGCTGATCGCCGAGGCCTGGCACACCGACGAGATCCGCCGCCAGCGGCCGACCCCCGTGGACGAGGCCAAGTGGGGCTTCGCGGTGATCGAGCATTCCCTCTGGCAAGCGCTGCCCAACGTGCTGCGCAAGGCCGACCAGGCGCTGTTCGCCGCCACCGGCGAGCACCTGCCCCTGCGCGCCGCGCCCGTGCGCTTCGCCTCGTGGATGGGCGGCGACCGCGACGGCAACCCCAACGTCACCGCAGCGGTGACCCGCCAGGTGCTGCTGCTGGCCCGCTGGATGGCGGCTGACCTGTACCTGCGCGACGTCGATCACCTGGCCGCCGAGCTGTCCATGCAACGCGCCAGCGATGAGTTGCTGGCATGCATCGGCGGCGAACAGGCCGAACCCTACCGCGCCTTGCTCAAGCAACTGCGCGAGCGCCTGCGCGCCACCCGTGCCTGGGCCCAGGCCGCGCTGGACGGCGAGCGGCTGCCCGGCACCGACGTGCTGCAGGACAACGAAGACCTGCTGCAACCGCTGGAGCTCTGCCACCGCTCGCTGCATGCCTGCGGCATGGGTGTGATCGCCGACGGCGCGCTGCTGGATTGCCTGCGCCGCGCGGCCACCTTCGGCCTGTTCCTGGTGCGCCTGGACGTGCGCCAGGACTCGGCCCGCCACCGCGCCGCCCTGGCGGAGATCACCGACTACCTCGGGCTGGGCGACTACAGCCAGTGGGACGAGGACACGCGCCTGGCCTTCCTCCTGCGTGAGCTGGCCAACCCGCGCCCGCTGCTGCCGCCTCATCACCAGCCCGGCGAGGACACCGCCGAGGTGCTCGCCACCTGCCGCGTGGTGGCCCAGGCGCCGGCGGCATCACTCGGCTCCTACGTGATCTCCATGGCGGGGGCGGCCTCGGACGTGCTCGCCGTGCAACTGCTGCTGAAGGAGGCCGGGCTGCAACGGCCGATCCGTGTAGTCCCGCTGTTCGAGACCCTGGCAGACCTGGACAACGCCGCGCCGACCATCGACCGGTTGCTGGGCCTGGCGGACTACCGCGCGCGCCTGTGCGGCCCGCAGGAAGTCATGATCGGCTACTCCGACTCGGCCAAGGACGCCGGCACCACCGCCGCCGCCTGGGCCCAGTACCGTGCCCAGGAAGCACTGGTGCAGGTGTGCGCCCGGCATGGCGTCGAACTGCTGCTGTTCCATGGCCGGGGCGGCACGGTGGGGCGCGGTGGTGGCCCGGCCCACGCGGCCATCCTGTCGCAGCCGCCGGGTTCGGTGGCGGGGCGTTTCCGCACCACCGAGCAGGGCGAGATGATCCGCTTCAAGTTCGGCCTGCCCGACATCGCCGAGCAGAACCTCAACCTCTACCTGGCCGCAGTGCTGGAGGCGACCCTGCTGCCGCCGCCGGAGCCCGAGCCGGCCTGGCGCGAGGCTATGGACCGGCTGGCCGCTGATGGCCTGGCCGGCTACCGCGACGTGGTGCGCGGGCACCCGCTGTTCGTCGAGTACTTCCGCCAGGCCACGCCCGAGCAGGAGCTGGGCCGGCTGCCCCTGGGCAGTCGGCCGGCCAAGCGCCGGGCCGGCGGCATCGAGAGCCTGCGGGCGATCCCCTGGATCTTCGCCTGGACCCAGACGCGGCTGATGCTGCCGGCCTGGCTGGGCTGGGAGCGCGCATTGCAGGGCGCCGAGGCGCGGGGCGAGGGGCCGTTGCTGCAGCGCATGCGCGAGAGCTGGCCGTTCTTCGCCACCCGCATCGACATGCTGGAGATGGTCCTGGCCAAGGCCGACGCGCCGATCGCGGCGCTCTACGACGAACGTCTGGTGGAAAATGGCCTGCGTCCGCTGGGTGCGCATTTACGCGACCTATTGTCGCAGGCCTGTACGTCGGTACTGCGCGTGACCGGCCATTCCGAGCTGCTCGCCCTCAGTCCGGAGACCCGCGAGGCCATCGGCGTGCGGAATATATACCTGGACCCGCTTCACCTGCTGCAGACCGAGCTCCTGGCCCGTTCCAGAGCGGCCGGAAACCGCGTGGAAGACCCCCTGCAGCTGGCCTTGCTGGTGAGCGTGGCGGGCATCGCGGCGGGCCTGCGGAACACCGGCTAGAGGGCCTTTTGCTCCGACTTTCGACGGCTTGTGCGCTATAGGGGTGCTGTGTATCTTGAGCAACCTTTTGGCCGCTCGAAGACGCCGAAACCGATACTGAGATTGGCCCCACGAGGCGAATCCGAAGACTTCAAAACAATTCTTGAGGAGCACATCGATGCGCGTGATTCTGCTGGGGGCGCCCGGTGCCGGCAAAGGTACCCAGGCTGGTTTCATCACCAAGAAATTCTCCATCCCGCAAATCTCCACCGGCGACATGCTGCGTGCCGCCGTGAAGGCCGGTACCGAGCTGGGCCTGAAGGCCAAGAGCGTGATGGATGCAGGTGGCCTGGTCTCCGACGACCTGATCATCAATCTGGTCAAGGAACGCATTGCCCAGCCCGATTGCGCCAACGGCTTCCTGTTCGATGGCTTCCCGCGCACCATTCCCCAGGCCGAGGCCATGAAGGAGGCAGGCGTGAGCATCGACCACGTGGTCGAGATCGCCGTCGATGACGAGGAGATCGTCCAGCGCATCGCCGGTCGCCGTGTGCACGAGGCCAGTGGCCGCGTCTACCACGTCGTCTACAACCCGCCTAAGGTCGCGGGCAAGGACGACGTCACCGGTGAAGAGCTGGTGCAGCGCAAGGACGACACCGAGGAGACCGTGCGTCATCGCCTCTCCGTGTACCACTCCCAGACCAAGCCGCTGGTGGACTTCTACCAGAAGCTGTCGGCCGCCGAAGGCACGCCGAAGTACAGCGCCGTCGCCGGCGTGGGCAGCGTCGACGAGATCACCGCCAAGGTGTTCGCCGCCCTGTCCTGATCCCTCGCGATCATCCCGACCAACGGCCCGCTTGCGGGCCGTTGGCGTTTATAATGCGCGCCTTTTTTCGCTCACCTGGATGCCCCGATGACCACCCTGCTGGCCCTGGATACCGCCACCGAAGCCTGTTCCGTCGCCCTCCTGCATGAAGGGCGCGTGCTCAGCCATTACGAGGTGATTCCCCGGCAGCACGCCCAGCGCCTGCTGCCCATGATCCAGGACTTGCTGGGCGAGGCCGGGGTCGCCCTGTCCGCCGTGGACGCCATCGCCTTCGGCCGTGGCCCGGGTGCCTTCACCGGGGTGCGCATCGCCATCGGCGTGGTCCAGGGGCTGGCATTCGCCCTCGAGCGCCCGGTACTGCCGGTTTCCAACCTCGCGGTGCTGGCCCAGCGTGCCCACCGGGAGCAGGGCGTGACCCAGGTGGCCGCCGCCATCGACGCGCGCATGGACGAGGTCTACTGGGGCTGCTACCGCCTGGAAGCCGGCGAGATGCGCCTGGCCGGTGTCGAGGCGGTCCTGCCGCCGGAGCAGGTGGCGCTGCCCCGCGATGCAGCGGGCGACTGGTTCGGTGCCGGCACCGGCTGGGGCACCTACGGCGAGCGCCTGGCGGTGCCGACCCAGGGGCGAGACGCCGCTCTGCTGCCCCACGCCCAGGACCTGCTCGCCCTGGCCGGCTTTGCCTGGGCCCGTGGCGAGGCCGTCGCGGCCGACGCGGCGCAGCCGGTGTACCTGCGTGACAACGTGGCCACCCCCAAGGCGCCGGTCTGAGGGGAAACATCGGCGGTCGCCATAGGCGACGGCCGGTATGGCCGGACGTCCGTGCCGATTGAAAATCACCCGGCGCCCGGCTAGATTCCACTCCGTTCACGCCCGCCTTTAGGGACAGCAGAAGCTCGCAATGCGCATCGACGGTTTCACCTCCTCCATCTCGCTGGACCGCAGCCCTCGCCAGGGCAGCGCGACCAATGCTTTCCGCGAGGTGCAGCGCGAGGTCGAAGCGCGCCGTGATACGCCGTCCAGCCCCGGCAATACCCAGGGTTTCGAACAGGTCGCCCAGCCCCGCAAGGTGGAGGCGGGCAATGCCAGCAGCAATTCCCTGCCGGCCCGTCCCCAGGATCTGCAGCAACCCGCCGCGCGCAACCTCAGCAACCGGGCCTACCAGGCCATCGCCAGCTACAGCTCCACGGCCAGCTTCGCCTCCGAAGCCGACGCGCCGGAAGTCCTCGGACTCGACCTCTACGCCTGATGCTGCCGTACTTCCTCGGCTGCCCGTCCTGGAACGAGCCAGCCTGGCGCGGTTCCCTCTACCCTGACGACGTCCGCCCGGCGGAAACCCTGGAGCACTACGCCCGGGTGTTCAACGCCGTCGAGGGCAACACCACCTTCTATGCCCGTCCCGCGCCCGCCACCCTGCAGCAATGGGCCGAGCGGATGCCGGAGGGCTTCCGCTTCTGCGCCAAGCTGCCCCGGGACATCAGCCACGAAGGCGACCTGCGGGACAAGGTCGAGGCCACCCAGGCCTTCCTGCACCTGCTCGAACCGCTCGGTGGGCGGGTCGCGCCGCTCTGGCTGCAACTGCCGGCCAGCTTCGGGCCACAGCGACTCGGCGAGCTGGCGGACTGGCTCGATACCTTCTCCCACCGCGCCGTGGCGGTGGAGGTGCGCAACAACGCTTTCTTCGCCCGGGGCGAGGAGGAGAAGGCCCTGAACCGCCTGCTCCATGAGCGTGGTGTGGAGCGCATCTGCCTGGATTCCCGGGCCTTGTTCGCCTGTGAGTCCGACGACCCGGCCGTTCGCCACGCGCAATCGAAGAAGCCACGTGTACCGGTGCGCCCGGCGGCGTTCAGCCGCGCCCCGCAGGTGCGCTTCATCGGCGGCCCTGACCTCGACGCCAACCAGGTGTGGCTGGAGCCCTGGCTGGACAAGGTGGCCGGCTGGATCGAGGAGGGCTTCACGCCCTACGTGTTCCTGCACACCCCCGACAACCACCTGGCCGCCGCCCAGGCCAGGCGCTTCCACGACGGCCTGATGGGACGCCTGCCGGGCCTGCCCGCCCTGGTCGAGCCCGAGGTGGCCCCGGCAGCGGAACAGTTCGAGCTGCTCTGATCCCCGGGCATTGTATCTGTCCGCTCCCGTTCCCCTGGGGTAAGGTCGGGCCTCCCCGCCTTCGATGGAGCGACCCTCATGACTGACCAGAGCCAACGCGCCCGAGACTTCGCCGCCCTGCACCAGGGACCGGACCTGCTGGTCCTGCCCAACCCTTGGGATGCCGGTTCCGCCCGCATGCTGGCGCACCTGGGCTTCAGGGCCCTGGCCACCACCAGCGCCGGCCTGGCGTTTTCCCTTGGGCGGCGGGATGCGGAAGGGGCGGTGAGCCGCGAAGAGGCGCTGGCCAATGCCCGCGCCATCGTCGAGGCCACGCCGTTGCCGGTGGCGGCCGACCTGGAGAACGGCTACGGCGACAGCCCCGAAGCCTGCGCCGAGACCCTGCGGCTGGCGGCGGAAGCCGGCCTGGTCGGTGGCTCCATCGAAGACGCCAGCGGCCGGCCGGACGCGCCCATCTACGATGCCGGACTGGCCCTGGAGCGCATCCAGGCGGCCGTCGAGGCCGCGCGGACGCTGCCGTTCCCCTTCACCCTCGCGGCACGGGCGGAGAACTTCCTGCATGGCCGGCCGGACCTGGACGACACCCTGCGCCGCCTGGTGGCCTATGCCGAGGCCGGCGCCGATGTGCTCTACGCCCCCGGCCTGACCACCCGCGAGCAGATCGCCGAGGTGGTGGCCGCCGTCGCCCCCAAGCCGGTCAATATCCTGGTGGGCTCGCCGGCGCTGGCGTTGACCCTCGACGAATTGGCCGCACTGGGCGTGCGTCGGGTCAGCCTGGGATCCAACCTGGCGCGGGTGGCCTACGGCGCGTTCTTCGAGGCGGCGCGCCAGCTCCATGGGCATGACCTGTCCGCGGCCCAGCAGGCGATGCCGTTCGACCGGATCAACGCGCTGTTTCCTTCCCGATGAGTCGACGCGGGCGGGTGCTGGGCGGGGGTCTCGTCCTGGCGCTGGTGCTGCTGCCGCTGGCGGTGAGGCAGGGCTGGATCGAGGTGCCCCCGCGCTGGAACCCCTGGGCCCCGCTGGACGTGCGTGAGCCACCGAACCTGCTGACCTCCTTCAAGCTGATGCGCCTGCAGGCCGACCCCCAGCTCTGCAAGCAGGCCCTGGACAGCGCGGGGATGCGCTACCAGGCGGTGCCCGACAGCGTGCCGGCGCCGGGCTGCCCGGTGGACAACGCGGTGCGTGTGAGCGCATCCGGCGTGCGCTTCAGCAGCAGCTTCCTGGCCACCTGCGAAGTGGCGGTGGGCTGGGCGCTGTTCGAGCGGCATGGCCTGCAGCCGGCCGCCCGCGAGGTGTTCGGCCAGCCGGTGGCGCGGGTGGAGCACCTGGGCAGCTTCGCCTGCCGCAACATCGGCACCAGCCAGCGCCGCAGCCAGCACGCCTACGCCAATGCCCTGGACATCGCCGGCTTCCAGCTGGCCGATGGTCGGCGCATCAGCGTGGCCCGCGACTGGAGCGGCCAGGGCGATGCCGCACGCTTCCTGCACCGGGCGCACCAGGCCGCCTGCGACACTTTCCACGTCACCCTGGGGCCGGACTACAACGCGGCCCACCGCGATCACTTCCACCTCGACATGGGGCTGTTCCGCCAGTGCCGCTGACCCCGGGCAGCCGGCTCTGGCAAAATGCCGCCCATTCGATTCGGTGGAACCCCTGATGAACGACGAGCAGCAAACGGCCCGGGTAAGGGTCGAGGCCCTGGTGCCTCACCTGGAGGCCGAGGCTCGGGCCTGGGCCGAGCGCCTGGGCCTGCCCCTGGACGGCGAAGCGGGCTTTGCCCTGCAGCTGGGCGACGACGGCCTGCAACTGGTGGAGCTGGGGCCGGGCGCGCCCGGCCCGGTACGGGTGGATTTCGTCGAAGGGGCTGCGGCGCATCGGCGCCAGTTCGGCGGCGGGGCAGGGCAGATGATCGCCAAGGCGGTGGGCATCCAGCCCGGTATTCGGCCTCGGGTACTGGACGCCACGGCGGGGCTCGGGCGCGATGGCTTCGTGCTCGCCAGCCTGGGCTGCGAAGTGCACCTGATCGAGCGCCAGCCGCTGGTGGCGGCCCTGCTGGAAGATGGCCTGGCCCGCGCTGCGCGCGATCTTGACGTGGCCCCCATCGCCGCCCGCCTGCACCTGCTGACCGGCAATGCGATCACCCACATGGCCGAGTGGACGGACGAGCCGCCCCAGGTGATCTACCTCGACCCGATGTTCCCGCACCGGGACAAGAGCGCCCTGGTGAAGAAGGAGATGCGCCTGTTCCGCCCCCTGGTGGGGGATGACCTGGACGCCCCGGCCCTGCTGGCTGCCGCCCTGGAACTGGCCACCCACCGGGTGGTGGTGAAGCGCCCCCGCAAGGCGCCGATCATCGAGGGACCGAAGCCGAGCTACGCCCTGGAAGGCAAGTCCAGTCGCTACGACATCTACCCGAAGAAAGCCCTCGCCAAGGGCTGAGTGCGAGGTGCTCATGGACGACACGCTGCGTTGCCCCATCCGCCGCACCCTGGCGCGCCTGCCTTGGGTCGATGACCAGCGTGCCGGTGCGCGGCACTGGCTGGCGTTGCAGCGCGATCCGCTGGCCTGGCTGGCGCAGGTGCACGCCGAGCAGCCCGACATGGCCGTCTCGCGCATGGGCCTGAACCGGGTGTGGTGCCTGTTCCACCCCGAGGCCGTGCACCAGGCACTGGTGGAGCACCGTGCCCTATTGCGGCGCTGGGAGCCGAGCCTGTGCATGATGCGCCAGTGGAACGGGCGCAGTTTCATGATGCGCGAGGGGCCACCCGCCCAGGCCCAGCGCAAGGCTGTCCGCCCGCACATCGCCGCGCCGCAGCCGCTGGAGATCCTGCAATTGGCCGAGCGCTGGGGGCAGGGGCTGGAAGACGGTGGCGAAGTCGATCTCGACCTGCAGATGGCGGCCTACAGCGCCACGCTTACCGGCCACGCGCTGTTCGGCATGGACCTGCGCGACCAGGCCTTCGACATCGCCCGGGCCGTGCGCCTGCTCTCGCGGGTGGCGTTGCTGGAGACCAGTACGGGCATTCCCCTCGGGCACTGGTTCCCCAGCAAGCTCTGCCCGCGCAAGCGCTGGGCCCTGGGGCGGCTGCAGGCGGTGGTCGCCGGTATCGCCGAGCAGTCGCCGCGCCCGCTGGCGGCACAGCGCGACGAACTGGCGACCCTGCTCATGGCCGGTCACCAGTCCACCGGGGTGACCCTGACCTGGACGCTGCTGATGCTGGCCCGGCACCCCGAGGTGCTGGCGGCATTGCGGCAGGAGCTGGCCGGCGTCGATTGGTCACGCATCGAGGGCGTGGCGGACCTGCGGGGTTGCCCGCTGCTGCGGGCGGTGATCCAGGAAAGCCTGCGCCTGTACCCGCCGGCTTACGGCCTGGTGCCGCGGCAATTGACGGCCGACACCGAGGTGTTCGGGCAGGCGCTGCAGAAGGGCGACATCCTCATGCTGTCCAGCTGGATCACCCACCGCGATCCGCGCTGGTTCGACGAGCCGCTGGCCTTCCGGCCGCAACGTTTCCTGGAACCGGCCACCTGGCCGAAAGGCGCGTACTTCCCCTTCGGCCTGGGCGACCGGGCCTGCCCCGGTACGGCCATGGCGATGCTCGATGTGGCGGTGTCCCTGGCCTGGTGGGTCACCCACTGGGACGTGGAGCCGCTCGGGGCGATCGAGCCCCAGGGCTGGTTCTCCCTGAGGCCCCGCCGCGCACGGGTGCGCCTGCACCGGCGCTGAGCGCCGGGCGCGCTTCTCAGTCTTCGGCCCGGTAGGCCTTGAGGAACAGCTCCACCACTTCCTGCACGTGCTGTTCGGCGCCTGGCCCTTCCAGTGCGGTGCAGCACCCGATCAGCAAGCGGAAGTTGTGCCCGCCCTTGATCAGGCAGAAGAAGTGCTCGGCGGCGTTCAACGGCTTGTCGATGCGCAGCTTGCCGGCGTCGTTGGCGCGGGCCAGCAGGCGCTCCATCTCGTTGAGGATGCGCTGTGGGCCGGCGTCGAAGAACAGCCGCGAGAGCTTCGGGTCCTGCGCGCCCAGCGCCACCATCAGGCGGTGCAGCTCGATGGATTCGCGGCTGTTGATCAGCGCATGGAAGCCCCGGCCGATGTTCAGCAGCACGCTCTCGATGGTGCCGTCGTGGGGCAGCTGGAACAGCAGCTCCGGCAATTGCTCCTCGCACTTGGCCTTCACGGCGGCGGAGAACAGCGTCTCCTTGTCGGTGAAGTGGCTGTAGACCGTGAGCTTGGAGACCCCGGCTTCCGCGGCGATAGCGTCCATACTGCTGCCGTCGTAGCCCTTGCTGAGGAACAGCGATTTCGCCGCCTCAAGGATCGCTGCGCGTTTCGCCGGATCCTTCGGGCGCCCCGGGCCGCTGCTCTGCAAAGAATTGTCTGACATTTTCTCGTTAATACTGGACTGGTGAGTTCGCTATTTTTACTATACCGGGCAGTATAAATATTCAAAAAACCGTACGTCGCGAAAGGTCATTCACCATGCACCGCCATGCTCTGTCCCTCGCTCTGCCCGTGTCGCTGTCCCTTCTCCTTGGTGCCTGTGGCAATGGTGAAAGCGCGCAGCCTACCATCCGCCCGGCCATGGTGGTGCAACCTCAACCCGCGGCGGACGCCGTGGACACCTACGCCGGCGAGGTGCGCGCCCGCTACGAGCCGGACCTGGCCTTCCGCATCGGCGGCAAGATCACCCGCCGCCTGGTGGAAGTGGGGGACCGGGTGAAGAAGGACCAGCCCCTGGCCGAACTGGACCCGCAGGACGTACGCCTGCAACTGGAGGCGACCCGTGCCCAGGTCGCGGCCGCCGAAGCCAACCTGCAACTGGTGCGTGCCGAGCGTGACCGCTACCGCACGCTGCTGGAGCGCAAGCTCATCAGCCAGTCGCAGTTCGACAACGTCGAGAACCAGTACCGCGCCGGCGAGGCGCGCCTCAAACAGATCAAGGCCGAGTACAACGTCGCCAGCAACCAGGCGGACTACGCCGTGCTGCGCGCCTCCCAGGATGGCGTGATCGCCTCCCGTCGTGCCGAGGTGGGCCAGGTGGTGGCCGCCGGGCAGACGGTCTTCAGCCTGGCCGCCGACGGCGAGCGCGAAGTGCTGATCAGCCTGCCCGAGCACGCCATCGACCGCTTCAAGGTGGACCAGCCGGTGGCCGTGGAGCTGTGGTCCCAGCCGGGCCGGCAGCTGCCGGCGCGCATCCGTGAACTGGCGCCGGCGGCGGACCAGCAGTCGCGGACCTTCGCCGCGCGGGTCGCCTTCACCGCTGGCCAGGTGCCGGCGGAGCTGGGCCAGAGCGCACGCGTCTACGTGAAGGGCGTGGGAGCGGAGACCCTCTCGGTACCCCTGTCGGCGCTGACGGCCGAGGCCGGCACCCCGTTCGTCTGGGTGGTCGACCCTGCCACCTCCACCCTGGTGCGGCGCGCCGTTCAGGTCGGTCCCTATGGTGAGGACCGGGTACCGGTGCTGGACGGGCTGAAGGCACAGGACTGGGTCGTTGCAGCCGGCGTCCAGGTGCTGCGCGAGGGGCAGGAAGTCCGCCCCGTGGACCGCGCCAACCGCGCGGTGAAGCTGGTGGCCAAGGAGTAAGGCACGGTGAACTTCAACCTTTCCGCCTGGGCGCTGAAGAACCGCCAAATCGTCCTCTACGTCATGTTGCTCCTGGGTATCGTCGGTGCCCTGTCGTACTCCAAGCTGGGGCAGAGCGAAGACCCGCCCTTCACCTTCAAGGCCATGGTGATCCGCACCAATTGGCCCGGCGCCAGCGCCGAAGAGGTCTCCCGCCAGGTCACCGAGCGCATCGAGAAGAAGCTGATGGAAACCGGCGAGTACGACCGCATCGTGTCGTTCTCCCGGCCGGGTGAATCCCAGGTCACCTTCCTGGCGCGGGACTCGATGCACTCCAACGAGATTCCTGAGCTCTGGTACCAGGTTCGCAAGAAGATCAACGACATCCGCTACACCCTGCCCCAGGGCATCCAGGGGCCGTTCTTCAACGACGAGTTCGGCACCACCTTCGGCAACATCTACGCCCTCACTGGCGAGGGTTTCGACTACGCCGTGCTCAAGGACTACGCCGACCGCATCCAGCTGCAACTGCAGCGGGTGAAGGACGTGGGCAAGGTCGAACTGATCGGCCTGCAGGACGAGAAGATCTGGATCGAACTCTCCAACACCAAGGCCGCGACCCTCGGCCTGCCGCTGGCGGCCGTGCAGCAGGCGCTGGAAGAGCAGAACGCCGTGGCGGCCGCCGGCTTCTTCGAGACGCCCACCGACCGCGTGCAACTGCGGGTGAGCGGACGCTTCGATTCGGTGAAGGAGATCCGCGACTTCCCCATCCGCGTGGGGGATCGCACCTTCCGCATTGGTGATGTGGCCGAAGTGCGCCGGGGCTTCAACGACCCGCCGGCGCCGCGCATGCGCTTCATGGGCGAGAACGCCATCGGCCTCGCGGTCTCGATGAAAGCCGGGGGCGACATCCTGGTCCTCGGCCAGGCGCTGGAGGGCGAGTTCGCCCGCCTGCAGGAAACCCTCCCGGCCGGCATGCAGCTGCGCAAGGTGTCCGACCAGCCGGCTGCGGTGAAGACCGGCGTGGGCGAGTTCGTCCGGGTGCTCACCGAGGCGCTGATCATCGTGCTGCTGGTGAGCTTCTTCTCCCTCGGCCTGCGCACCGGCCTGGTGGTGGCGCTGTCCATCCCCCTGGTGCTGGCGATGACCTTCGCCGCGATGCACTACTTCGGCATCGGCCTGCACAAGATTTCCCTCGGCGCGCTGGTGCTGGCCCTGGGCCTGCTGGTGGACGACGCGATCATCGCGGTGGAGATGATGGCCATCAAGATGGAGCAGGGCTACGACCGCCTCAAGGCGGCCAGCTTCGCCTGGACCAGCACCGCCTTCCCTATGCTCACCGGCACCCTGATCACCGCCGCCGGCTTCCTGCCCATCGCCACCGCCCAGTCCGGCACCGGCGAGTACACCCGCTCGATCTTCCAGGTGGTGACCATCGCCCTGCTGGTGTCCTGGATCGCCGCCGTGATGTTCGTGCCCTACCTCGGTGACCGGCTGCTGCCCGACCTGGCCAAGCGCCACGCCGAGAAGCACGGCGGCGACGGCGCCCACGACCCCTACGCCACGCCCTTCTACCAGCGCGTGCGGCGGGTGGTGGAGTGGTGCGTACGCCGGCGCAAGACGGTCATCGTGCTGACCCTGGTGGCGTTCGTCGCCTCCATCGCCTTGTTCCGTTTCGTGCCCCAGCAGTTCTTCCCCGCCTCCGGGCGCCTGGAGCTGATGGTGGACCTAAAGCTGGGTGAGGGCGCCTCCCTGCTCAACACCGAAGCCGAGGCCGCGCGCCTGGAGGCGCTGCTCAAGGACCACCCCGGCATCGACAACTACGTGGCCTACGTCGGCACCGGGTCGCCGCGCTTCTACCTGCCCCTCGACCAGCAGTTGCCGGCGGCGAGCTTTGCCCAGTTCGTGGTGCTGGCCAAGACCATCGAGGACCGCGAGGCGGTGCGCAGCTGGCTGATCCAGGTGCTCAACGACGAGTTCCCGGCGGTGCGCACCCGCGTGTCCCGCCTGGAGAACGGCCCGCCGGTGGGTTACCCGGTGCAGTTCCGCGTGTCCGGCGAGCACATCGACGAAGTCCGCGCCCTGGCCCGCAAGGTGGCCGACAAGGTGCGCGAGAACCCCCACGTGGTGAACGTGCACCTGGACTGGGAGGAGCCGAGCAAGGTGGTGCGGCTGAACATCGACCAGGACCGCGCCCGCGCCCTGGGCGTGAGCACCGCCGACCTGTCGCGCTTCCTGCAGAGTTCCCTCAGCGGCAGCACCGTCAGCCAGTACCGCGAGGACAACGAGCTGATCGACATCCTCCTGCGCGGCACCCCGCGCGAGCGCGAGGAACTGGCCCTGCTGCCGAGCCTGGCAGTGCCCACCGACAGCGGCCGCAGCGTGCCGCTGTCCCAGGTGGCGACCCTGGAGTACGGCTTCGAGGAAGGCATCATCTGGCATCGCAACCGCCTGCCGACGGTCACCGTGCGCGCCGACATCTACGACAAGTCGCTGCCGGCCAGCCTGGTGACGCAGATCCAGCCGACCCTCGACCCGATCCGCGCCGAGCTGCCCAGCGGCTACCTGCTGGAGGTGGGCGGCACGGTGGAGGACTCCGCGCGTGGGCAGAAGTCGGTCAACGCCGGTGTGCCGCTGTTCATCGTGGTGGTGCTGACGCTGCTGATGCTGCAGCTCAAGAGCTTCTCGCGCTCGGCCATGGTGTTCCTCACCGCGCCCCTGGGGCTGATCGGCGTGACCCTGTTCCTCCTGGTGTTCCGCCAGCCGTTCGGCTTCGTGGCGATGCTCGGCACCATCGCCCTGTCGGGGATGATCATGCGCAACTCGGTGATCCTCGTGGACCAGATCGAGCAGGACATCGCCGCCGGCCTGGACAAGTGGCACGCCATCATCGAGGCCACGGTGCGGCGCTTCCGGCCCATCGTGCTCACCGCCCTGGCAGCGGTGCTGGCAATGATCCCGCTGTCGCGCAGCGTGTTCTTCGGCCCCATGGCGGTGGCCATCATGGGCGGCCTGATCGTCGCCACCGCGCTGACCTTGCTGTTCCTGCCGGCGCTCTACGCGGCCTGGTTCAGGGTCAAGCCGGCCGAGCGGGTCTGATCAGGAAACGTGAACGGGGGCTTTGGCCCCCGTTTTGCAAACCGCTGAATGCTGCGAGTGACGGGGTGGATTTTCCACTTGCTGTCGAAGGAGGTTTTCGATTTGAACAAGGGATGTTTTCTCTGGATAGGCCTGCTGTCCGCCGTATTCTGGAGTCAGGGGGCCGCTGCATATGAACTGCAATGCCCCTCTTTTGTAAATGCAACATCGCCAGGCGCCGTATCAGCTCCGGAAGGGTGGGGGGCGAACGTGAGAGACAGGAAGCTCTGGGTGGATGGGATGGGGCTCATTTCCGGGCCGCCGGAAGAAATGGGTGTTCTGAAGCCTGAGCCATTCATGCTGAATGGCAAGGAGCGAGATGGCTGGAATGAGCTTGATAATCCGATCGATCAAAAGCGGGGGCTATGGTTCTTCTGCAGTTATGCGACGCAATACATTGTCCTGACGAAGAAACTCGACCGCCCTGTTCAGGGGTGCTGGATGGAGGAAGACGTCCGTACTGGACCCCGCCCCTACACCCTGTATTGCAAGCCTGCCGAATCACCTGGTGATACCGGCACGGGGCAATAGCCTGAGCAGGTCAGTCAGGCGCCCGCCTGGTTGTCGAAACGTCATGAAAAAGGCCGCGCGTACCAGGTACGGGCGGCCTTTTTCGTGGCGGTGGGATCAGTCGTCGATCCAGCCGCCCATTTCCTTCCAGCGGTTGACGATGCCGCAGAACAGCTCGGCCGTCTTCTCGGTGTCGTAGCGTGCCGAGTGTGCCTCGCGGCCATCGAATTCGATGCCGGCGGCCTGGCAGGCCTTGGCCAGCACCGTCTGGCCGTAGGCCAGGCCCGCCAGGGTGGCGGTGTCGAAGCTGGAGAAGGGGTGGAAGGGGTTGCGCTTGATGCCGGTGCGGTTCACGGCGGCATTCAGGAAGCCCAGGTCGAAGCTGCTGTTGTGCCCCACGAGGATGGCGCGCTTGCAGCCATGTGCCTTGATGGACTTGCGCAGGCCCCGGAATATCTCGCCCAGGGCATGTTCCTCGGTCACGGCCATGCGCAGCGGGTGGTCCAGCTTGATCCCGGTGAACTCCAGGGCAGCCTGTTCGATGTTGGCGCCCTCGAAGGGCTCGACCCGGAAGAAGTGCGTGTGGTCCGGGTAGAGGAAGCCGCCTTCATCCATCGAGATGGTGGTGGCGGCGATCTCCAGCAGGGCGTCGGTGGCGCAGTTGAAACCACCGGTCTCCACGTCCACCACCACCGGCAGGTAGCCACGGAAGCGTGCCGCCATCGGGTGGCGCGGGCCGGACGGCAGGCTGCCGTCGAGTTCGTCGTCGAAGAATTCCTCGCTCACGCCTGGCCCTCCAGCAGTCGCCAACGCAGGGTTTCGCCCGCGCGCAGGGGCACCACGCTGTTCTCGCCCAGGGGCAGGGTGGCCGGAGCGGTCCAGTCCTCGCGTACCAGGGTGATGGTGTCGGTGTTGCGCGGCAGGCCGTAGAAATCGGGGCCGTGGTGGCTGGCGAAGGCTTCCAGCTTGTCCAGGGCGTTGCGCTGCTCGAAGGCCTCGGCGTACAGCTCGATGGCCGCATACGCGGTGTAGCAGCCGGCGCAGCCGCAGGCGGCTTCCTTGGCGTGCTGGGCGTGGGGCGCGGAGTCGGTGCCGAGGAAGAATTGCGGGCTGCCGCTGGTGGCGGCGTCCAGCAGGGCTTCCTGGTGGACGTTGCGCTTGAGGATCGGCAGGCAATAGAAGTGCGGGCGGATGCCGCCCACCAGCATGTGGTTGCGGTTGTACAGCAGGTGGTGGGCGGTGATGGTGGCGCCCACGTTGCTGGAGGCCGAGCGCACGAACTGCACGGCGTCACCGGTGGTGATGTGCTCGAACACCACCTTCAGGGTGGGGAAGCGCTCGACAACGCGCACCAGGTGCTCGTCGATGAAGGCCTTCTCGCGGTCGAACACGTCGATCTCGCTGCGGGTCACTTCGCCGTGCACCAGCAGCAGCATGCCGACTTCGGCCATGGCTTCCAGCACCGGGAAGATGGCGTCGATGCGCGTCACCCCGGAATCGGAGTTGGTGGTGGCGCCTGCCGGGTAGAGCTTGGCGGCGTGGACGAAACCGCTGGCCTTGGCGGCGCGGATGTCCTCGGGGCGGGTGCGGTCGGTGAGGTACAGCACCATCAGCGGTTCGAACCCGCTGCCGGCCGGACGGGCGGCGAGGATGCGCTGGCGGTAGGCGTCGGCTTCCTCGGCGTTGCGCACCGGGGGCACCAGGTTGGGCATGATGATGGCGCGGCCGAAGGTGCGCGCGGCATCGGCCACGGTGTGGGCCAGCACGGCGCCATCACGCAGGTGGATGTGCCAGTCGTCGGGACGCAGCAGGGTCAGGCGGTCGGACATGGGGGGATTCCAGGCGGGTGAAACTCGGCGTGCATGCTACCGGAAAAGCCCGGCCGGGGCACGGGCGGCGCTTCAGGCCCGAGGGCGCCGAACGGCGCTTAAGTTTTCCGCCTTCGCACCGATAGCCCTTGTGAACCTGACGTCTTTCCCCGGAGCCAGCCGTGCGCGCTTTTCCCATCGCCCTGCTCAGCCTCATTGCCCTGCCGGCCATGGCCATCACCTTCCAGACCCGCCTGGAGAAGGTGGAGTGGAAGGTGGAAGGGGACAAGTTCGAGTGCCGCCTGTCGCAGCCGATCACCGACTTCGGCAGCGGCGAGTTCGTCCGCCGTGCCGGCGAGCAGGTCACCTTCCGCCTCAAACCCAACGAGCGCTGGATGGGCGGCGGCCAGGCGACCCTGCTGGCGGCGGCAGCGCCCTGGCAGCCCGGGCGCGGCGACATCAACCTCGGCGCCGTGGCGGTAGGCAACGGCGAAGTACCGTTCAACAGCAACCAGCTGCAGGGCGGGCGCCTGCTCACCGGTCTGCTGGAGGGGCGCAGCCCGCTGGTGCGCCACCGCACCCAGCAGGGCGGGGACGCCCTGGAGGTGCGCTTGCTGCCGGTGCATTTCAATAAGGCCTACAACGACTACCTGGCCTGCACCGCCAAGCTGCTGCCGGTGAATTTCGATCAGGTGAAGAAGTTGGAGCTGGGCTTTCCCGGCGGCGGCGTGGCGCTGGACCCGATGGCCCGCGCCAAGCTGGAGATCGTCCTCGACTACATGAAGGCCGACCCGGCGGTGAACCACATCGAGATCGACGGCCACTCCGACAACGCCGGCAACCGCCTGACCAACCGTGACCTGTCGCGGCGCCGGGCGCTGGCGGTGTTCGACTACTTCAAGGCCAATGGCGTGCCGGAGTCGCAGATGGTGATGCGCTTCCACGGCGAGCGCTACCCGCTGGTGCCCAACACCAACGAGGCCAACCGGGCGAAGAACCGCCGGGTCGCCGTGGCCCTGTCCAAGGAGCCGGAGGCACCCCCGGCGGAAACCCCAGCCGCCGCACCGGCCACCGAGCCGGCCACCGAGCCGGCACCGGCGACGGCCCCTGCCGCACCCGCCATGGCGCCTGCCGTGCCCCCGACCGCCAGCCCAGCGCCTGCCAAGCCGGCGTCCGCCTCCTGAGCGGCGCCGGATCGAAAGAATCTGTCGCCTGGTCGTCATTGCCTGTCGCGCCACTGTAATTTGGCCGCCAGGGTCAGTAGAATCCCCGGTTTTCGTACAACCCCGTGGAGTTGATGGCATGGCGGACGTGAAGAAGGTTGTCCTGGCTTATTCCGGTGGCCTGGACACCTCGGTGATCCTGAAGTGGCTGCAAGATACCTATAACTGCGAAGTGGTGACCTTCACCGCCGACCTCGGCCAGGGCGAGGAGGTCGAGCCGGCCCGTGCCAAGGCCCAGGCCATGGGCGTCAAGGAAATCTACATCGATGACCTGCGCGAAGAGTTCGTCCGCGACTTCGTGTTCCCGATGTTCCGTGCCAACACCATCTACGAAGGCGAGTACCTGCTGGGCACGTCCATCGCCCGTCCGCTGATCGCCAAGCGCCTGATCGAGATCGCCAACGAGACCGGCGCCGACGCCATCTCCCACGGTGCCACCGGCAAGGGCAACGACCAGGTCCGCTTCGAGCTGGGCGCCTACGCGCTGAAGCCGGGCGTCAAGGTCATCGCCCCCTGGCGTGAGTGGGACCTGCTGTCCCGCGAGAAGCTGATGGATTACGCCGAGAAGCACGGCATCCCGATCGAGCGCCACGGCAAGAAGAAGTCCCCGTACTCCATGGACGCCAACCTGCTGCACATCTCCTATGAGGGCGGCGTGCTGGAAGACACCTGGACCGAGCACGAAGAGGACATGTGGCGCTGGACCCAGTCCCCGGAAGCCGCACCGAACACCCCGACCTACATCGAGCTGACCTACCGCGCCGGTGACATCGTCGCCATCGACGGCAAGGACATGACCCCGGCCCAGGTGCTGACCGAGCTGAACCGCATCGGTGGCGAGAACGGCATCGGCCGCCTCGACATCGTCGAGAACCGCTACGTCGGCATGAAGTCCCGCGGCTGCTACGAGACCCCCGGCGGCACCATCATGCTCAAGGCCCACCGCGCCATCGAGTCCATCACCCTGGACCGCGAAGTGGCCCACCTGAAAGACGAGCTGATGCCCAAGTACGCCAGCCTCATCTACACCGGCTACTGGTGGAGCCCCGAGCGCCTGATGCTGCAGCAGATGATCGACGCCTCCCAGGCCAACGTGAATGGCGTGGTACGCCTGAAGCTGTACAAGGGCAACGTCATCGTCGTGGGCCGCAAGTCCGACGACTCGCTGTTCGACGCCAACATCGCCACCTTCGAAGAAGATGGCGGCGCGTACAACCAGGCGGACGCGGCGGGCTTCATCAAGCTCAACGCCCTGCGCATGCGCATCGCCGCCGGCAAGGGCCGCAAGCTGTTCTGATAAGCTCAGCGTCCCGTGCCAAAAGGAACCCCGGCCACGAGCCGGGGTTCTGCTTTTATGAGCCCTGATCGGGCAACCAAGAGGAATCCCTGATGAGACTGCTGCATACCATGCTGCGCGTCGGCGATCTGGACAAATCCATCGCCTTCTACACCGAAGTCCTGGGCATGACCCTGCTGCGTCGCAAGGACTACCCGGACGGCCAGTTCACCCTGGCGTTCGTCGGCTACGGCGACGAGGCCCACAACAGCGTGATCGAGCTGACCCACAACTGGGGCGTGGACAAGTACGAGCTGGGCACCGGCTACGGCCACATCGCACTGGAAGTGGCGGACGTCTACAAGGCCTGCGAGGACATCCGCGCCCGTGGCGGCAAGGTCACCCGCGAGCCGGGGCCGATGAAGCACGGCACCAGCATCCTGGCCTTCGTCGAGGACCCGGACGGCTACAAGATCGAGTTGCTGTCGCCTTCGCGCAACGACTGACAAAAAAGCCCGGCAGATGCCGGGCTTTTTCTTGGCGCGGGCGGGCTCAGAGCACGCCGAACACCTTCTTCGCCAGGCTGGTGGCGGCACCGGCCGGGTTCTGGCGGATGCTCGCTTCCTGCTCGGCGATCATCTTGAACAGGCCATCCAGCGCCTCTTCGGTCACGTAGCTCTCGATGTTGGCGCTCTTGGCGTCCACCACCCCGAAGCTCGCGGCCTGGCCGGCGAAGCTGTTGTACTGCTGCGCCAGGCCGACCTGGTCGGTGGCCTTCTTCACGATGGGCAGGAACTTGGCACGCAGCTGCTCGCGGCTGGTCTTGTTCAGGTACTGGGTGGCGGAGTCCTGCGGGCCGGTGAGGATGCCCTTGGCGTCCTGCACGGTCATCTTCTTCACCGCGTCCACCAGCAGGGCCTGGGCCTGCGGCACCGCGGCCTCGGCGGCCTTGTTCATGCTGGTTTCCAACTGCTCCACCTGGTCGCCCATGCCCATCATCTTCATGGTCTTGGCGGCCTTGCCCAGCTTGCCGGGCAGCTCGATGCGCACCTCGGGGTTGTTGCTGAAGCCGCCCGGCTTGCCGAGCTGCTGCACGGCGACCTTGGCGCCTTGAGTGAGGGCATCCTTCAGGCCGCCGGCGGCGTCTTGCTGGCTGAGGTCGCTGAGGGAGAGGGCGAAGGCGTTGACGGAGAGGGCCAGGCCGGCGACCAGGGCAGTGAGTCGGAACATGAGGGCTTCCTTGGGCTGGTGGAGTTCGGATCAGCGAACCGGGTCGACCCGGATGCGCAGGGGCTGCGGGTCGGTGCCGTCGAGTTTAACCGAGTGGCGTTCGCTGCTGATGAACATCAGCTTGCCGTCGAGCTCGATGCGCGCCGCCACGGCGTACTGGTGGCCGCTCTGCAGATTGGCCGGGTCGTAGCTGAGCTGGAAGGCCAGGGGCACCTGGCCCTCGATGCGGCCCTGCTGGTGAGCCAGTTCGCGGGCGGGGGCATCCGCCAGCGAGACGTCCACCAGGGTGACCCGCAGGGTTGCATCCGGCGGCAGGGCCATGCGCTGCAGGTAGTACACCTCGCCTTCGAGCTGGGCCATCGAGGCCGTTTGCGGGGTGGTGCAGGCGCCGAGCAGCAGGCTGGCGAAGAGCAGGGGCAGGGTTCTTTTCATGAGTACATTCCGTGATTGGACCCCACACACTATAGAGCGTCGGGGCAGACCGGGCTGGCGGCATCGCCGGTTCAGTCATCGACCACCGGCAGGGCCTTGCCGATGGCGCCCAGTGTGTTGTTCACGTGGACGTTCTCGTTGACGGTGCGCATCAGCCGGCGGAGGCGCTCCTTGGCAGCCACCAGCTTCTCGATCTGCACATCCAGCTCCGCAGCGCGACGATCGAGGGCGGCTTCGTGCTCGGCCAGACGCGTGCGGCGCTGCTCCTGTTCGTCCTGGCGCGCCTGGAGCTGGGCCTCCAGTGCCTGCAGACGGGCTTCCTGTGCCTGCAGCTCGCGCTCGCGCTCGGCCAGTCCCGGGTCTGGCTGAAGGGGGCTGCTGTCCGGCTGGCGGCGGGTGAACACGCCGGCCATCTCCACCAGGGTGTTGAGGGTGGCCTGCACCTCCCTGAGCATCTGTTCGCTGCGGCTGGCGTTGTGGGGCACCGGGGCTGGGTGCTCGGGCGCGTCTGCTGCCTGCCGGGGCTCCACCGTCGCCACTGGCGAGTCGTGCAGGGGGGATTCGTAGGGCTGGTAGGGCAGCGGATGGGCCGAGTAGAAGGGCGCGCCGATGTTGTCGCTGCTGCGGCAGGCCAGCAGTGTCTGGATGGCGCCGGGGCCGAGGGTCAGCGGGTGGTGCTGTTCCATGCAGGTGGGGTGCGGGGTGAGGGGCGGGCCCAGGCGTTCGATGCGGATGAAGTGGAAGGCGGTGGCCGCATCGCGATTCCCGCGTGCGCCCTCGATGATCTGGCGCAACGCCCGGCGGGCGACCTGGCAGGCGCGCTCGTCCAGGCTGCTCAACTGGTATCCCCCCTCGGCCAGGGGCGCCAGGGCGGCGAGGTAGACCCAGGACGTGCCCTGGGGCCCGGCTTCATTGAGGGTGTAGACGAGGACGTTGGCTTCGATCTCGGGGATGGCGAGGCTGCACAGCACGGCGGCGTTGAACGCCTCCCGCTGGCCGTTCTCGACGGTGATGGTTCTCAGCAGCATGGGGGTTCCCTGGGTGAAGAGGGCAGAAGGACGCGCGAATACGCAGCCGCCATGGTACTGAGGGCCGGACGGGCAGCCCCTCGGGGGATTCTGTCCGGCTTGTAGGGCATTTCTTCTAGTGGGCGAAGCAGAAAGCGGGCGGCCGAAGCCGCCCGCCTGGATCAGGAGGCTTCGGCCTGCGGCTCGTCCTGGGGGGCTTCGTCCGTCTGGCGCTCCAGTGCCACCTGGCGGATGGAGAGACGGATCTCGGCGGTGAGCACGCGCTTGGCCGCGCCCTCGGCCAGGTCGCCCAGTTCGGGGTGGTAGCTGAGCTTGCCGGCTTCGTCCTGGCGCAGCACGCGCTGGTCCAGCAGGGTCTGGATGAAGTGGCGGAACAGCGTCTTGTCGAAGAACTCCGGGGCGTTGAGGCCATGGAGGATCGACAGGCGCTGGGCCATGACGGTGCACAGGTTCTCCAGCTCCTCGGCGGTGAGCTGGTTCTGCCCGGCGTTGAGCAGCAGGGCGATGGCCATGTAGAAGCGCTGCAGCGTCTGGGCGATGGCGCGGGACATCAGCGTCAACAGCACGAACTGCCGCGAGCTGGGCGCCGGGCGCACGTACACGTCGTTCTCCACCTTCAGCAGCCCCTGCTCGACGAAGGCGGCCAGCCACTGGTCCACCACCGCGTCCAGCTCGTCCAGGTTCCAGCGGATGAACAGCTCGGCTTGCAGGTACGGGTACAGGGCGCGGGTGTAGCGCAGGATCTGCTCGCGGCTGCTGCGTCCGCTGCTCTGGAAGAAGCTGGCCAGCAGCCCCGGCAGGGCGAAGATATGCAGCACGTTGTTGCGGTAGTAGGTCATCAGGACGGCGTTCTGCTCGTCCAGGTAGAGGATCTTGCCCAGGGCGTCCTTCTGCTCGGCCAGCAGGTCCATGCTCTGCACGTACTGGATCAGCGCCTGGCCGTTGCCTTCCGGCAGGGTGGCGTGGGGCGAGTAGGGCACCGCGCGCAGCAGGGCCAGGTACAGGTCCAGGACGCGGGTCAGCGCACGTTCGTCCAGGGCCAGGCGGCTGGTGGAGAGCAGCGCCAGGGCCACCAGGTTGACCGGGTTGATCGCCGCCGCGTCGTTGAGGTGGCGGGCGATGCGCACGGCCAGGCGGTTGGTGGTGTCGTTGAGCCAGGCCGGGCGGAACTGCGGTCCCAGCTCCTGGGCGCGCCAGTCCGGTTGCTGCTGGTCGAGGAACTCCGCCAGCTTGATCGGCTCGCCGAAGTTCACCGCGACGCTGCCGAAACGCAGCTTCAGGGCGCCGATGACCTTGAAGATGTCGAAGATCGACTCCTTCTTCTTGCTCGCGCCGCGCAGCTCGCCCAGGTAGGTGCGGCCTTCCAGCACGCGCTCGTAGCCGATGTACACCGGGACGAAGACGATGGGCAGGCGCGAGGAACGCAGGAAGCTGCGCAGGGTGATAGCGAGCATGCCGGTCTTCGGGTGCAGCATGCGCCCGGTGCGCGAGCGCCCGCCCTCGACGAAGTACTCCACCGGGAAGCCACGGCTGAACAGGGTGTGCAGGTACTCGTTGAACACCGAGGTGTAGAGCGGGTTGCCCTTGAAGGTACGGCGCATGAAGAAGGCGCCGCCACGGCGCAGCAGGCCGCCGATCACCGGCATGTTGAGGTTGATGCCGGCGGCGATGTGCGGCGGCGTCAGGCCGTTGCGGAACAGCAGGTAGGACAGCAGCAGGTAGTCGATGTGGCTGCGGTGGCAGGGCACGTAGATCACCTCGTGACCCTGGGCGATGTCCTGCACGCCCTCGATGTGGTTGACCTTGATGCCCTCGTAGAGCTTGTTCCAGAACCAGCTCAGCACCACTTCGAGGAAGCGGATCGCCGTGTAGGCGAAGTCGGAGGCGATCTCGTTGCCGTACTTCAGTGCCTGGGCCTCGGCCTTGGCCGGGCTGATCTTCTCGCGCTCGGCTTCCTCGGCGATGGCCTGGCGCACCAGCGGTGCATGCACCAGCCCTTTCACCAGGTTGCGGCGGTGGGAGAGGTCGGGGCCGATCACGGCGGTCTTCTGGTTGCGGAAGTGCACCCGCAGGATGCGCTGCACCATGCGCTGGGTGCGCTCCGGGCCCTTGCCCTGGGCGATCAGCTCGCGCAGGTGGATGGGGGCGGAGAACTGCACCCGAGTCTTGCGCCCGAGGATGAGGATGCTGACCAGCTTGCGCAGGCGCCCGGTCACGGCCCAGCTGTCGGCGAACAGCAGCTTCCAGGGGCTGGTCTCGCGGTCCGGGGACTGGCCCCAGAACACCGTCACCGGAATGATCTGCGCGTCATCCACCGCGTGCTGCTGGATGGCGTCCAGCACCCGCACCAGGGTCGGCGAGGTGCCGCGCTTGTCCTGCCCGCCGAACCAGCCCGGCTCCGGGGTCAGGTAGAAGAAGGCGGCCGGCTCCAGGCTGTCGCCCACTGCCACCGGCAGCACCGGGCGGGGCAGGCCGGCCTTGGTGCATTCCCGGTCCACCACCGCCAGGTCGCTGGCCGAGGGTTGCTGCAGCACGTAGAGCACGGGCTTGCTGCGGTCGAGCTTGAGGGTGAAGGCGGACTGGTTGATGGTTTCCGAGCGCACCCACAGGTAGAGGAGGCGGCGCAGGGTGCCGAAGGCCAGGCGGCGGAACGGGGAACGGGTCATACGGGCGTCGTGGTGTGGAACGAGCGTGTGCTCGGGGCGGCTAGTGTGCCGTATTCGCTGACCCGCCGCAAAAAGCCGAATCCCGCTTTTGCAGGGCTGAATCCCACGTTACAGCAGGAAACTTTCGGCACGCTTCGCTGTCTTGCTATGCCGCCGGGGGACTCCTTATAGTCCGCCGGCGTTTTGCAGGGCCCCTGAGGCCAGCATGGCCGGGGGCTTTTCCCGTTGGGGTAGAGGCCATGATCGACATAAGAAAACTGACCAGACGATTCGCGCAGCACACCGCCGTGGACGACCTGTCCTTCGCGGTCGAGCCGGGGGAAGTGCTCGGCTTCCTCGGCCCGAATGGCGCCGGCAAGTCCACCACCATGAAGATGCTCACCGGCTTCCTGGCGCCCACCTCCGGCACCGCCAGCATCTTCGGCCACGACATCCAGACCCAGACCCTGCAGGCCCAGCGCAGCCTCGGCTACCTGCCCGAGGGCGCGCCCTGCTACGGCGACATGACGGTGCGCGGCTTCCTCGAATTCATCGCCGAGATCCGTGGCTTCCGTGGCGCCGAGAAGAAGGCCCGCGTCGCCCAGGCCGCCGGCCAGGTGGAGCTGGACAAGGTGCTCGGGCAGAGCATCGAGACCCTGTCCAAGGGCTTCAAGCGCCGCGTCGGGCTGGCCCAGGCCATCCTCCATGACCCTCGCGTGCTGATCCTCGACGAGCCCACCGACGGCCTCGACCCGAACCAGAAGCACCAGGTACGCCAGCTCATCCAGAGCCTGGCCCGGGACAAGATCGTGATCATCTCCACCCACATCCTCGAAGAGGTGACGGCGGTGTGCACCCGCGCGGTGGTGATCGCCGCCGGCAAGCTGGTGGCCGACGACACCCCCTACGAGCTGGAGCGCCGCTCCCGCTACCACCAGGCGGTGACCCTGGTGGCCGACGAGCCCCTCGATCCGCTGGCGCTGGCCGTGCTGCCGGGCGTTGCCGGTGTCGAGGAAAACGCCGCTGGCGGTGGCCTGACGGTGCTGGCCAAGCCGGGTGAGGTGATCTTCCCGCAGGTCAACCAGCTCATCCACCAGCGCGGCTGGCGGGTCAAGGAGCTGGATGTGGAGCGCGGCCGCCTCGACGAAGTCTTCCGCAGCCTGACCCGGGGGGAAGCGGCATGAAGCAGTTGCCGGTCATCTTCAAGCGCGAGCTGGCGAGCTATTTCGCCACCCCGCTGGCCTATGTGTTCATCGTGATCTTCCTGGTGCTGTCCGGGGTCTTCACCTTCTACCTGGGCGGTTTCTTCGAAAGCGGCCAGGCCAGCCTGGCACCCTTCTTCAACTTCCACCCCTGGCTCTACCTGTTCCTGGTGCCGGCCATCGCCATGCGCCTGTGGGCGGAGGAGCGCAAGTCCGGCTCCATCGAACTGCTGATGACCCTTCCGGTCACCCGCTTCGAGGCGGTCACCGGCAAGTTCCTCGCCGCCTGGGCCTTCGCCGGCCTGGCGCTGCTGCTGACCTTCCCCATGGTCATCACCGTCAACTACCTGGGCGAGCCGGACAACGGCGCCATCGTCACCGGCTACATCGGCAGCTGGCTGCTGGCCGGCTCCTACCTGGCGGTGGGCTCGTGCATGTCGGCGCTGGCCAAGAACCAGGTGATCGCCTTCATCCTCGCCGTGGTGGTGTGCTTCCTGTTCATCGTCAGCGGCTTCCCGCTGGTGCTCGACGCCTTCAGCGCCTGGGCCCCGCAATGGCTGCTGGACGCCGTCGCCTCGCTGAGCTTCCTGACCCGCTTCGATGCCATCAGCAAGGGCGTGATCGACCTCCGCGACCTGCTCTACTTCCTCTCCCTGATCGCCGCGTGGCTGGCCGCCACCGCCGTGGTGGTCGATCTGAAGAAGGCCGACTGACATGAAAAAACTGATGTATTCCAGCGCCGGCCTGCTGCTCATCGCCCTGGCCTTCCTGGCGTTCAACATGGTCTCGGGCCTGGCGCTGACCAATGCCCGCCTCGACCTCACCGAGCAGAAGCTCTACACCATCTCCGACGGCACCCGGCAGATCCTCGGGGAGCTGGACGAGCCCATCAACCTGTACTTCTTCTACTCCGACAAGTCCGCCAAGGACCTGGTGGTACTGCGCAACTACGCCCGCCGCGTGGAGGAGATGCTCAAGGCCTACGCCCAGGCGGCGGACGGCAAGATCAAGCTGCACATCGTCGACCCCGAGCCCTTCTCCGAGGACGAGGACAAGGCCGCTGAGTTCGGCCTCCAGGCGGTGCCCGCCCAGCAGGGGGGCGACGCCATCTACTTCGGCCTGGCCGGCACCAACAGCGTCGACGACCACCAGGTGATCCCGTTCTTCCCGCTGGACCAGGAAGAGTTCCTCGAATACGAGGTCAGCCGCCTGGTGCAGAGCCTGGCGCATCCCCAGCGCCCGGTGGTCGGCGTGCTCTCCGGGCTGCCGCTCAACGGCGGCTTCGACATGCAGACCCAGCAGCCCAGCTCGCCGTGGATGGTGATGGAGGAAATCCGCCAGCTGTTCCAGATCGAGAGCCTCAAGCCCGACGTCGACCAGATCCCCGACAAGGTCTCGGTGCTGCTGCTGGTGCACCCGAAGAACCTGTCCGAGCAGACCCAGTACGCCATCGACCAGTTCGTCCTGCGGGGCGGCAAGCTGCTGGCCTTCGTCGACCCCTGGAGCGAAGCCGACCACGCCATGCCGATGCCCGGCGAGATGGGCGGCGAGGGCAAGAGCTCCGACCTGCCGGCGCTGTTCAAGGCCTGGGGCTTCGAGATGCTGCCCGGCAAGGTACTGGGCGACGGTGCCTACGCCATGTCGGTGAGCATGGGCCAGGGCGAGCGCCCGGCCCGTCATCCGGCCTGGCTGACCCTGCCGCGCCAGGCGCTGGACCCGAGCGACGTGGCCACCGCCAACCTGGAGACCCTGACGGTCGCCACCGCCGGCATCCTGCGCCCGCTGGAGGGCGCCAAGACCCACTTCGTGCCGCTGATCCACAGCTCCGAGTACGCCATGCCGTTCGACGCCCAGCGCTTCGCCATGCTGCGTAACCCGCAGGAGCTGATGGGCGAGCTGAACCCCAGCGGTGACCGCTACACCGTCGCGGCCCGTATCAGCGGGCCGGCGCAGAGCGCCTTCCCCGACGGCATCGAAGGGCGCAAGGACGGGCTGAAGTCGGCCGACAACATCAACGTCATCGTGGTCGCCGACACCGACATGCTCAGCGACCGCATGTGGGTGCAGGTGCAGGACTTCTTCGGCCAGCGCGTGCCGCAGCCCTGGGCGGACAACTCCGCCTTCGCCATCAACGCCCTGGACAACCTCTCCGGCTCCGAGGCACTGATCAGCGTGCGCTCCCGCGGTCGCTTCACCCGCCCCTTCACCGTGGTGGAAGACCTCCAGCGCCAGGCCGAAGCGCGTTTCCGCGAGCAGGAGCAGGCCCTCAAGCAGCGCCTGTCCGAGACCGAGGAGAAGCTGGCCAGCCTGCAGAACCAGGACCCGGCCAAGGCCCTGGAACTGACCCCCGAGCAGCAGGCCACCCTGCAGCAGTTCATGCAGGAGAAGCTGCGCATCCGCAAGGAGCTGCGCGAGGTCAACTACCAGCTCAACGCCGACATCGAGAAGCTCGGCCGCACGCTCAAGTTCATCAACATCGCCCTGGTGCCGCTGGTGCTGACCCTGGGCGTGCTGCTGCTGTGGGCCTGGCGCCGTCGCCGCGCCTGAGGAGAGGACATGGGACGCAAGGCTTTCATCTTCCTGTTCATCTTGGCCGCCGCACTGGGTGGCACCTACCTGGCGCTGCAGCGCCAGGCGGGGCCGACGCCGGGGGCGGAGGCCCAGGCCTGGCTGCCGGCCCTGCAGGGCCGGCTGGCCGACATCGATGCCATCGAGGTGCAGCGGCCCGGTCAGCCGCCGGTGCACCTGGCGCGTCGCGACTCCACCTGGGTGGTGGCGGACAAGGCCGGCTACCCGGCCGATGCCCGCGCCGTGGCCGACCTGCTGCGGGCCCTGGGCGAGGCGCGCCGGGTCGAGGCGCGTACCGCCAAGCCTGAGCTGCACGCCCAGCTGGGCCTGGCCGAGAAACCCGGAGAAGGCCAGGCCCTGCGTCTGGTGGTGCGCGGGCAGAACGGCCTGCCGCAGCAGGACCTGCTGATCGGCAAGCCCGGCCAGCAGGGCAAGGGGCAACTGGTGCGCCTGCCCGGCGACAACCAGAGCTGGCTGATCGACCGGCGCATCGAGCTGCCCGAGACCGAGCTGGCCTGGCTCGACCGGCGCATCGCCGCCATTCCCTTCTCCAGCGTGCGCCAGGTCGAAGTCCGCTACCCCCAGGGCAAGGAACTGACGGTGTACCGCGACGCCGAGAATGAGCCGAACATGAAGGTCCGCCAGCTGCCGGCCGGTCGCAAGCTGGCCTACGAGGCAGCGGCCAACGGCATGGCGGCGGTGTTCGCCGGCCTGCAGTTCGCCGACGCCGCGCCGCTGGACCAGGTCCAGTTCAAGGACAAGCCGCTGCTCAGCTTCGAACTGCAGACCTTCGCCGGCGGCCGCCTCACCGGCGAACTGCTGGGGCAGGGTGAGCAGTACTGGTTGCGCCTGACCGGCCAGGAGAAGCTCGACGACCAGGTACCGGGGCGTACCGATTGGGCCTACCTGATCGAGCCCTTCCAGTACCAGGCACTGGCCAGAAAGCTGGAGGACCTGCTCTCGGCGAAGTGAGCCTCAGGGCGTTTCCGGGCCCTGCCCAGGGGCCCGGAGCGCCTTCGCCGAAATGCCCCATTTTGTGACGCGAAAGCCCCGGAAAAGGGCGTGAACACCTAGTCTCACGGCGTTTTCCGCATGCCGGAAAAAAGTGCTTTTCTGTAGCATTTCCTGTCGTATACTCCGGGCGCGGTGGTTAAAAGAACGCCTTTCGGAGTACCCGCCCACGCCTCGTCAGACCGCGGTCGGATATCGAGAAAAATACGTCTTTACCAACCCGTCTAAGTCCCAGGATTGGGGCCAACAACAAAATTGCGAGTTTGGAGAGAGTAGTAATGGCTGATCGTGAGGTCGGAACCGTCAAGTGGTTCAATGACGCTAAAGGCTATGGATTCATCCAGCGTGAAAGCGGTCCGGATGTATTCGTTCACTACCGCGCTATCCGCGGCGAAGGTCACCGTTCCCTGGTCGAAGGCCAGAAGGTCGAGTTCTCGGTGATCCAGGGCCAGAAAGGCCTGCAGGCGGAAGACGTCGCCCGCGTCTGAGTCTCCAAGCGAAAGGCCCGTCCAAGCGACGGGCCTTTTGTTTGTCCCCTTCTTGCCGCTGTCCTGCGGCGCCCCTTCGTGACCTGCCGTTCTCGCCCGCTCGCTGACTGCTGGCGAATGCGTTTTTCGGGCTGCCGCTCCAGCGCCCGACTGCACGGCATGAATGCTCTGCGCACCTTTCTGCAACGCTCAGCGCCTTGCAGCCGTCCTGCTCTGCAACGCGCGGCTGGTTGTGCACGGCCAACAAAAAGCCCCGCAGGTGCGGGGCTCTTTCAGGCGCTGTCGATCACAGGTCGAAGTCGTAGTCGTTCAGCTGCTTCTGCAGGCGACGCTCTTCGAGGTAGTTGTCGATGATGCGCCGCTTGGTCAGGTTGGTCTTGGCCACTTCGGCAGGCGCCTCGGCTTCTTCCGCTTCCTCGGCGATGAAGTCTTCCTCGATCTCGATCTCTTCTTTGACAGTGCTCATTCAGGTCACTCCACGATGCGGGGCGGTGATGGCGCACCTTATAGCGACAAAGAATCGGCCGGTAAAAAAGATTTTTTCAATTGAAAACCAGGACTTTGCAGGGTCCGCTCAATCGTCCGAAGTCTTCGCCTTGTACTCGCACAAGTCCTCGATCCGGCAGGCTCCGCAGCGCGGCTTCCGGGCGACGCACACATAGCGCCCATGGAGGATCAGCCAATGGTGGGCGTCCAGCAGGTAGTCCTTCGGCACGAACTTCACCAGCTTCTTCTCCACCTCCAGCACGGTCTTGCCCGGGGCGATGCCGGTGCGGTTGCTGACGCGGAAGATGTGGGTGTCCACCGCCATCACCGGCTGGCGGAAGGCAGTGTTGAGCACCACGTTCGCCGTCTTGCGGCCCACGCCGGGCAGGGCCTCCAGGTCCTCGCGGTTGTCCGGCACCTGGCTGCCGTGCTTCTCCATGAGGATGCGGCAGGTCTCGATGACGTTCTTCGCCTTGCTGTTGTACAGGCCGATGGTCTTGATGTACTCCGACAGGCCCTCCACCCCCAGCGCGTGGATGGCTTCGGGGGTATTGGCCACCGGGTACAGCCGGGCGGTGGCCTTGTTGACGCTGACGTCGGTGGCCTGGGCGGAGAGGATCACCGCGATCAGCAGTTCGAAGGGCGTGGTGTAGGCCAGCTCGGTCTTGGGATCGGGGTTGTCTTCGTGCAGGCGACGGAAGATTTCCAGGCGTTTGGCAGCGTTCATGGCATTCGGCTTTTCACGGTGGATTCGGGGGGGGGGCGCGAACCGCGCTCAGGGCAAGGCGCGACGCAGCGGCACCCACAGCAGGGCGAGCAGGATAAGCCCTCCCGGCGCCGAGGCGAAGAGCGGGACGCCATGGGCGGCGAACGTGAGGCCCAGCGTCCCCAGGCCCAGCCAGTCGCCGTGGGCCAGCAGGCTGGCATGGCCGATGCCCTCGCGCAGCGCGCCGAGCAGCAGGGCCAGCAGGCTGAACGCCAGGCCTGCCCTGACGCCATCGCTGGCCCGGCCCGGTGCCTCCAGCGCCAGGTGCAGGCACGGCAGGGCCAGCAGCCACAGCCAGGGGCCCAGGGCCTGGTGCAGGTCGTAGGCGAAGGCCCGCAGGAGCTGGTCGGCCAGCGCCACGCCGCAGCCAGCCAGCATCAGCGTCCCGAGCCAGAAGGCCCGGCCCGCCAGGTGGCGATGCAGCCAAGGCAGCAGGGCCCCGACTCCGGCCAGCAAGGGCAGGGCAACCAGGGCCAGGCCCAGGGCTTTCACCAGCAGGTCGCTGGCCCCCAGCAGCGGTGCCAGGCCGAGCAATGCAGCGGTGCGTGCAGGCGTGCTCATGGCGTGGCCCCCAGCAAGGCGTCGCGGTGGGCGTCGAAGTAGCGCAGGCCCGCCTGGACGCCCGCCACTACGGCGCGCGAGGTGATGGTGGCGCCGGCGATCTGGTCGACATCGCCACCATCCGCGCGGACCCGCCATTCCCCCGGCTGCTCCGCCAGGTTCCGGCCTGCCAGGCTGCCCAGCCAGGGGCTGCGGGAGGCCTCGATGCGATCGCCGATTCCCGGTGTTTCCCGGTGCGCCAGGACCTTGCTGTGCAGCAGCCGGCCATCCGGCGCGATGGCCAGCAACAGGTCGATGGGCCCTTCATAGCCCCGCGCCCGTACCGGCAGCAGCACGGCCACCAGGCGCTCGCCCTGGCGCGCGCGCCAGGCGGTGGCCGGTGAGGGGCTGCCCAGGTCGTCAGCCCCGGTCAGGGGCACGGCGTCCTGCAGGGGGTGGTTGTCATAGCTGCCGGCGGGCAGCAGGTCGAGCAGGGCACGCTCGGCGGAGGCCTCGGCGGCCGCCTGCTGGCGAGGGGCGAGCACGCCGTGCAGCGCCGTGAGCAGGCCCACCGCCAGGGCGGCGGCCACCAGCAGGCACGCGAGGCTGCGCCCGTTCACGGAGAGGGCCTCGCGCGCTGGGCCCAGTGCTCCAGCGCCGGCACCGCCAGGTTCATCAGCAGCACGGCGAAGGCCATGCCGTCGGCATAGCCGCCCCAGGTGCGGATCACGTAGACCAGCACGCCAACGCCCAGGCCGAATGCCAGCCGCGCCCGGTCGGCACTGGGGCCGGAGACCGGCTCGGTGACGATGAAGAAGGCGCCGAGCATGGTGGCGCCGGAGAGCAGGTGCAGCAGCGGCGAGCCGTTGGAGTCCGAGCCGCTGCCGTTCCAGCCCAGCAGGCTGGCGACGAACAGCCCGGCGATCAGCCCCACCGGGGCGTGCCAGCGGATCACCCGACGCTGCAGCAGCCACAGGCCGCCGGCGAGGAAGGCCAGGTTGACCCATTCCGCACCGCGCCCGCCGAGGTGGCCGAAGGCGGCGTTGCGGGCGAACAGTTCGTCGATGGTCAGACGGTCGTTGTGGCGCAGGCTGTCCAGCACCGTGGCCTGGCTCCAGCCGTCCACCAGGCCGCTGCCCAGGCCCAGCACCTGCTGCAGCGCGGCCAGCAGGCCGTGGGGTTGGCCGGCAACGGGCCATTGGGCCATCTGCGCCGGGAAGGCCAGCAGGGCCAGGGCGAAGCCGAGCATGGCGGGGTTGAAGGGGTTGCGGCCGAAACCGCCGAAGACCGACTTGCCCAGCAGGATGGCCGCCGCACAGGCCAGCAGGGTCAGCCAGGCGGGGCTATAGGGCGGCAGGGCCAGGGCCAGCAGGGTGGCCGTCACCAGGGCGCTGCCCTCGGCCAGCCAGGGGCGGCCGAACAGGGCCTCGTCCGGGGCGACGTGCTGCCCGCGCAGGCGCCGCACCAGCGCCTCGCAGGCCAGGGCGCAGGGGATCGCCAGGGCCAGTTGCAGCAAGGTGCCGAACCCGTAGTGCCAGAGCTGGACCAGCAGGCCCGGCAGGCACGCCAGCAGCACCAGGCTCATGGCCGGGCGCGGGTCGAAACCGGGAGCGCTGGCCATGGCGGGCTCAGGCCTCGGGGTGTTCGCCGAGGCGGCGTTCGGCTTCGGCCAGGCGGGCCTGGGCGCGGCCGATGGCAGCCTCGTCGCGGGGTTGGCGGCGCTCCAGGCGGCTGACCTCGGCACGGGCCATGGCCAGCTCGGTCTTCAGCGCGCGCAGGGCCTGATCCACCGGGCGCTTGTCGATGCGCTGCAGTTCGGGCGGCGCCTTGCCGCAGGCATCCTCGGCGGCATGCTGGGCGGCCTCGGCGTCGGCCAGGGCCTGGCGCAGCGGCGCCAGCTCGGCTTCGTCCGCGCCACGGGCCTCGGCGCTGCGCAACGCGCCCCGACGGGTCACCAGGGCGACCTTGGCCTGCTTGAGCGCGGCCTCGCCCGGGCTGGGCGGCGTGGCCGGCTGCGCTGCCTGCAGGCGCGCCAGGGTGGCCTCGGCGGCATCCACCGCCTGTTGCAGGGCGGCCAGCTGGGCCTGCTGCCCGGCATCCGGTTCGGCGCCATAGGCCTTCTGCGCCTTGGCCAACTGGGCGCGGCTCATGGCGGCTTCGATCTTGGCCTTCTTCAGCGCCGCTTCGTCCGTGACCGGCGCGGGGGCGGCGCTGGCTTGGGCCAGGGCGGCTTCCGCCCGCTCGCTGGCGGCCTTGAGCTCGGCCACCTGGGCGGCGAGGTCGGAGGTGCCGTAGGTGGCGTACTGCTTCTCCGCGCGGGACAGCGCCACCCGGGCCATGGCCGCCTCAACCTTGAGGCGCTTCTGTTCGTCGCTGAGGGTGCCGGCGGCGGCCTTCTGGGCCTTGACCCGTTCGATGGCGGCCTGCACCGGGTCGATGCTGGCGGCGGCTTCGTTGCGGGCCTTTTCCTGGGCGTGGGCCTGGCGCTGTGCGCGAGCTTCGCGCTCGGCCTGGCGGCGGGCTTCGTCACGGGCCAGGCGGGCGTTGCGCTGCTCGAAGCGCTGGCGGAACTGGTCGGCCCGCTCGCGCTGGGCGCTGGCGTCCGGCTCGGCCAGGGGCAGGATGTCGATGCAGTCCACCGGGCAGGGCGCGACGCAGAGTTCGCAGCCGGTGCACTCGTCGCGGATGACCGTGTGCATCTGCCGCGCGGCCCCGACGATGGCGTCGGTCGGGCAAGCCTGGATGCACTTGGTGCAGCCGATGCACTCGGCCTCGCGGATGAAGGCGACCTGCGGCGGGACCGGGCCATTGGGCGCGTCCAGCGGCAGGACCGGCACCAGCAGCAGGTCGGCCAGGGCGATAATGGTCACCTGGCCGCCGGGCGGGCACTTGTTGATGGCTTCGCCCTGGGCGATGCCTTCGGCGTAGGGGCGGCAGCCGGGGTGGCCGCACTTGCCGCACTGGGTCTGCGGCAGCAGGGCGTCGATGCGCTGGACAAGGGCCTGGCTCATGGCGCCACCAGGCCGTTGAAGCCCATCAGCGCGACGCCCATGAGGCCGGCGCAGAGCAGGGTGATCGGCGTACCGCGCAGGGGCGCGGGTACATCGGCGGCGTCGACCCGTTGCATCAGGTCGGCGAACAGCCCCAGTGCCAGCCAGAAGCCGATGCCACCTGCCAGGCCGAGGCCCAGCGCGTGGACGAATCCACTGCTGGCGGCCAGGTACAGGCCACCGAGTACCGCACCATTGCCCAGCAGCAGCGGGAACAGGCCGTTCGGTACGTCGGCGGTGCCGGGCAGGTGCTTGAGCAGCGCCAGCGCGGCCCAGGCCAGGGGCGCCAGCAGGGGCAGCAGCACCAGCGGGCGCAGGTGGTCGAGGGCCAGGGGCGCCAGCAGAAGGCGGTCGAGCAGCCAGGCCAGGGGCAGTCCCAGGGCCAGCATCAGGCCGCCGGCACGGGCCAGAGCCTGCAGACGGGGCTGGGCGTCGCCACCCGCTGCCTGTGCCAGCAGCAGGTTGTTGACCAGGGCGGCGCCCAACAGCGCGATGAGGAGATCGGTCATGGATTCGGGACGGGCCGGATCGTTCACAAAGGGCCGCGTATTATCCGGGATGGCGCCGGGCGGGTACAGGGCCGCCCCGGGGCGACCCTGGTCCCAGCCTGTTCAGCCTTGGGCAGCGGTCTTGTTGCGGCCCGTGGCGCGGCGCCACAGCCCGCGCACCAGCAGCGCCAGGGGGAAGAGGATGACCACGAAGGGAATGCCGTAGCCGAGCATCTCCAGGGCCTGGGCGGTGCCTTCGGTGGCGTTGTCCAGCAGGCCGGCGGCAGCCTCGCCGATGCGCGACAGGCGGCTCGGGCGCTGTTGGTCGGTGGTGAAGTCCAGGGTCAGCAGGTTGGTGGCGATGCGCCGTTGCTGCTGGGCGGACTCCTGGGCATTGGCGGCCAGTTGCACCTCCAGCTCGGCCATCTCCCGGGCCAGGGCCAGCAGGTCGGCGACGGCCAGGTCCTTGCGCTCCTGGAAGGCTTGCAGGGTCTTGTACTGGCGCTCCAGGCGCTCGCGGGTGCGGGCGTTGTCGCCCACCGCCTGGGCCAGGTCTTCGGCGCGGGTGGTGCGGCTTTGCAGCTCGCCACCCTCGGCGGCCAGGGCCACGATCCTCTCCACGCCTTCGGGCACGATACGCAGCACCAGTTGGCCGGCGCGGTAGCCGCCCTGGTTCTGCTCGATGGCCAGCAGCTCGCAGGTGCCGAAGCGGCCGTCGTTGCAGGCTTCGCGGGTGGCGGCCAGGCGCGGGGCAACGGCCTCGGCGGCGAGGTGGATGGAGACCTGGTGCTCGTAGGCGAGGAAGGCGCCGGGCTTGGAGGCTTCGCCCTGGAGGGCGGCACCGCCGCTCGCCTCGCGGTCCGACGGGGAGCAGCCGGCCAGGGCGGTGAGGGCCAGCAGGAAGGGGAGGGTCCAGTGCTTGATCATGGGCGTTCCTTGCAGGGTGTTCGTGGGGCTGAAACGACGAAGCGCCTGGCCGGTGACCGGGCAGGCGCTTCGCGAGGGCGGCGCGGCTTACTTGACGCGCTGGCCCGGCTTGGCGCCGCTGTCGGGGCTGAGCAGGTAGATCTCCTCGCCGCCGGGGCCGGCCGCCAGGACCATGCCTTCGGAGACGCCGAACTTCATCTTGCGCGCGGCCAGGTTGGCCACGTACAGGGTCAGGCGGCCTTCCAGCTTGCTCGGGTCCGGGTAGGCGCTCTTGATGCCGGAGAACACGTTGCGCTTGGCGTCACCGATGTCCAGGGTCAGGCGCAGCAGCTTGTCGGCACCCTCGACGAACTCGGCCTTCTCGATCAGGGCGATGCGCAGGTCCACGGCAGCGAAGGCGTCGAAGGCGATTTCCGGAGCCAGCGGCTCCTTGGTCAGCTCGCCGTTGCCGGCGGGGGCCGGGGCGGCGTTCTGGGCGGCGAGGTCTTCCTTGGAGGCAGCGATCATGGCGTCGATCTTCACGGGGTCGATCCGGGTCATCAGCGGGTTGAAGGGGTTCAGGTCGTGGTCGGCCAGCAGCACCTGGTGGTCGTTCCAGCTCAGCGGGGCGACGTTGAGGAACTGCTCGGCGGCGGCGGCCAGGTTCGGCAGCACCGGCTTGAGGAAGATCACCAGCTGGCGGAACAGGTTCACGCCGGCGGCGCAGATGGCCTGCACCTCGGCCTGCTTGCCGTCCTGCTTGTTCAGGGCCCAGGGCGCCTTGTCGGCGATCCAGGCGTTGGCGCGGTCGGCCAGCGCCATGATCTCGCGCATGGCCCGGGCGAAGTCGCGGTTCTCATAGGCCTCGGCGATGCTCGGTGCGGCGCTGGCGAACTCGGCGAACAGCTCCGGCGCGGCATTCTCGGCCACCAGGCGGCCGCCGTTGCCCTTGTGGATGAAACCGGCGCAGCGGCTGGCGATGTTGACCACCTTGCCCACCAGGTCGGAGTTCACCTTCTGCACGAAATCCTCCAGGTTCAGGTCGAGGTCGTCGACGCTGCGGCTGAGCTTGGAGGCGTAGTAGTAGCGCAGGTATTCCGGGTCCAGGTGGTCCAGGTAGGTGCGGGCCTTGATGAAGGTGCCGCGGGACTTGGACATCTTCTGGCCGTTGACGGTCAGGTAGCCGTGCACGTTCAGCGCGGTGGGCTTGCGGAAGCCGGCGCCTTCGAGCATGGCGGGCCAGAACAGAGCGTGGAAGTTGACGATGTCCTTGCCGATGAAGTGGTACAGCTCGGCGCTGGAGTCCTTGGCCCAGTAGGCGTCGAAGTCCAGCTCCGGGCGGCGCGCGCAGAGGTTCTGGAAGCTGGCCATGTAGCCGATGGGGGCATCCAGCCAGACGTAGAAGTACTTGCCCGGCGCGTCGGGGATCTCGAAGCCGAAGTAGGGCGCATCACGGCTGATGTCCCACTGCTGCAGGCCGGCGTCCAGCCATTCGGCGATCTTGTTGGCCACCGACTCCTGCAGGGCGCCGCTGCGGGTCCACTGCTTCAGCATGGCGTCGAAGTCCGGCAGCTTGAAGAAGTAGTGCAGCGACTCCTTGAGCACCGGGGTGGCGCCGGAGATGGCCGACTTGGGGTTCTTCAGCTCGGTGGGGGCGTAGGTGGCGCCGCACACTTCGCAGTTGTCGCCGTACTGGTCCTCGGCCGCGCATTTCGGGCAGGTGCCCTTGATGAAGCGGTCGGCCAGGAACATCTGCTTGTCCGGGTCGAAGTACTGGGTCACCGGGCGGGTGGCGATGTGGCCGGCGTCGCGCAGGCGGGTGTAGATCAGGCTCGACAGCGCCTGGTTCTCCGGCGAGTGGGTGGAGTGGTAGTTGTCGAAGTCCACCAGGAAGTCGGCGAAGTCGGTGGTGTGCTCGGCGCGCACGTTGTCGATCAGCTGCTCGGAGGTGATGCCCTCCTTCTCGGCGCGCAGCATGATGGCCGAACCGTGAGCGTCGTCGGCGCAGACGTAGATGGCCTGGTTGCCGCGCATCTTCTGGAAGCGCACCCAGATGTCGGTCTGGATGTACTCGACCATATGCCCCAGGTGGATGGAACCGTTGGCATAGGGGAGGGCGCTTGTCACAAGGATCTTGCGGGGCTCGGTCATGGTGCTGGGCTACCGGATACGGAACGAAGGGAAGTCGGCAACTATAAAGAGTCGCCGGCTTTTTTTCACGCCCGGAGGGCCCGGTGGCGGGAGGGCTCGGGTAGGATACCCGCCAGTTTTGCTCGGTCTTTATCTGGAGTCCCGCCATGAGCACCGTTTCCCGCGCCCAGGTCGAAGCGACCCTGCGCCAGTTCACCGATCCCCACCTCAACCAGGACCCGGTCAGCGCGGGTTGCCTGCGTGATGTCGACATCCAGGGCGGCAAGGTCAGCGTGCGCCTGGAGCTGGGCTACGCGGCCGGGCTGTTCAGGAGTGGCTGGGCGCAGACCCTGCAGATGGCCCTGGAGAACCTCGACGGCGTCGACCGCGCCGAGGTCCGCGTGGACTGCGTGATCCAGCCGCACAAGGCCCAGGAGCAGGTGCCGGCCCTGGCCAACGTGAAGAACATCATCGCCGTCGCCTCCGGCAAGGGCGGCGTCGGCAAGTCCACCACCGCCGCCAACCTGGCCCTGGCCCTGGCCCGCGAAGGCGCCCGCGTCGGCATCCTCGATGCGGACATCTACGGCCCCAGCCAGGGCATCATGTTCGGCATCCCCGAGGGCACCCGCCCGCAGGTGCGCGACCAGAAGTTCTTCGTGCCGCTGGCAGCCCATGGCGTGCAGGTCATGTCCATGGCCTTCCTCACCGACGACAACACCCCGGTGGTGTGGCGCGGGCCGATGGTCTCCGGCGCGCTGATCCAGCTGATCACCCAGACCGCCTGGGACGACCTCGACTACCTGGTGGTGGACATGCCCCCGGGCACCGGCGACATCCAGCTGACCCTGGCGCAGAAGGTGCCGGTGGCCGGCAGCGTGATCGTCACCACCCCGCAGGACCTGGCCCTGCTGGACGCCAAGAAGGGTGTGGAGATGTTCCGCAAGGTCAACATCCCGGTGCTGGGCGTGGTGGAGAACATGGCCGTGCACATCTGCTCCAACTGCGGCCATGCCGAGCACCTGTTCGGCGAAGGCGGTGGCGAGAAGCTGGCGGCCCAGTACGGCGTCGACCTGCTGGCCTCGCTGCCGCTGTCCATGGCCATCCGCATGCAGTCCGACGGTGGCAAGCCCACCACCGTGGCCGACCCCGAAAGCCAGATCGCCATGATCTACCAGCAGATGGCCCGCACCGTCGGCGCGCGCATCGCCCAGGCCGGCCTGGGTGCCACGGCGATGCCGAGCATCACCATCAGCGACGACTGATACCTCAGGGCGTCAGCAGCGAGCCGCCTTCCGCCGGGAACTGCTTCGCACGCAGTTCCTCGCGGGTCAGTTCGCGGCCGACCCACAGGTGCACCTTGCGGGCACCGGCGCAGCGACTCAGCTCGTACAGCCCGCGTGTCTCGAGCTGCGTCAGCCCGCCTTCCAGGCGCTCCTGCGGGTGCATGACCAGCACGGGCGCTGCGCTGTAGAAGGTTTTGGGGGCCAGCTGGCGCACGAATAGCTTCAGGGTTTGCTCGGCTACGGAGAAGTTGGCCAACAGGGTGCGGGGATGGTCGAGGCCGTTGAGCAGCTCTATTCCGGGCTGGCCTTCAAGCTGTTTCGCCGCCTGCCCCATAGCGACCGGTATGCGCTTGCCAGCTTGAGCCCGAACGGCGAGGACCGTTGGTTCCTCGAGCACCTTTCCGGACTTCACGTCCAGGCCGCGCAGGTATCCGGAGGTGAGCCTGAGGTAGAGCAGGGGTGAAAACGAGTCGATCATTCCGGTTCCGTCCGAGTGAAAAGGGCGCCTAGCCTAGCGATGGTGCGCTTTGTCGTCGACCGACCGTCACGCAAATTGGCGGCTCAGTCGCCACCTCCGCCGCCACAGCCTCCGCCGCAACCCCCTCCGCTGTCCCCGCCACCGTCCGAGCCACCATCGCTCGATGAGTCGCCGCTGTGATGGCTGCCGCCCGTGCCGCTGCCATCGCCGAAGTCGCTGGAGTCATAGCTGCTGTCGCTGCCGACGAAGTCGCCACCGCAGTAGATGACGGTGCTGCCCGAGTCGCCCCGGTCGTCACGGCGCACACCCCGGCAATCAGCCACATAGAGGAAGCCGCCGGCGATGCCCAGGCGCCGGTCCAGGTCGAATAGCAGCGGCACGCGGCCTGGCGTGTGCGGGTCGATGCGCTCCTGCTCGCAGGCGTACCACCAGCAGCGCCGCAGGCCGGCGTCGGCCTGCCGGGCCTTGCCGGACAGCGCCCAGGCCGGGCGGTGGTGGAGGAAGCGGCCGAAGGCGCGCTGGCAGAAGCGCCGGTATTCGCGGGTGTCGAGGATCAGCGCATGCCACAGGTCGTCCACCACCTGGGAGGGCATGGACACATAGCCGAAGCCGCTCTTCAGGTAGCAGAGGAAGAACTGCCGCAGCCCGGCGCAGACCAGCATGCAATCCTCCAGGCTCAGCTGCGGGTGGCGTTTGCGCAGCTCGTCGAGCAGGCGCGGCGGCGGGCGGAACGCTCGGATCAGGCGTTCCCGGGCGGCGATACGGCGACGCTTCCACAGGGTGAAGCCGAAGGCGGCCGCGCACAGGCCGGGGATGACGATCCAGATGGTCATGGTGGGTCCTTTCTCCACGAGGGCGGCCCACAGTGTCCCAGGCGGCCCGGACGCTTCAAGCCCCTCGCGCTGCCGCTGGGCGGCAGGCCACGGAACCCGGCGCTGCCCTTTGCCCGGAACGTGCGCGACCGGTAAGATTCGCGGTCAAATTTCGCCTCACAGGAACACCCGCCATGAGCATCAAATCGGACAAGTGGATTCGCCGCATGGCACTGGAACACGGCATGATCGAGCCCTTCGTCGAGCGCCAGGTGCGCGGCGCGGACGACAGCCGGGTGATCTCCTACGGGGTGTCCAGCTACGGCTACGACGTGCGTTGCGCTGCCGAGTTCAAGGTCTTCACCAACATCCACTCGGCCGTGGTGGACCCGAAGAACTTCGACGAGAAGAGCTTCGTCGACATCAACAGCGACGTCTGCATCATCCCGCCGAACTCCTTCGCCCTGGCCCGTACCGTCGAATACTTCCGCATCCCCCGCGACGTGCTGACCATCTGCCTGGGCAAGAGCACCTATGCCCGCTGCGGCATCATCGTCAACGTCACCCCGCTTGAGCCGGAGTGGGAAGGCCACGTGACCCTGGAGTTCTCCAACACCACCAACCTGCCGGCGAAGATCTACGCCAACGAAGGCGTGGCGCAGATGCTCTTCCTGCAATCGGACGAGGCCTGCGAGGTGTCCTACAAGGACCGGGGCGGCAAGTACCAGGGCCAGGTCGGCGTGACATTGCCGAAAGCCTGACTCACACCTTCTGTCGGAAAAGCCGGGCATTGCCCGGCTTTTTCGTGAGTGGCGCCCCGCCAGCGCCTTTCCTTGAAGCCAGCCGCCCGCCGAGGGTTTCCCGTGTCCCGATTGCGCCTGTACCTGTTCCTCTGCCTGTCGCTGTGGCTGCCGGCCTGGGCCGCCCAGGCCGAACCGCTGAACGACCTGCGGGCCTGGGACCCGGCACGGGGCGCCCTGCACGTGCTCGACGGCACCTGGCGGCTGACCTGGCTGGAGCCGGCACGGGCGGAGCAGGAGGTGCCGCTGCCCTTCACCTGGAAGGACGGCACCCGCAAGCCCTGGGGCGAGGTGGGCTTCGGTCGCATCGAGCTGACCAGCGAGCTGCTGCTGCCCGATTACCCGGAACCCCTGGCGCTGTACTTCGACGACTTCAAGTCCGCAGCGCGGGTCTGGATCAACGGCGAGCTGGCCTTCGAGCGCGGCCAGCCGGGGGATGCGGAGCACGAGGTGCAGCGCCTGCAGTCGGCCATCGTGCCGCTGCCTGACGATGCCACGCGGGTGACGGTGCGGATCGAGCTGTCCAACCACTTCCACCACGAAGGCGGCATCGACATGGAGGTGCGTGCCGGCACCCTGGCCGGCCTGACGCTGGACGCCAGCCGCCAGCGCGCCCTGTACCTGCTGACCCTGGGCGGTGCGCTGATGATGGCGCTGTTCATGGCCCTGATGGACCGCAGCGCGGCGCGGGCGCTCGGTGGCCTGCCGTTCGCCGTGCTGCTGGTGCTGGCCGGGTTGCGCGCGGCGTCCAGCGGCGAACTGCTGGACCACTACCTGCAATGGCCGTCGGTGTGGATCTACCGCATCGAATACCTCTCCGGGCACCTGTTCTCCCCGGTCTACGGCGTGTTGCTGCTGCGCCTGTTCCCCGACGAACTATCGCGGCGGGTGCAGCGCGTGCTGGTCGCGGTGGGCGTGCTGGGTGCGCTGGTCACCCTGGGGACACCGCCGGCCTTCTTCACCCTGACGCGGGACCCCTGCGCCATCTGGCTGCTGCTCTGCGAGCTGTACTTCCTCGGCGCCCTGGTGCTGGCCGTGCGGCGTCGGCGCCCCGGGGCCCTGGTGGCGCTGGGCGGGATGCTGGTGATGGACGTCACCATCGTCAACGACCTGCTGCTCTACTCCCTCAGCGTGCCGACCCTGAACCTGATCCCGCTGGGCATCCTCTTCTTCATGCTCTCCCACGGCGTGGTGGTGGGCAGCCGGGTGATCGACGCCCTGCAGCGCAGCAAGCAGCTGAGCCGGGACCTGCAGCGCCTCAACGCCTCCCTGGAAGCCCGCGTGGAGGAACGCACCCAGGCCCTGGCGGTGGCCCGCGACCAGGCCCTGCACGAGGCCCAGCAGTCCCTGGAGCGCCAGGCCATGCTCAGCCACGAGCTGCGTACCCCGCTGGTGGCCATCCAGGGGCACCTGCACCTGCTGCAGGGCGACGGCCTGGACGAGCAGCAGCGCCATCGCCTGGACACCGTGCGCGTCGCCGCCCAGAGCCTCACCGACGTGCTCGACGGGCTGATGCTGCTGTCCCGCGCCGAGAAGCTCGAGCTGCCGCCGGCCCAGGTGTTCTCCCCGGAGCGCCTGGTGGAGGAGTGCGCCGCCATCTTCCGGCCCCAGGCCGAGGCTCGTGGCCTGCGCCTGCTCACCCGCTGTGCCGACGACCTGCCCGCCTACGTGCTGGGGCACCCCCAGCCGTTGCGCCAGGTGCTCTACAACCTGCTGGGCAACGCCCTCAAGTTCACCGACCAGGGCCAGGTGCTGGTGATCCTCGAACGCAGCAGCCAGGGCCTGGCCCTGCGGGTGGCCGACACCGGCCCCGGCATCCGCCACGAACTGCAGCCGACCCTGTTCGAGGCCTTCGTCCGCGACCCCGAAGCAGGCCAGCCCGGCATCGGCCTGGGGCTCTACATCAGCGCCCGCCTGGCCGCGCTGATGGGGGCCCGCCTGGCGCTGGACAGCGCCCCCGGCCAGGGCACGCGCATCGACCTCTGGCTGCCCTGGCAGCCGGCCGAAGCCCCGGCAGCGGAGGAGGAAGACGAAGCCGCCGCACTGTTGCAGGGCCTGCGGGTGCTGCTGGTGGAAGACGTGGAGGTGAACCGCCTGGTGACCGCCGAACTGCTGGAGCGCTGGGGCTGCCAGGTGAGCACCGCCCGGGATGGCCGCGAAGGCGTCGAGGCCTGCGCCACGGGCACCTTCGACCTGGTGCTGATGGACCTGCGCCTGCCGGACATCGACGGCCTCACCGCCAGCCGGCTGATCCTCCAGCAGGCCCGCTCGACACCGCCCCTGCTGGTGGCCCTGACCGCCAACGCGCGGGACCTGGACCCGCGCCAGTGGCGCGAGGCCGGCTTGCGCGCGGTGCTCGGCAAGCCCCTGCGGCGCGAGGCCCTGCTGGCCGTGCTGGAGGACTGGGACATCCCCGGCGAAGCCCCGACCACCCAGGCCGAGGAGTTCTCCGAGGCGCGCCTGGAGGCACTGCGCGGTTGGCTCGGTCACGCCCTGTTCGACCGCCTGCTGCCCACCCTGGTGGCCTCCCTGGAGGAGGTGCGCGACGCCCTGGCGCACCTGCCCGAGGCCCCCGAGGCAGCCCGCCTGGAACTGAGCGCCCTGTGCCACCGCCTGCGCGGCAGCACCCTGAACTTCGGGCTGGACAGCCTGGCCCAGGCCGCCGAGCGCACCGAACGGCCGGACCAGGTGCCCGAGCTGCTGGCGATCCTGGAGCGCCACCTGCTGCTGCTCAGGGAACGCCTGCAGCGTGAAGCGGGTCGCGCAATCCCTTGATCCAGGTGGTGGCAACGCGCCTGCGGTTTGCGCCAGAATCCGCCGCCTGACGAAGAGGGGCTGTGGATGGTCGACAAGCTGCTGGTGGTCGAAGACGCGCCGGAAATCCGCGAGATGCTGGTGCTGTACCTGCGCGAAGCCGGGTTCGAGGTGCACGCCACCGACTCCGGGCGGGCCTGCCTGGAGCTGGTCCAGCAACTGCGCCCGGCCCTGGTGCTGCTGGACATCGGCCTGCCCGACCTGGACGGCCTGACCATCACCGCCCAGCTGCGCCGCAGCCAGCCGCAGCTCGGCATCATCCTGGTCACCGTGCGGGACGAGGACTACGACCGCGTGGTGGGCCTGGAGGCCGGTGCCGACGGCTACCTGACCAAGCCGCTGAACCTGCGCATTCTCCTCGCCCAGGTGCGCAGCCTGCTGCGCCGCTGTGGCCAGGGTGAGCGCGAGGCCGACTTCTCCGTGCGCCTCGGGCGCTTCCGCGTCGACCTGCTGCGCCGCCGCATCAGCGACGCCGCCGGCCAGGACGTGGTGCTCACCCCTGGCGAGTTCGCCCTGCTGATCGGCCTCATCGAGCGCCGGGGCAGCGCGGTCAACCGCCACGACCTCATGCAGTGCCTGCGCCGGGGCCAGGACGACGACGAGGAAGTCGACGCCCGTACCGTGGACGCCCTGATCGTGCGCCTGCGCCGCAAGCTGGAGGTCAACGCCAACCGCCCGCAACTGATCCAGACCGTCTACGGCAAGGGCTACCGCCTGGCCGCCGAGGACGAGGCCAGCCTGGCCACCCCCTGAACCCACGGACCCGGGAGCTTCACCGATGAAACGCCTCTTCGCCCTTGGCCTCGCCCTGTGCCTGTCCCTGCCCCTGGCCCACGCCCGTACCCTCTCGGTAATCGGTGACCGCGAGGTGTTCGGCCTGCCCGCGGATGCCTCGCCGGAGCGCTTCGTCCAGGCCCTGGGCGAGCCCACTGTCCGGCTGCCCATGAGCGGCAACAGCCAGGGCCTGCTCTACGGCAACAGCCTGCTGCTGGTGTTCCAGGACGGGCGCCTGGCCGAGGTGCGCTGCTGGCGCCTCGACCGCTTCACCGACGAGCTCGGCCTGGGCTGGCTGCAGCGGGTGGCGCCCGGCGCGGCGACCTGGGACTTCGTGGTGGACAAGCAACTGGCCCTCGGCATGGACCGGGAGCGGGCCCTCACCCTGATGCAGGGGCTGGAAGGCGATGGCGACGAGTATTCGGACGTGCGCCAGCGTGGCAGCAGCACCCTCTGGCTGGGCTACGGGCAGTCCGGGAACTACGGCCTGGAAGGGCCGGATCGCCAGGTGGTCACGTCCCTCACCGTGACCTACGACGCCCCCGGCGACGAATGACCCGGAATCCCACGGGCTGCGTGGCGTCCCACAAGGACAGCCCCTCCGTGGAGAACCTCGCCATGCCCATCGCCGTACACGAACTCCCGGCCACCCGGCCCTGGCCCTTCTTCGCCCAGCACGTGCCTGGCGACCCCGGCGAGCCGGGTGAACCCACCCCGTCCCGCGAGCCGGGCGAGCCGACCCTGCCGGACGAACCCCCGCCCGACCCAGTCGCCTGAACCCAGACAGCAGAGCGCCCGGCATTGCCGGGCGTTTTGCATCAAGCGCTGGGGCTTCAGGGCTTCAGGGCGCCAGCGGCAGCTCGCGCTTGTGACGGGTGTTGTCGTAGGTGCGGACGATGGCGTCATAGGCCGCCTGGCTGACCGGCTGGCCGTGCAGGAAGGCGTCGATCTCGGTGTAGCTCACGCCGTGGGCCTCCTCGTCCGGCTTGCCGGGGCGCAGCTCTTCCAGGTCGGCGGTCGGCACCTTGTTCACGGCGCTGTTCGGCGCCCCCAGGTAGGCGGCGATGGCACGCACCTGGCCTTTCACCAGGCCGGAGAGCGGGGCCAGGTCGCAGGCGCCGTCGCCGAACTTGGTGAAGAAGCCCATCACCGCTTCGGCGGCGTGGTCGGTGCCGATCACCAGGCCGTTGTTGGCGTTGGCGATGGCGAACTGCGCCACCATGCGGATGCGCGCCTTGATGTTGCCGGTGACGAAGTCGCGGCGGGCGTCGGTCAGGTGGTTGAGGTGGGTGACCTGCTCGGCCAGGCCGACCACGCTGTCGGCGATGTTGACCGTCTCTTCCTCATCGGCGCGGATGAAGTTCATCGCCACCTGGGCGTCGGCCTCGTCGTGCTGCACGTTGTAGGGCAGGCGCACCGCGATGAAGCGGTAGCCGTCATCGCCGGTCTCGGCGCGCAGCTCTTCCACCGAGAGCTGGGCCAGGCGGCCGGCGGTGGTGGAGTCGACGCCGCCGCTGATGCCCAGCACCAGCACCTTGAGGCCGGAGGTGCGCAGGCAGTCCTTGATGAAGGCCTTGCGCCGCTCGACTTCCGCCACCAGGGCGGCCTGGTCGGCGAAGGGCGGGACCACGGCGAGGGCTTGGGCGATTTCTTGCTGACGGTTGCTCATGGGGGTCTCCTCAGCGTGCGTCCACGCGGAATACATGTTTCAGGTAGGTCACGAAGTTCTCGTCGCGGCACTGGGTCTTGCCCGGCGTGTCGGAGAGCTTCGCCACCGGCTGGCCGTTGCAGGCGGTCATCTTGATGACGATGTTCATCGGTTCGACCCCGGGGATGTCGCAGGTCAGCCGCGTGCCGATGCCGAAGCTGACATGGATGCGCTCATGCAGGGCGCGGTACAGCTCCAGCGCCTTGGGCAGGTCGAGACCGTCGGAGAATACGAGGGTCTTGGAGAGCGGGTCTATACCGAGCTTCTCGTAGTGGCGAATGCATTTTTCGGCCCACTCCAGCGGGTCCCCGGAGTCGTGCCGCAGGCCGTCGAAGAGCTTGGCGAAGTACAGGTCGAAATCGCGCAGGAAGGCATCGGTGGTGATGCAGTCGGTCAGCGCGATGCCGAGCAGGCCCCGGTACTCGCGGACCCAGCAGTCCAGCGCGGCGATCTGGCTGTCGATCAGGCGCGGGCCGAGCTGCTGGTGGGCCATCAGCCATTCGTGGGCCATGGTGCCGATCGGCTTGATGCCGAACTCGCGGGCCAGGTGCACGTTGCTGGTGCCGACGAAGCGCCCGGGGAAGTCGCGCTTGAGGATGTGCACCATCTCCTCCTGCACCCGGTAGGAGAAGCGCCGGCGGGTGCCGAAGTCGGCCACCTGGAAGCCCTCCAGCTCGCTCGGGCTGGCTTCGCGCTTGAGCCAGTCGAGCTTCTCGTAGAGGCGCTCGCTGGCCTGCTCGATCACCACCTCGCGGTAGCGGTAGCGGTTGCGCACCTCGCTGACGATGGCCAGCAGCGGGATCTCGAAGAGGATCACGTGCAGCCAGGGGCCGCGCAGGCGGATGCACAACTGGCCGTCTTCGACCCCGGCCTGGACGTAGCGCATGTTGAAGCGGAACAGGCTGAGGAAGCGGATGAAGTCCGGCTTGATGAAGGGGATGCGCTCGAGGAAGGCCAGTTGGTCGGCGGTGACGCTGATCTCGGCCAGGCGCTCGATCTGGTAGCGGATCTCCGCCAGGTAGGGCGTCAGGTCCTCGGCATTGCGGCAGCGGAACTCCCATTCCACCTCGGCGTTGGGGTAGTTGTGCAGGACCGCCTGCATCATCGTCAGCTTGTAGAAATCGGTGTCCAGCAGGTTCTGCACGATGCGGTCGGAAAACACGCTCTCGGCCATCTTCAGCACTCCCAGGTGGTGCGGTTGAGCAGGGCGTCCAGCTCGGCTTCGCCGGCGCACAGGACGACGCCCGCTGCATTCATCTCGAGCCGAGCGGTGTCGGCGGTGGCCTCGGCAATGGCACGGCAGGCGGGGAGGTAGACGATAACCTCAAAGCCGGCGCGGCGCAGTTGCAGGGCCGTGGTTTTCACGCAGTAGTCCAGCGCCAGGCCGCCGACCAGCACATGGCTGACCGCGTTCTGCCGGAGGAATTCGATCACCCCGGTGCTGCGGCGTTCCGCCAGGTCGTGGTAGCAGGCGCCGTAGGGGTGCAGGTCGGGCTCCACGCCCTTCCACACGAAGTAGTCGTAGTCCAGCGGGCGGGGCAGTTCGTCCAGCAGCTCGAAGCCGGCGGTGCCGGGCACGCAGTGGCTGACCCAGGTGAGGTCGGCATCGGCCAGGGGCAGCGGTGCGAGCATCTCCGCGTGGCTGCCCACCACCCAGGGGGCGCTGGGGCTGTGGGCGTCCTTGCTGCCGATGCGCAGGGTGGCGCGGCGGGCCAGCAGGTTCAGGTGCGCCGCGATCTCGTCGCCGCCGGGCACCGGCAGTTCGTCCGGGCAGAGCGGGGTGAAGCCCTTCTGGGCGTCGACGTCGAAGCTGGCGATCTTCATGGCTGCGTTCCTTTCTCGGTGGCGGCTGGCTACATATTCCATCTGGTGTAATATGTCGTCAAGCGTTTTTCAGGAAGGAGTGGAAAAGTGAGCAGCCATCCGCCTTCGAATCCCTCGGCAAGCCTGGCCGCCTACGCCGCCGGCAGCCAACGGGCCGGCACCCTGCGTTTTCGCCTGGCGGTCTACGGCGGCGCCTTCGACCCGCCGCACCCGGGGCACGAGACGGTGGTCCGCCGTGCCTTGGCGGTGGCCGACCGGGTGCTGCTGGTGCCCAGCCACCGCCACGCCCACGGCAAGCGCATGGTGGACTTCGCCCTGCGCTGCGCCTGGCTGGAGCGCCTGGCCCAGCGCATCGACCCGCAGCGGGTGCTGTGCGAGCCCATCGAGGCGCGCCTGTCGCCGGGGCAGGGGGCGGTGTACAGCTACGACCTCATGTACGCCCTGGCCGAGGCCCATGGCGTGGCCTCGGAGGCCATGGCGCTGGTGATCGGCGAGGACAACCTCGAACACCTGCCGGGCTTCCACCGGGGCGCCGAGTTGCGCCGGGATTTCGGCCTGTTGGTGGCGAAGGAGACGCGGGTGCTGCACAGTTCCGCCATTCGCCTGCACCTGCGGGAAGGACGACCACTGCCGGCCGCCTGGTGCCTGCCGGAAGTGGCCGGTGATCTAGCTGTCTATAGGGAGATGCAATGAGTTCCGCACAGGTACTGGCCAGCGTCGACATCGTCGCACTGCGCCTCGATCCGGCCCAAGGCCTTGACGTGCTGCTGATCCGCCGGGCCCAGGGGCCCTTCGAAGGGGAATGGGCGCTGCCCGGTGTGCTGGTCAACGGCCGTTGCGCCGACGACGACCTCGACGCCGCCGCCAAGCGTGCCCTGGGCGGCAAGGCGCGGGTCGAGCCGCAGCACCTGGAACAGGTGGCCACGGTGGGCAATGCCCGGCGCGACCCCCGGGGCTGGTCGCTGTCCACCTTCTACCTGGCGCTCCTGGCGCCGGACACCGAAGTGACCGCCGACGACCTGCGCTTCGCCCCCCTGGAGGGGCTGGCGGGCCTGCCCTTCGACCACGACCAGCTGGTGGCCCAGGCCCGCGAGCGGTTGTCGAGCAAGTCGGTCTACACCTCGCTGCCGCTGCACCTGCTGGCGCCGCGCTTCACCGTCACCGAAGCCCTCGGCGCCTTCCAGGCCTGCCTCGGCCAGCCGGTGCAGCACACCACCCTGCGCGGGCGGCTGGAGAAGATGAAGGGGCAGGGCTGGATCGTCGACACCGGCGAGCAGAATCACCCGAAGATGGGCCGCCCGCAGAAGGTGCTGGAGCACCGACCCGGCGCGGGTGGGCTGTTCACCTTCGACCGCAGCGTCCTGTCCTGAGGAAGGTGCCCCCTGCCCGGCCGGGCAGGGGGCGTGGCGTCAGCCGGCGGCCAGCGCGTTGCGGGCCTGGGCAGCGCGGCTGAGCTTGAGGCGGTAGCAGCCGCCCATCACCAGCAGCCACACGGGGATGGCATAGACCGAGACGTTGATGCCGGGGGTCAGCAGCATCACCCCGAGGATGAACGCCACGAAGGCCAGGCACAGCCAGTTGCCGAAGGGCGACCAGAAGGCGCGGAAGGCGGTGCGCACGCCCTCGCGGTCCTTGTGCTGGCGGAACTTGAGGTGGGCGTAGCTGATCATCGCCCAGTTGATCACCAGGGTGGCCACCACCAGGGACATCAGCAGTTCCAGGGCGTTGTGCGGCAGCACGTAGTTCACCAGCACCGCCAGCCCGGTCACCAGGGCCGACACCACCAGTGCCGGCACCGGCACGCCGCGCTTGTCCACACGGGCCAGGGCGCGGGGGGCGTCGCCCTGTTCGGCCAGGCCCACCAGCATGCGACCGTTGCAGTAGGTGCCGCTGTTGTAGACCGACAGCGCGGCGGTCAGCACCACGAAGTTCAGCAGGTGGGCGGCGGTGTCGCTGCCGATCAGCGCGAAGATCTTCACGAAGGGGCTGCCGCTGTACGGGTCGCCGGCGCTGCTGATGCTGGCCAGCAGGGCATCCCAGGGGCTGAGGGCGAGCAGCACCACCAGGGCGCCGACGTAGAAGATCAGGATGCGCCAGATCACCTGGTTGATCGCCTTGGGGATCACCTGGCCGGGTTTCTCCGCCTCGGCGGCGGTGAAGCCGAGCATCTCCAGCCCGCCGAACGAGAACATGATGAAGGCCATGGCCATCACCAGCCCGCTGATGCCGTTGGGGAAGAAGCCGCCGTGGGTCCAGAGGTTGGTGACGCTGGCCTGCTCGCCGCCGTTGCCGCTGAACAGCAGCCAGCAGCCGAGGACGATCATGCCGACGATGGCCACCACCTTGATCATGGCGAACCAGAACTCGGCCTCGCCGAACAGCTTCACGTTGGCCAGGTTGATGGCGTTGACCAGCACGAAGAAGGCTGCGGCCGTGGCCCAGGTGGGCACGTCGGGCCACCAGAAGTGGATGTACTTGCCCACCGCCGTGAGTTCGGACATGCCCACCAGGATGTACAGCACCCAGCAGTTCCAGCCCGAGAGGAAGCCGGCGAAGCCGCCCCAGTACTTGTGCGCGAAGTGGCTGAAGGAGCCGGCGACCGGCTCGTCGACGATCATCTCGCCGAGCTGGCGCATGATCAGGAAGGCGATGAAACCGCAGATGGCGTAGCCGAGGATCATCGACGGCCCGGCGGACTTGAGCACCCCGGCGGAGCCGAGGAACAGGCCGGTGCCGATGGCGCCACCGAGGGCGATGAGCTGGATGTGGCGGTTCTTCAGGCCGCGCTTGAGCGAACCGGTGTGTTGCGCGTCGTGCATGGCGTCACCTTTTCTTGTTGTCGTGACGGAAATCGAACCCGCTGCGCTTGTGGCGCGGCGGCGTGGGCAAGGCGGTTGACCTTTAGTGGCCGTGCATGGGCACGTCCCCGAGTGGGGGCCGCGATTGTACAGGCGCAGGTGGGAGGATGCGCGCCGGCACCACCGGGCCACAGGCGGGCAGGGCGAGGGCGGGGAGGCGCACGCGGGCGCCGGGCAGCAAGGCTGGGGTCACGGTGACCTCCGGTTGTTGTTCTTGTCGGTCGAGCGCGGCCATCTGACCCCGCCGCACCGGAGCGAAACAAGGCACAGTCGCGCACCGGAACTGTGCTGGCCGGCGCTGGGCGCGGCAGCTTTTCCTGACAGCACCGCCCCGCGCCCCGGCAATGCCGGGTGCGGGCGTAACGTTTGCTTGACAGGCTGGTGCGCCAACGTGACGCAGGGGGCGGCTCAGTGCTGCAGGTGGCCGTAGAGACGGGCGTAGAGGCCGCCGTGGTCGATCAGGCGCTGGTGGTCGCCGTCCTCGGCGATGCGCCCGCCGTCGAACACCAGTACCCGGTCGGCCTGCTTCACCGCCGACAGGCGATGGGCGATGACCAGGGTGGTACGGCCGGCGAGGAAGCGCGCCAGGGCCTGGTGCAGGGCGTACTCGGTGGCCGCGTCCAGGGCCGAGGTGGCCTCGTCGAGGATCACCACCTTTGGCTCGGCCAGCACCATCCGGGCGATGGCCAGGCGCTGGCGCTGGCCGCCGGACAGGCGCACGCCGGAGCGCCCGACGATGCTGTCCAGGCCCTTGGGCAGGGCGCGGATGGTCTCGGCCAGCTGGGCGATCTCCAGGGCCTGCCAGCAGGCCTCGTCGCTGCGCTCGCGGCCCATGGTCAGGTTGGCGCGCACGCTGTCGTTGAACAGCGCCGGGTGCTGCAGCACCACCGCGACGTGTTCGCGCACCCGCTCCAGGCCGATCTCCTCCAGGCTGGCGCCGCCGAAGCGGATGCTGCCGGCCTGGGGCGTGTAGAGGCCCAGCAACAGCTGCACCAGGGTGCTCTTGCCACCGCCGCTGGCGCCGACGATGGCGACCTTCTCGCCAGGGGCGATGGTCAGGTCGAGGCCGTCCAGCACCGGCTCCTCGCCGTAGGCGAAGCGCAGGCCGCGCACCTCGACGCCCACGGTGCGGTGGTCGGCGAAGGGGTCGATGCGCGGCGGGTACTGCGGCTCGTCGGCCCGTGCCAGCAGCTCGTTGAGGCGGCTCAGTGCGCCGCCGGCGGCGTAGAAGGCGTACTGCAGGCCGAGCAACTGCTCCACCGGGCCGATCATGAACCAGAGGTAGCTGAACACCGCCAGCATCTGGCCGATGGACAGGTCGGAAAACAGCACGGTGAGCATCGCCGCGCCACGGAACACGTCGATGCCGAACTGGAACAGCAGGCCGCTGGTGCGCCCGGCGGCGTCGCTCTTCCATTGCGAGGCCACCGCGTAGTCGCGCACTTCCCGCGCCCGTTCGCCGAGGCGGCCGAGGAAGAAGCCCTGGCGGTTGCCGGCGCGGATCTCCTGGATGGCCTCCAGGGTCTCGGTCAGGGCCTGGGTGAAGCGGGCGGTGCTGTCGTTCTCCAGCTTCTTCAGGTGCTTCACGCGCTTGCCCAGCTGCACCGTGGCGTAGATCACCAGCGGGTTGAACAGCAGGATCAGCAGCGCCAGCTTCCAGTGCATCCACATCAGGATGCCGGCGGTGCCCACCAGGCTGAGCATGGCCACCAGGAAGCGGCTGAGGGTCTCGCCGATGAACTTGTCCAGGGTGTCCAGGTCGGTCACCAGGTGGGCCGAGACGGTGCCGCCGCCGAGGCTTTCGTACTCGCCGAGGGAGATGCGCTTGAGGCGTTCGATCAGGCGCACCCGCAGGCGGTACACCACGTCCTTGGAGAGGCGGGCGAACAGGCGCGCCTGCAGCACGTTGAACACCAGGGCGCAGCTGCGCAGCACCAGGGTGACGGCCAGCATCAGGCCGATGTAGCCCACCGGCCCCTGCCAGGCATCGGGCAGGAAGCCGTCCATGAAGCGCAGGGCGGCGTCGCCCTTGCCCAGCAGCACTTCGTCCACCAGCAGCGGCAGCAGCAGCGGGATCGGCACGGCGCAGAGCGCGGCGAGGATGGCCACGCCGTTGGCCAGCCAGAGGGCCTTGCGGTGGCGCAGGGCGAGGCGGCGGATCTCCGCCCAGCTCAGCTGGTCAACCATGGGCGATGCGCTCCAGCCAGCGGCCCAGCAGCGGTTGCAGGTCACTCAGCGGCTGGTAGCCGTTGGTCAGCAGGGCCAGCTGGCCATCGCGCTCGGCCAGCAGGGTGGGGAAGCCGGCGATGCCCAGGTCCTGCACCCAGGTGAAGTCCTCGGCGGTGGCCTGGCGGGTGGCCGGGTCATCGAAGGCCTCGGCGAACTCGATGCGCGGGATGCCGGCGGTTTCGGCCAGGGCCACCAGTTGCTGGGCCTGGGTCACGTCCTGGCCTTGTGCATAGAAGGCGTGCTGGATGCTGCGGGCCAGCGCCCAGGTGGCGTCCTCGTCGAGTCCGCGCGCGGCCACCAGGGCCCGGCACGCCGGTTCGGTGTCGTAGACGAAGCCGTCGGGCAGCGCGCCGTCGAAGCGGAACGGCTGGCCGGTGGCCTGCTCGACGGCGTGCCAGTGTTCGAGGATATAGCGCCGCGTGGTCGGCTCCAGCGCCGCGCCCTGGCCGGTGCGCAGGCCACCGACCACCAGGCGCAGCGGCACGCCGGCGTCACGCGCCTGCTCGATCAGCGCTCCGGCCACCGGGGCGAACCCCCAGCACCAGGAGCACATGGGGTCCATCACGTAGAGCAGGCGTGCGTTGGCCATGGCGATCCCTCGTCGTCGGTCAGTGTTCCGGATTCTGCCGCGGGTCGCGGCCGATGGGGTGGGGCTGGTTGCGCTGCTTGGCCAGCTCGATCTGCTTCTGCCGTTCGCGGGCGCTGGCGCGGGTCTTCTCCGAGAGGCTGTCCCAGCAGTGGGGGCAGCTGATGCCGGGGGCGTAGTGCGGGGACTGGCGGTCTTCCACGGAGATCGGGTTGCGGCAGGCGTGGCACTGGTCATAGTCGCCTTCGCTGAGGTCGTGGCGCACGGTCACGCGGTTGTCGAAGACGAAGCAGTCGCCGCGCCACAGGCTCTGCTCCTGGGGCACGTCCTCCAGGTACTTGAGGATGCCGCCCTTGAGGTGGAAGACCTCTTCGAAGCCCTGGTTGAGCATGTAGCTGGAGGCCTTCTCGCAACGGATGCCGCCGGTGCAGAACATCGCCACCTTCTTGTGCACCGCCGGGTCGTAGTGGGCCTTGATGTACTCGGGGAACTCGCGGAAGGACTTGGTCTTAGGGTCCACCGCGCCTTCGAAGGTGCCGATGGCCACTTCGTAGTCGTTGCGGGTGTCGATCAGCAGCACCTCGGGGTCGCTGATCAGGGCGTTCCAGTCCTGCGGCTCGACGTAGGTGCCCACCTGCTGGTTCGGGTCCACGCCCGGCACGCCGAGGGTGACGATCTCTTTCTTCAGCTTGACCTTGGTGCGGTAGAAGGGCTGCTCGTCGCAGTAGGACTCCTTGTGGTCCAGGTCGACGAAGCGCGGGTCGACCTTGAGCCAGGCCAGCAGGGCGTCGATGCCCTCGCGGGTGCCGGACACGGTGCCGTTGATGCCTTCCTCGGCGAGCAGCAGGGTGCCCTTGATGCCGTGCTCGGTCATGGTCTTGAGCAGGGGCTCGCGCAGGGCGACGTAGTCTTTCAGGGATACGAACTTGTAGAGCGCCGCGACAACGATGCGGGACATGAAAACCTCCAGTGGTCGCCCACGCAAAGGGCGGACCGGGTGACAGAAACGACAGCGCCGGCTGGGCCGGCGCTGGGGGCGGAGTCTATCAAAAACCGCTGGGTCACGGATGTGGGGGAATGTCTCAGTCGTCGGGTGGGGAGGTCATGAGCGGTGGGTTGCTCGAGGTCTGGCTGTATATCGAGTTCTACGGATGTTCTTTGTTTCGCCTTCCCAGGCGAGTTTCTTTTTTCAGTCGTCGGAATGCCGCCCACAAAAAAGAAACCAAAAAGGCTCGCCCCTGCATCCGGATCCCGCTTCGCGGGACTCCCCTCGCTCCATCGTTGCTTCGGGGGCCGGCGCGATGGGCCATCCATGGCCTGGCGCGCCTCTCGCGGCATCCATGCCGCTCGTCCCCCTGCGCAACGACTGCGCTCGGCCTCCTGAAGGGGCAGGTTCCCTGCCCCACGCTCTGAGCCACGTGCGAGTTCATAGTGCGCTTCGGATTCACGCCTTTCTCCCCAGGGACGTGGAGCCCGGAAGGAGTGATTGAAAAACCCTGGAGAATCGTGGCAGAAGGCAGGCAACAGCCACAAAAAAGCCGCCCGAAGGCGGCTTCTCATCCCACTCAGGCCTGGGGCCGCATGTGGGGGAACAGGATCACGTCGCGGATCGACGGGGAGTTGGTCAGCAGCATCACCAGGCGGTCGATGCCGATGCCTTCGCCGGCGGTGGGCGGCATGCCGTATTCCAGCGCATTGACGAAGTCGGCGTCGTAGTGCATCGCCTCGTCGTCACCGGCGTCCTTCTCCTTCACCTGCAGCATGAAGCGCTCGGCCTGGTCTTCGGCGTCGTTCAGCTCGGAGTAGGCGTTGGCGATCTCGCGGCCACCGATGAACAGCTCGAAGCGGTCGGTGACGCTCGGGTCCTGGTCGTTGCGGCGGGCCAGCGGGGAGACCTCGAAGGGGTACTGGGTGATGAAGTGCGGCTGTTCCAGCTTGCTCTCCACCAGCTCCTCGAAAATCATCACCTGCAGCTTGCCCAGGCCTTCGTGGCCGAGGACCTTGGCGCCGGCCTTCTTGGCGATGGCGCGGGCCTTCTCGACGTCGTTGAGGTCGGCGGCGGTGATGTCCGGGTTGTACTTGAGGATGGCGTCGAACACCGACAGGCGGGCGAAGGGCTCGCCGAAGTGGAAGACCTTGTCGCCGTAGGGCACGTCGGTGCTGCCGAGCACGGCCTGGGCCAGCTCGCGGAACAGCTCCTCGGTCAGGTCCATGTTGTCTTCGTAGTCGGCGTAGGCCTGGTAGAACTCGAGCATGGTGAACTCGGGGTTGTGCCGGGTCGAGACGCCTTCGTTACGGAAGTTGCGGTTGATCTCGAAGACCTTCTCGAAGCCACCGACCACCAGGCGCTTGAGGTACAGCTCCGGGGCGATGCGCAGGAACATCGGCATGTCCAGGGCGTTGTGGTGGGTCGCGAAGGGCTTGGCCGCCGCGCCGCCGGGGATGGTCTGCAGCATCGGGGTTTCCACTTCGAGGAAACCGCGCTCGGACAGGAAGCGGCGGATGTGGGCGATGACCTGGGAGCGCACGCGGAAGGTGTGGCGGGTTTCCTCGTTGACGATCAGGTCGACGTAGCGCTGGCGGTAGCGCTGCTCGGTGTCGGTCAGGCCGTGGTGCTTGTCCGGCAGCGGGCGCAGGGACTTGGTCAGCAGGCGCACGCTGGTCATGTCGACGTACAGGTCGCCCTTGCCGGAACGGGCCAGGGTGCCTTCGGCGCCGATGATGTCGCCCAGGTCCCAGGTCTTGATCTCGGCCAGGGTCTCTTCCGGCAGGGTCTTGCGGTTCACGTAGACCTGCAGGCGAGCGCTGCTGTCCTGCAGGACGATGAAGGAGCCGCGGTTGAGCATGATGCGACCGGCGACCTTGACCGGGATGGCTGCAGCTTCCAGCTCTTCCTTGGTCTTGTCCGCGTACTGTTTCTGCAGGTCCGCGAAGTAGGCGTCGCGGCGGAAGTCGTTCGGGAAGGCGATGGCCTTGGCCTCGCGCACGGCAGCAAGCTTTTCCTTGCGCTGGGCGATCAGCTTGTTCTCTTCCTGTTGCAGTTCGTGCTGGTCGGGTTGTTGGTCGCTCATGGTCTTCGGTGGTTCCTGATTAGGCGCTCTTGCCTGTGGAAACGGATTGCATAACAGCGGCTGTAAAGCCTGGCGGACGCAGGCCAGCCGCTGCTTGAGGCGGGCTGGCCGAGCGCGGCGGCGTTACAGCCCTTGCTTGAGACTGGCCTCGAGGTACTCGTTCAGATCCCCATCCAGCACCTTGTCGCAGTCGCTGCGCTCGACGCCGGTGCGCAGGTCCTTGATCCGCGACTGGTCGAGGACGTAGGAGCGGATCTGGTGCCCCCAGCCGATGTCGGACTTGGTGTCCTCCAGGGCCTGGGAGGCGGCGTTGCGCTTCTGCATCTCCAGCTCGTACAACTTGGCCCGCAGCATCTTCATGGCGGTGTCCTTGTTGGCGTGCTGGGAGCGTTCGTTCTGGCACGCCACCACGGTGTTGGTGGGCACGTGGGTGATCCGCACCGCGGAGTCGGTGGTGTTCACGTGCTGGCCACCGGCACCGGAGGAGCGGTAGGTGTCGATGCGCAGGTCGGACGGGTTGATCTCGATCTCGATGTTGTCGTCGATCTCCGGGGAGACGAACACCGCGGTGAACGAGGTGTGACGACGGTTGCCGGAGTCGAACGGGCTCTTGCGCACCAGGCGGTGCACGCCGATCTCGGTGCGCAGCCAACCGAAGGCGTATTCGCCCTTGATGTGCACGGTGGCGCCCTTGATGCCGGCGACTTCGCCTTCGGACAGTTCGACGATCTCGGCGGCGAAGCCGTTCTTGTCGGCCCAGCGCAGGTACATGCGCAGCAGCATGTTGGCCCAGTCCTGGGCCTCGGTGCCGCCGGAACCGGCCTGGATGTCCAGGTAGGCGTTGTTGGGGTCCATCTCGCCGCTGAACATGCGGCGGAACTCCAGCTTCTCGAGGATCTCGCGCAGGCGCTCGACTTCGGTGGCGACGTCATTCACGGCGCCTTCGTCGTTCTCCTCGACCGCCATGTCCAGCAGATCGCTGGAGTCGGCCAGGCCGCTGGTGAGTTCGTCGAGGGTCTCGACCACCTGCGCCAGCATGGAACGTTCGCGGCCCAGGTTCTGGGCGTATTCGGGGTTGTTCCAGACGTTGGGGTCTTCGAGTTCGCGGTTTACTTCGACGAGACGATCATGCTTCTGATCGTAGTCAAAGATACCCCCGAATGGCCTGGGTACGTTCGGAGAGGTCCTTGATGCTGTTCAGGATCGGGTTGATTTCCATGGCGGGAAGCTCTCACTGGCAAAACTTTCGGAAAAGCCGGCGAGTATACCCGAGTCGATTCGCCTCGGGCAGCCTGCGCCGATGACCGTTTACAGGCCAGCCGCCTCGGCCACGGTGACCGCCCGCCAGGGCCCCGGGGAGGTGCCGGCCAGGGCCGACCAGTACCAGGCGGAGGTGTCGCTGAAGCTCCGTCCGGCCGCGTCCTCGATGTATTCGCACACCCGCAGCCGGCCGGAGGCGGCGCTGGCCAGGAAGCAGCGCTGCAGGCCCTCGCCGCTGGCCCGGCGGTGCAAGGCGATGGCGCTGATGCGAAAGCCCAGGGCGCGGTAGCAGTCCGCCGCCGGGTGCAGCTTGCGGGTCGGCACCTGCACCTGGCGCAGCACCAGGGTGCGCGGGCCGGCGGCGAAGCGCGCCAGGCGACCGGGGAAGTCCTCGGCGAAGCGCCGCTCCACCGCCGTCAGCGCCAACGGGCGCAAGGCCTGCCCCTCGAAGGTGCTCGGCCACTCGACGAAACCGGCCGGGCGCGCGCCCTCCCCGCCCGCACCCGGCACCAGGCTGTACGCCGCCAGGCCGACGAAGAGCGCGCCCCAGGGCCACGGGCGCACCGCGCCGGGCAGGCCATCCGCCCGGTTCGCCGGCTGGGCCGACAACCCCACCACCAGGCGCAGCACCAGCCCGCAGAGCGCAGCGAACACCGCCAGCCCGATGCCCTCGTGGAGCCAGGCCGGCCCCTGCCAATGCCCGGCTTCCTGCAGCACCAGCAGCGTATTGCGCAGCGCATTGGCCCCGAGGATCAGCAGGCTGAGCCAGGGCAGCCGGCGCAGCAGCCGGGCATCCGCCACCCGCAGCCAGGCGGCGGCGGTGAAGGCCACGAAGTAGGCGGCCCAGGCCATCTGCACGCCGGAACAGGGCGCGTCGACCATCACCAGCTGACCGCCCACCTCCAGCGCACTGCCCTGGCGCGTGACGGCGAAGCCCAGTCCGCGCAAGGCCCAGAGGCTGGCCTCGGCGGTGATCACCCGCAGCGGGTAGCCGATGAAGAACTGCAGCGACGCCAGGATCGGCAGCGCCAGCACCCCCAGCCCCAGCCAGGCCAGCAGCGGCTGGCCGGGCCGACGCAGGGCGAAGGCCATCACCAGCACTGCCAGCACTGCCAGCAACCCGCGCCCCAGGGCCGGCACGCCCGGCACCAGCAGCGCGGCTGCCGTCAGCCCCAGGGAGGCGAGCAGCCCGGGCAGGCGCGGCGCCGCCAGCAGCGCGTGACGGTCACGCCACAGGCAGGCCAACAGCACCACCAGCGCCACCGCGCCCCAGGGGTCGTCCGAGCCATCGCCCATGCGGGCAACGGCCCAGCGCCACACCGGCCACAGCGCCAGGGCCGGCAGCGCCAGCCAGGCCCAGGCGGGCAGCGCGCGGGTCACGCCTGGCCCCGCTGACGGCGCAATGCCCATCCCAGGCCCAGCAGGCCCACCAGCAGCAGCGCCCAGGTCGCCGGCTCCGGCGTGCCCGGCACCATCGGCCCGCTGACGCTGCCGCCCACGGCCTGGGCGCTGACGCCCTGGGGCAGGGGCAGCGGCTGGTCGACTTCCGCCGCGTCCTGCGGCGCCGGGTTGCGCACCTGCTCATCCACCGCGACAAAGGAGGTGTAGGGCGTCAGCAGGCTGTACTTGAGGCCGAGGTCGAGGATCTGCTGGCTGTAGTTGTAGGCGTAGCCACCTTCGATGGCCTCCTGGTCCATCAGCGAGGCGATGCGCTGGCGGGCCCAGAGGTGCGCCAGGGCGCTGCCCTCCACGGCCTGCCCGGCCAGCAGCGGCGCCTCGGCATGCCAGGTGCCCCGGTTGGTCAGGCCCTGGGCGCGGAGGAAGCCCCGGCGCTCGCCGCGCCACTTGCCGAACACCACCAGCGGCCGTTCGGCGAACAGGTCCGGTAGCTCCAGGGGCTCCACGTCATAGGTGTCCAGCCCGTCGAAGGTCAGTTTCGGGCGCACCAGCACCGGCGACTCGATCATCCGCTGCAGGCGCTCGGCCTGGGCATCGGCCTGCGCGGCGTCCAGCACCACGAAGGGCTCGCCCTGGCCGGCGCGGGCCAGGCCCTCGATCAGCTCGCGGTTCACCGAGCTGCCGATGCCGAAGGCGAACAGGTTGGCCTTGCCCAGGTTGCCGCGCACCAGCGTGTAGGCCTCGCTTTCCACGTCCACGAAACCGTCGGTGACCACGATGAAGGAGCGCGAGCGCCCCGCCTCCGCCGGCATCGCCAGGGCCTGACGCAGAGCCGGCAGCAGCTCGGTGCCGCCACTGCCCATCTCGGTGTCCAGCAGCCCCAGGGCCTGCTGGATGTGCTCGGCATCGGCGGGGATGGACTGCGGCGCCAGCAGCCTGGCACTGCCGGAGAACAGCAGCACGTTGAAGCGGTCCTGCGGGCGCAGGCCACCGATCAGCCGGCGCAGCAGGTGCTTGGCGGTGTCCAGGGGGAAGCCGTGCATGGAGCCGGAGATGTCCACCACGAACACGTATTCACGGGGCACCACCGCCTCGCTGGGCACGCGCCGGGGCGGCGCCACCATGGCCAGGAAGAAGTTCTCCTCGGCCCCCTCGCTGAGCAGCACCCCGCTCTGGAAGCCCTCGCCACCCAGGCGGTAGTCCAGCACGAAGTCGCGGTTGGCCGCCGCGCCGCCGGCCGGGTCCAGGCTCACCCGCACATGCCGGGCATCCTGCCCCTGGCGCAGGATGCGGTGGCTGGGCGAGGCCAGCTCGGCAATGTCCGCCGGGGCCTGCAGGTCCACGTCCAGGCTGAACCCGGCGGTTCCCGGCTCGCCTTCCGGCAGGTGCGCGGTGGCCGTCCAGGGTTCGACGGCGCCCCCCGGCCGGCCGGTGTAGCGCGGGCCGAACACGGTGGGGAAAACGAAGGAATAGAGCCCATCGCGGGGGACCAGCAGCTCGGTGTAGCGCAGCTCCACGTCCACCACATCACCGGGGAGGATGTTGGCGACATTCATCTCGAACACGTTGCTGCGCTGCTGCTCCAGCAGAGCCGCGGTCTGCCCGGCCACCTTGGCTGCCTCGTAGTCCTCGCGGGCCTTGCCCTTCTCCTCGATGCGCGCCTCGATCACCCGCTGGCCGATGCGCACGGTCATGCCGTGCACCGCCGCCCGGGTCGAGCCGGGGAACACGTAGCGCGCCTCCAGCGCCCGGCTGCCTTCGTTGCGGTAGTGCTGGGTGACGCTGACGTCGGCGATCACCCCCAGCACCCGCGCCTTCACCTCGGTGGTCTTGAGGGGCAGGCTGTCGACACCGGGCTCGGCGTTCTCCACCACGAAATAGGGCCCTTCCGGGGCGGGCTGCGGCGCGTCGGCCAGGACGGTCATCGGCACCAGCAACAACAACAGGCTCCACCAGCGGCGGCGCGGGAGGGGGACAGGGCGGGACATGGGACGTGGCTCCTTGCGTGTATCGGAAGCCCAGCCTCGCCCGCGCCCGTGGAGGCTTCGTGCAGGGTGTGTGGTGTTTCTGTGGTTTTATGCGGCCGATTCGTTTTGCTGCCAGATTCAGATCGTCAAAATAGCTATTCCTTTGAATTCTAAGAATTTTACATGAATTCCTTTATGGACAACTGTCCAAAAATCGAGGCTGCGTCAGTTACACCGCAAGTGGCGACGAGAAGGTTATTAGGTTCTGTACGAAAAGTCGGTACAGGTAGAATCGCCACCATGATTGGCTGGAGGCCCACATGGCAAGGCGCTACGAACTCCCAGATGCGGGCTGGGAGTTGATCAAGGATCTGGTTGCCCCGGAACAGAAGATGGGCCGACCTCGAAGTGATGATCGGCTGGTGCTCAACGGCATCTTTTGGATCCTCTGCTCCGGAGTCGCCTGGCGTGATATTCCGGAACGTTTCGGCCCGTGGTCGACGGTTTATCAACGGTTCCGTGACTGGCGAGACGACGGCACGTTTAACCGAGTACTTGAGCGATTGCACGTCCAGTTGAATCAGGAAGGCCTGATCGACCTGGATACGTGGATGATCGACTCCACCGCGGTGCGTGCAACTCGAGCCTCTTCTGGCGCCGGGAAAAAGGGGGGCCAGAAGAACCGGTAGATCATGCATTGGGACGTAGCCGAGGCGGCCTAACCACCAAGATTCACCTGATCTGCGATGCCAACGGGATACCTCTCCGATTCATGCTGTCACCCGGGCAGGCCAGCGACATTGGCCATGCTCAGCCACTCTTAGATCAGGTACGTATCCCCGGAAAGTCGGGACGACCTCGTAAGCGCTGCCGTTGGTTACTGGCAGACAAAGGTTACGATGCCGAGCATCTGCGCCAGTACTGCGACCGCTACCGCATGCAGCCGGTGATTCCGCAGCGCGCCATGAAGCGCAAACCCAAGCCAGGACTACCCCGACTGTTTGATCGTCCGAAATACCGGCAGCGGAACATCATCGAGCGGATGTTTGGCTGGCTAAAAGAGAACCGGAGAATTGGCACCCGTTACGACAAGCTCGCCAGAAGTTTTGCCGCAATGGTCACGCTGGCTTGCACGCTGCGATGCCTGCGGCAGTACTTTTCGTACAGAACCTAGCTGCCAAGCAGTGGTTTACATGTCCGGCATCTCGTTTAGGAGATAGCCGATCTCGAAGTAAAGACGATCAGGTTCGATGGGCATGATGATGACTCTTGCGCGCGTTAATGGCATAAAGCTAGCAGATGCAGCTGCGTCGACCTCAAAATCAGGCAAACATCGAAAAATTTTGCTTTTAGGTTTGGCTGACAGCGGTTATGGATCGCCATGGGCAAGGGCTCGTCCACCGCTAAGAGGCAGTGGCATCACGCGCATCGCCGTCTCATCATAAGCTAGATGTTTAATGGAACTAGACCCGAGTTAAATTATGGATAACCCCGATCAAGTATCGACCTATCATGGGACAAATGACTTACATGCCAACGATATAGTAGAAGGAAATATTGATGCCACTCTTGGTGGGGGCGAACTTGGAATGGGCTTCTATCTTGGCACTGCTTTACACGTAGCTAAAGCTTGGGCAGCGCAAATGCATGGCTGCGAAACTGTCGTAGAGTTTCAGTTTTCTGATAAAGAGTTTTGGAAGTTTGACATTGAGGCACTTACCGACATTGAAGCACTTGAGAAGCGTCACACCATTAGATCTAGAGGTTTAACTAGATCCTATTTATTTCTCAAGGACGTTGTATGGGCGCCCATCGTCGGAGGTCCTAAAGTCTATTCGGACCAACACAAGTGGGAGTCTAAAGAGGGAGAAGACTTCCTAAATAGCGATCAAGTAATGCGGAGGAAAATATGAACAATGTCGTCTATTACCTCTGCTATTTCGACGAACAACGAGGAGTGGTTTTTCCAGATGAACTCCCGAGAAACTACTATTCTCCCGGACTTTTCTTAGTAGAACCACAGAATAGAGGTGAGCACTATTATAATTACTCGTTCGATGCAATGGATAACGGGAAGAAAATATCATTAATGCTAATAAGGGTTAATGATAGCAATCTAAGCTCAAATCTCTACGTGGTCAAAACCAAAAATTACGGCTCGTTTTGGTTCAAGCTAGAAACTATTAACCCGCGAATTCGATATGTGGGAAAAAGAAATCAATTGAGATCACACCAAGGCTTTAGCGTAGCCATGTCGACCGACAGTGGAAAACTTGAGAGGGTCTGCAAGGAGCATAATTTCTACTTTATTGGTAGAGCGCTCCGAGATAGCGAAGATGATTACGACGAGAGACAACTAACATGAAGGCGGGCCAGAGATATGTAATAGTAGATCTCTGAGCCCATTAAATTTCGCACTCAGACTAACGAAAAGAACAGGGATAGCAATGAAAGAAACTGGGATTCAATTTAGCCTACTAGGTAGTTACAGAAACAACTCGCTATTCACTACACTGCCGCCTGAGGCAGATATCAGAACTCTAGAGACAGACAGTCCCCTGGATACAGAAGCCTGTGAAAAAAACATTGGATTAAATATACATGAGTACATCCATCAACTACACAATTTTTCAACCACCTCAGGGCTTCAACTGCTAAAAAATCGACTTGCGGCCTTACAGATCTTTGCAACTGGAACGGATGATAATGGCCACTACATTCGCCAGGGAAAGATCTATAAGCACCTAAACAAAAATATACTCGAAAACTTTGAGAAAGATTATTCCAGGATACTTGGAAATACCGACAAAATTGATAAGTGGGGCAACCTATCCGAATTTTCTTTCGAGACCACATGTTATCAGGAGGAGACCGATGACTCTTCTGATCCCTGCACCATTATTGGAGTGGATGCAAAGTTCAAACTAAACGGAGTTGAGCGAGAAGCAAAAATCCAAAATATTGGATATAACATAATAACGGAAGGTATTGCGTATGAAATCGAAAGACAGGTACGCAACAGCATAACTGGGAAATCAGGCATTGAGCTAGAGCTTGCGACTCCACCGCTTCCCTACAGATTCTATCGGCCAATTGTGGAGCACTTTGTAGGCCGAGAGTGCTCAGTACCTGAGTTAGTAAAGGTCGGTATCTTAGCCCTTCAAAATAAAATTCCTTCACTGGGGCTATTTGCAGCTGCGTCAGCACTTAGGGAGGGAGGAAGTGTCTATTCCGAGTTCATATCCAATACAATAAATGAGCACAACATAGTTTTAGCCGGATATAAGGCCACGATAGCTGAGCTACACGAAAAAGCCTTAGCGGGAACAACCTTGAAGGACGGACTCATATTATTAGATGAGATCGTTATGAGCGCTATGAATAAAAGAGAGAAAGATCCATTCTATGAGTTGCTATTCCTTAGGGAAACGATGACCCCGGAAGTATTCACACACATCCTACGTACGGAAGAGCTTCCCCCTAGGTGCATACTTCAATATAAACACGACGAAACAGCAGAGCTTTATTTTATAGGCCAAGGTGTATCCGACTATTCGGACACACGAGTCGGAGCCATTTCGACGCTTCAATGTGCATTACAGTTTTCTACCCTACACATTGCGCCTAACGGTAGCTTTAATAACACTGTACGCTTGCAGGAAAGCCCTAATAAACTAGCTTGCCCGTACCTTGACGCTTGCCCTCTTAAAGATAAACGAGAGAATCAGAATCTATGCTCTGAAGCACCATGGATGCATGATCTTGGAATTCAAACTGGCGACGTTTGTTGGTATGTGAATGGAGTAAAATCATTGCGAAATCTCAAGTTTGGCGACTACGACGAACAGTACGTTTGATATTTCGCATCGGTGCTGCATTATGGCCTCTAAAATTTTTAGCCTTCAGGTCTTAAGACTACCGCTCTAGCAATAGGTCAGCTTCGGATAGCGGCTTTCAGCCAGAGGCATGACCATGATAGCATTTGGATATATCAGCTTGAGTACAGGGAACGACCGCAGATGAGCATGGTAGAGTGGGTCCGCCGCGAGAAAAGTCAGAATCTCGTCGTTTTTGTCCATGGACTGACAGGCGGCATGGGTACGTGGGCGTATGACGAGCATGTGTCATTTCCCTCTCTTCTGATGGAGGACCCTCGTATTGATGGCTTCGATATAGCTTGCTTCAATTACTTCACGACGTTTACAAACATCTATGGCATCTCGAAGTCGTTCATTGGCCGGATGTTTGGTTCGCTGAAATCCTTTAGAAAGAATCTTCCAATTGACGAGATTGGAGAACTCCTAAAAACGGAATTTTCCGTAAACTTCTCCAAATACAAAAAGATAATTATTATCGCTCACAGCATGGGCGGGCTTATATCTAAATATTGCATTTTGCAGCAGATTGAGAATGAAGGTCGAACCCCTGTTACCGGCTTCATTTCTTTGGCAGTTCCCCATCAAGGAGCTAAGGCTGCGAGTATTGCCAGTTTAATTTCAAAAAATGCGCATGTTGGAGACTTGCAGGTATTGAGCGAGGCGATTGATAAGTTAAATCGCTCATGGAGCCAGTCCACGATAAAGCCAGAAGTAAAATACATCTATGGTGCGCATGACATAATTGTCGAAAAAAACAGTGCAATCCCTACTGACACCCCTAAAGCAGACGCAGTGGCTGTAAATGAGGACCATATTGGAATATGTAAGCCAAAGGATTGCGAACAGACAATATATGTCGCTGTAGTGAATTTCATTGAAGATCTAGCCGTAAAATCAGCTGGACAGCTGGAAATAAAAGAGTTCATTGACAACCAACAGTACGATGACCAGTTCTTCGTACTGAAACTAATTCTCGCAGAAGTTGGAGAGGTTTTAACTGGTAGTGCAAAAGAATATTTCTTTAACGCCGAGGAGGCGCGAAAGATTTTCTCTAGCGACCATGACCGCGAGCTACTCCAGAAATTGTATGAGGATATTAGAATTTTATACAGGCTAGAGTACGAGTATCACGTAGCAAATAACACTACGACCACTCAACTAGTGCAAACTGTGCATAAAAAAATCTTTGATGCACAGGAAGGTTATCTAAAAACCACTCTCTCGCAACTTCGCGATAGCCACAAGATGGGAATGATCCATCAACTAGCGAACAAACCTGATACGCGAGTAGTGTGGTCCGAAGCCACTACGGTGGAAGCATTAAAAGCGTTGCATATGAAGGCGGGTGATAAAGGGGCCGACCATGATAAGTAGTCTCCCTTATCTACCGATTGACGAAGAGCTTGATCTAAATACAGCCATATTAATTTTGCTATTATCAAAAATGGCTAAGAACAATCGCGACAACTTAGTCTTAGATTTCGAGAAAATACAGGTATTCCTTTACCTAATTAAAAACCCATCAAAGATCAGTAAGATTTTAAGGCTAGCCGATAAACCAGGGAAGCCGCTAGAGAAGAGGCTAACACACACAATTGAAAGCCTGTCCAGCAACGTAGATATACTTTTCAATCGTCATAAAGTAAAAGTCCTGATTAAACGAGTGGCTGCGCTTGGCTTGTTGAAATGTGAAGGGGCGGTGAAGGAAAACAAAATTAGATATGCACTATCTGACGCTGGCGAGCAATTTGCTGCTTCACTTATTCATGAGGCATCAGAGAAGAATCACTTTTCCTCGCTGGAGGAGATCATATCCAAATTAACGCCACTGCAATCTCAGCCAACGACTAAGCTAAATGCTTGGATGAATACGCTACTCAAAGGGAATTGATATGCATCCTTACCTCAACATTGATTTTTTACACTTAGTCGGGCATCGCAAGAATTACACCATTCCATTTTACCCAGGTGTCAATATTATATATGGCGACTCCGATACAGGTAAGTCGAGCATTCTCGAATTTATTAACTACCTTCTCGGCGCATCATCCGTTGTGATGGCGGATGAAATATCTTCGTCCATTACATACGCAGCATTAGAGATTCGATTGAACGGTGTCGAATACACCATTAAGCGAGACGTTTTCAAGCCCGCAGAGTTTGTTGAAGTATACCCCTGCATCTTTTCGGAGTGTGCAAATAACTATCCGAAAAAATATGCCCATAAATTTGGTGCTCCCGAAGGGCCGGACGGATACCTTTCCGATTTTCTCATGGGAGAACTCGGCCTTCCAAAAATCAACATCAAGGTCTCTCCCACCAAAGCTGATTCAAACCTGAAGCGCCTTAGCTTTCGCGATCTCTATAAGTTCTCGTACTTGGACCAAGACGAAGTTGGTAGCAAGAACCTACTGGACTCCGCTAACTGGTCTCTATTTGCGAGCAACAAAGAAGTCTTCAAATATATCTTTAACGTCTTAGATACCAGCATTTCCGAGCTAGAGCAGGAGATTTCTGAGCAGTCCAAAGCCGCTCGGCAATACAAAAGTAAATATGAGTCTGTTTCTGAGTTTCTACGTGAAACTGACTACGAGAGCCAATCATCAATTGATGACTCGTTGGAGGCTCTCGATGAGACCATCAATGAATTAGAAAAGGAGTTGCAACTTACGAACTCCAAAATGATCTCGAACTCCACTCAGTACGAATCCTATAAAGCCGCTTTTAACATGCTTTCTCTTAACGAGAAAGGGCTGGCGCAGGAATTATCTAACCTGAGAGAGCAACTAGATCGATATGCCAGATTAAAGAACGACTACGACAATGACATTGATAAAGTTGAGGCGACCTTATCAACACATAAAAAAATAGGTGAGATTAAATCCGCCCCGCAGCCCTGCCCAATTTGTGATTCGCCTCTTGAAGATTCCGCTGAATCGGAGCCTTTTATATCCAGTGGAGCCACGTCTCTTTCGAATGAACTAGACTCGCTAAAAAGGAAAAGAAAGAGCATCCAATCGCTTATCTCAGAACTCTCCGAGAAGCAACGAGAGCGGAACTCTATGTACTTCTCGGTGCATGAAGACCTTCTAAAGGCAAGAGAGCTTCTGGATACCGAAAGCGAAAGCATGATCACTCCCTACCTAACTCAAAGGGACGCTCTAGTTAAAGAGCTATCGGCTAAACGGCAATTCAGGAGTCAGCTGGTTGTAAATTTAAAAATAAGGAACTCGCAAAAAAATATCTACGATCAGTACGAGCACTGCACTACGATTGTCGCGCAGCTTGAAGAGCGCCTTGCAGAGCTTAGAAAGTCGGCTCCGAGCTTAGATTCTGTTCTTTCTGAACTATCAGACAATCTGAATAGATTTCTCAAGAAAGTTAACATTAAGAACAGGCGGGGAATATCTGTAAGTCCCAGGAATTTTTTGCCTGTGATCCGCGATCGGGAGTACATGACTATTACTTCTGGCGGGCTGAGGACGATCTCATCCATTGGGCTCCTACTTTCAATATTTGAATACGCGATTGATAATGAGATTAATCACCCTGCCATTCTTCTTATCGATACGGTTGGAAAGTATCTAGGAAAGACATCGAAAGCTAAGCATCAAGAAGAAACTGATGCTGCCGCAGATGCCGACGAAGGACTTTCCGACCCTGAAAAATACAAGAACATGTATGAGTATATGTTCCAGCTGGCCGGCAGGGCTGAGGAAAAGGGAGTCCAATGCCAGATCATACTGGTGGACAATGATGTCCCCGATTCCTTTGTAGAAGAATTTAAACCATATATTGTTGCTCATTATAGCTCGACAGGCGAAAACGGACTTCCCAAGGGATTGATTGACGACTATTACTCGTGAGAGTGAACGTTTAAAAGAATAGTGCGCCATCCTAAATCGGAGCAGAAAATGTCACTACCCCCCATTCTTGTTGCTCAGGGCGAAGTTTCCTCAGGTGTAGATCAATTTACAAACGCTCTAAGTGGCTACCTTAATCATTTAGGGCTCCCTGCGAATAACGTGTTGGTTCCAGTGGTCGAGCGGCAGCGGGTAATAAACAACCTTCCTGAAGTTGTGAGTGGAATTGATCCGGCCAAGCGCGTTGAGTCACTTTACATATCCAAATTTATCGCAGCTTGTGGTGCCGGTCTTTTTGACGCGGCCTTAAACTTCATTTGGGATGAAACTGTAGTCAACCTGCGGAAAAAAGTTGCTCGTTTCGATCTAGAATATTTCTATGACAGTGTAATCACTGATGCTGCGCGTAGAAGTAAACTGCGTGGTGAAGAAGATTTAGTTAAGATTGAAGAGTGGGAACTCGTTCGCGGATGCCATGTAACGGGGATACTCTCTGATATTGGATATCGCCACCTCGACTACATAAGAGATATGCGAAACTGGGCAAGCGCGGCCCATCCTAACCAGAATGAGCTTAGCGGCTTGCAACTCATTTCATGGCTAGAGACTTGTTTAAGGGAGGTTATTGCTAAAGATCCCGAGCCCGCTGCGATTGAAGCAAAGCGGGTGTTACATAGTATTCGCAATCAAGTACTCACTGAGCAGGACGCTCAACACATTCGTGCGGGTATGGAGCGCTTGCCGGCAGATATTATAAAGTCGCTCTTAAGAGCCATATTTGGGATGTATACTGCTGATAATACATCTATCCAAGTAAAAACCAACATTAGATTGATAGCCCCTAAATGTTGGCTCTTGTCACCAGATGAGACAAGATACGAATGTGGCTTTCGCTATACCACCTTTGCTGCCAATGGCGAAAATGTGCGCCGAGGGCTCGCTCATGAGTTCTTGAACGCTGTCGGCGGACTAGGTTACCTGACTCCCGATGCTCTCACAGTCGAAATGTCGGCGTGCACGAATGCGTTGTTCGACGCGCATAATGGCTATAACAATTTCCATAGCGAACCTGCTCACGCTCGAAATCTTTTGGCTTATATTCCAGCTAACGGGCAGATTCCGGAGAGCGTAAGGGTCCCTTATGTTAAAACATTAGTTATGGCAAGGATCGGAAATGGATATGGTGTTTCCGAAATGGCCGTCCCCCACTACCAGTCTATGATTTCACGATTTGGCGAAGAGGAATTCAAAGAGTTTGTGAAGTTGCTGACTGACCGTCAATTTCAGGCCCGGCTTGCATTAAGAAATTGTGCGCCAAGGTTTAAGGAGCTGGCCAACCTTTTCTTGCCTCGAACGGCGAACCAGGTTACACATGCTGCGTTAACGGCAATTATCGGTAGCCAGGACCAACATCTGCAAAATCTTGGCCGTGAGACCGCTTATACTCGGATTCTTGCAGCGTATTAACTAGCGCAGTCAGAGTAAAGAAGCTAGGAGATATATAATTGTCCAAAATTGCATTGTACAAGGCACTCGAAGCGCAGATCGCGGAGCAGCTAGCGCAACTAGATGCACTAAAGAAGAGCAGCGATATCCAACGTGAGCTTGAATTCGAAGAAAAGCTTCAGTCGCTTCTTCTGGAATATGGATACACCCTTCGCGAAATTATTGAAATTCTTGTAGTGGTCTACTGATCCCGGACACCCATTTAGGGCGAGAATGCTCGCCATAGAGAGGTGTCTGATGACCAAGCAACGTCGTTCCTTTACGCCCGAATTCAAACGAGAGGCCGCTGGTCTGGTGCTCGATCAGGGCTACAGCCATATCGAAGCAGCTCGCTCGCTGGGGCTGGTTTAATCGGCGCTTCGTCGCTGGGTAAAACAGCTCCAAGAGGAGCGCCAGGGCGTTACACCGAAGAGTAAGGCATTGACTCCCGAACAGCAGAAAATCCAGGAGCTGGAAGCCAGGATCGACCGACTGGAGCGGGAGAAAGCGATCCTAAAAAAGGCTACCGCTCTCTTGATGTCGGACGAGTTCAATCGTACGCGCTGATAGACCAGTTGAGTGAGCGGGAGTCGGTGGAAGTGGTCTGTTCAGCCTTCGACGTGGTGCGGTCTTGCTACTACGCCCATCGTCTACGCCGCTGCCGTGTTGATGCACGCTGGGCTGCCCTGCGCAGTCAGGTCAATCAGCTGTTCAACCAGAGTCGAGGTTCGGCTGGCAGCCGCAGCATTCTGGGTATGTTGCGTGAGGATGGCGTAAGCATTGGCCGCTTTCGGGTGCGCCGGTTGATGCGTGAGCTAGGTTCTGTACGAAAAGTACTGCCGCAGGCATCGCAGCGTGCAAGCCAGCGTGACCATTGCGGCAAAACTTCTGGCGAGCTTGTCGTAACGGGTGCTAATTCTCCGGTTCTCTTTTAGCCAGCCAAACATCCGCTCAATGATATTCCGCTGCCGGTATTTCGGACGATCAAACAGTCGGGGTAGTCCTGGCTTGGGTTTGCGCTTCATGGCGCGCTGCGGAATCACCGGCTGCATGCGGTAGCGGTCGCAGTACTGGCGCAGATGCTCGGCATCGTAACCTTTGTCTGCCAGTAACCAACGGCAGCGCTTACGAGGTCGTCCCGACTTTCCGGGGATACGTACCTGATCTAAGAGTGGCTGAGCATGGCCAATGTCGCTGGCCTGCCCGGGTGACAGCATGAATCGGAGAGGTATCCCGTTGGCATCGCAGATCAGGTGAATCTTGGTGGTTAGGCCGCCTCGGCTACGTCCCAATGCATGATCTACCGGTTCTTCTGGCCCCCCTTTTTCCCGGCGCCAGAAGAGGCTCGGGTTGCACGCACCGCTGTGGAGTCAATCATCCACGTATCCAGGTCGATCAGGCCTTCCTGATTCAACTGGATGTGCAATCGCTCAAGTACTCGGTTAAACGTGCCGTCGTCTCGCCAGTCACGGAACCGTTGATAAACCGTCGACCACGGGCCGAAACGTTCCGGCAGATCACGCCAGGCGGCTCCGGAGCAAAGGATCCAAAAGATGCCGTTGAGCACCGTCGGCCCATCTTCTGTTCCGGGGCAACCAGATCCTTGATCAACTCCCAGCCCGCATCTGGGAGTTCGTAGCGCCTTGCCATGTGAGCCTCCAGCCAATCATGGTGGCGATTCTACCTGCACCGACTTTTCGTACAGAACCTAGGGCTGTCGGCGGTGTCCTTCGTGTGGGAACGGGCCCTGTTGGCAACCTGGGGTGCTTTGAGCTGGGTGCTTGTGCTTGAGGAGCATAGGCGGCTGTTTGATGGCTGCTGGTGGGCTGAAGCCCACCCCATGTGCCGTATAGCTCGTCGGACCTCCGGCGGGTCTACTTTCCCTGCTTGCCTGCTATTGACCTCAACTTAGCTTGAGGTTTTATCGTCCTGCCCGTTCTTGCCCGCCACCCAGGGCGCGGCAAGCGTCTTTTGCAACCAACAAGGACCCGGAATGGACACCCAGACTTCATTGATGATCTTCCAAACCACGTGCTTCCTTGGGTTTGCGCTGTGGTTGAGCATTGCCCTGATCAACAATCTGCACGGTTTCGCCAGTTCGGTGGGGGCGGTGGGGGCGACGCTGTCGATGGCGCCCTTGCGCCAGCCGCCCGTGGTCGACATCCCCTTGCTCAGCCGGGCACTGGTTTCGCCGACTCTGCATCGTCTGGCGCTGGCGGTGATCGTGGTGCTGCAACTGGTAGCTGTTCTCGCCGTGTGGTTGGGGTGCTATCTCCTATTGCTCGGCGGTGGCTTGGAGGCCGCTCGACCCTGGTTGAACCTGGCGCTGAGCATGGCCTTGGCGTCGCTCTTCGCCATGCTGCTGGGCGGGCTCTGGTTCGCCTACTGGATACGCCAGGAGGGCCTGCAATTGACGCACCTGATGCTGGTGATCTGGGTATTGCTGAACTTCCTCGTGCTCAATCTGCGCTGGAGCTGACCTTATGAAGATGATGGTGATAGGCGCTAGCAGGGGCCTGGGTCGTGCGTTGGTGGAGGGGCTGGGCAGGCCGGGGGACCGGATCGTGGGCGTATCGCGCAGTCGGCCGGATCGGCTGGCGGTCGCCGCAGGCGTCGACATCCAGTGGATCGAGGCCGACCTGGCCGAGCCGAAGGTAGCCGTGGCGCATATCGAGGCCCAGGCACCGGCGGAGCTCGATGTGCTCATCTGCAACGTCGGCATCTGGGAGCCGCAGGCCTTCAGCGAGGGTTACGACTTCCTGAACGATAGCGATGAGACGCTCGCCAGGTTGGTGGAAGTGAACATCACCGCCACGCTGTTGTTGCTCAAGCGCCTGGTGCCAAGGTTGCTCGGCTCTGCCAGGCCACAGCTGATCCTCACCGGCTCCACCTCCGCCCTGCACCGCAGCGGGCGGCCCGAGGTAGCGTTCGGTGCCTCCAAGTTCGCGTTGAACGGGATGGCCGATGCGTTGCGCGAGGGCTTTCGCGACCAGCGGCTGGCGGTGACGGTGCTGCAGTTGGGTTACCTGAATACTGACGACCCAATGGCTGTGCCAATGGAAGAGGCGGCCGCGCGAGGGGAGGGGCAACTAGTGCCTGTGCACGATGTGGTCACCATGGTCAACGCGCTGCTGCGGCTGTCAGCGGCTTCCTTCGTGCGGGAACTGATCTTGCCGGCAATCGAGGACGGACGTTTTTGAGCTGAGTACTGGTGCTGGAGGGGCACGGGCGGATGTTGGATGGCTGCCGGTGGGCTGAAGCCCACCCTTGTATCTCGACTACTGCCCCTCCCCAGGGGCATAGTCCCCGACTGATCATCGGGGGAGGGATAGGAAGCCGTGCCCACCCTTAGGCCGCGAGCCTGCACCGTAGATAGTGCTCCGCCCCTCCACACTCACTCGAACAGCCCGAACGGTATCCAGAGCCTCGAGCTCGCATTCACAAGGTTGGGCCGGGTGCAGTGATGATCGCGTCTGAACGGATCGAGAGGAGAATCCATGCCCAGCGTCATCGGCATCGACATCGCCAAACACACCTTTGACCTCGCCACCCTGCAGCCCAACGGCAAGTACCGCACCAAGGCCAAGCTGGCCAACGACAAAGCGGGCTTCGCCGTCTTGCGCGACTGGCTGAACAAGCACAGCGAACCCGGAGCCTGGGTCGTGATGGAGGCCACCGGCATCCACCATGAAGCCCTGGCCGAATGGCTGCTGGAGCAAGGCTATCGGGTCTGTGTCCTCAACCCGGCGCAGATCGCCCACTACGCCCGCAGCCAGCTGCAGCGGGTGAAGACCGACAAGGTCGACGCCAAGCTGATCGCCGAATACGGCGAGCGCCACCAGGACGAGCTGCGCCCCTGGCAACCCGAGCCCCGTGCCGTAAAGCGCCTGAAGGCCCTGGTACGGCGCCTGGGGGATCTTCGCGAAATCGAACAGATGGAGCGCAACCGTCTGGAAGTGGCCGATGCCAGCGTGCAGGCCTCGATCCAGTCGGTTCTGGAACATGTCGGCCAGGAGATCGAAGAAACCCTCAAGGCCATCGACGACCACATCGACAACGACCCGGACCTGCGAGGCAAGCGCGACCTGCTGACCAGCATCGACGGAGTCGCCGACAAGACCGCCGCCCTGCTCCTGGCGGAGCTGGGCGACCCGCTGCGCTTTGCCAACAGCCGCGCCATCACCGCCTTTGCCGGGCTCAACCCACGGCTGCAGGAGTCCGGGAGCTACCGGGGGCAGACACGCATCTCCAAGATGGGCTCATCGCGCCTGAGGGCCGGCCTGTACATGCCCGCGATCAGCGCCCTGACCTACAACGAAGCGATCAGAGCCATGGGCGAACGGCTAAGAGAGCGGGGCAAGACCGGCAAGCAGATCGTCTGCGCCGCCATGCGCAAGCTGCTGAACATCGCCTATGGCGTCCTGAAATCGGGCCAGCCGTTTGACGCAAAACTAGCCCTTGCTCACTAGCAATCAAGACGGTATCTACTGTTTTGCGGGTTCGAAGAAGCGGCGGAACTGGCGCAGGTCGGCCTGGGCGGTGGGGATATCCACAGGCTCGAAGCGCAGCGCCTGGTGGGCGCTGCATTGGGCCAGGCGGTCGCAGTCGCGGGGGTGGAGCCAGCCGAGGATGGGGTAGCCGCCCATGGTCTGGTGGTCGGCCTGGAGGATGATCGGTTGCCCGTCGGGCGGCACCTGCACGGTGCCGCGCACCACGCCGAGGGACCACTGGCGCTTGGGCGGGCTCAGCGGCTCGCCCTTGAGGCGGGCACCCATGCGGTCGGATTGCGGGCTGAGCTGCCAGGGCTGGGCGAAGAAGGCCTGCACGTCGGAGGGCGCGAACAGCGCGGCGTCACCGCCCAGCATCACCCGCAACGGGCGTTCGGCGCGGTAGTCCGGCTGCCAGGGCCAGGGGACGCTGGCGCCACGGGCGAACTGCCCGCCCCCGCCCGGCAACAGGTCGCCGTCGGCCAGGCGCGCGCCGCGGCCGTCCAGCCCGCCCAGGCCTTCGCGGGCCTGGCAGGCGACGCTGCCCAGCACCGGCTCGACGCCAAAGCCACCGGCAATGGCCAGGTAGGCGCGCTGGCCGCTGCGGGCGAAGCCGAGCCGGAGGCGCTGCCCGGCGCGCATGCGGAAGCGCGACCAGTTCGGCCGCACCACACCGTCCAGCTGGATGGGCAGCTCCGCCCCGCAGAGGGCCAGCCAGGTGTCGCCGAGGCTTTCCAGCTCGACGCCGCCCAGGGCGATCTCCAGCAGCGGCGCCGTCGGGGCGTTCTCCAGCAGGCGGTTGGCCCAGGCCGCAGCGTGGCGGTCCATGGGGCCCGAGGGGGACACGCCCAGGTGCTGCCAGCCGTGCCGGCCGCCGTCCTGCAGCAGGCTCAGCGGCCCGGCCTTGATGACGCGCAGGCCGCTCATGGCGCCACGCACTCGCGGCGGTAGGTGGCCTCGTCGATGGGCTCGAAGCGCACCCGATCCCCCAGCGCCAGCGGGCAAGGCGGCGCCTGGACGGGGTCGAACAGGCGCTGCGGGCACAGGCCCAACAGGTGCCAGCCGCCCGGGGAGGCCTGTGGATAAATGGCCGTCTGCCGTTCGGCGATGGCCAGGCTGCCGGCAGGAACCTGGGTGCGTGGGGTGGCCCGGCGCGGCAGGGCGAGCCGGGCGTCGAGTCCGCCCAGGTAGGCAAAGCCGGGGGCGAACCCGATGGCGCCGACGCGGTATTCCACCGCGCAGTGCAGGTCGATCACCTGGCCGGGGCGCAGCCCACAGGCCTCCGCCACCGCGCCCAGGTCCTCGCCGCCGTACCAGATCGGCAGACGGTGCAAACGCCCCTGCTCGTCAGGCGACGGGGCCGACTGCCACTGCTCCAGCAACGGCGCCAGGTCGTCGGCCAGCCGGGCGGGGTCGGTCAGCAGCAGGTCGTAGTGCAGCAGCAGGGTGGTCCAGCCCGGCACCAGCTCGCGGAGCTGCGGGCCGAGCCGCTGGCGTATGGCCTCGGCAAGCCGGGCGATGCGCAGCGGCAGGTGGTCGTCCGGGGTGTCGGCCAGCACCAGCAGCACGGCTTCGGCGCCGACCGGCTCAAGGCGGATCATGAGGCGTCCAGGTGGGCTCGCAGGCGCCGCAGCACCGCCAGGGATTCGGGGTTGTCGCCGTGTACGCAGAGGCTGTCGGCCACCAGTTGCAGCGGCTTGCCGTCGATGTCGGGGAAGGACTCGCCCCGGGCGATGGCCACCGCCTGGTCGATGATCTGCTCGGGGTCGCGGTGCACCGCGTCGGGCAGGCGCCGGGGGGCGAGCTGGCCGTCGGAGAGGTAGGCGCGGTCGGCGAAGGCTTCGAACATCAGCGGCACGTCGGCGGCATCGGCCAGTTGCAGCTCGCGGCGGTTGTCGGCCAGGGCCAGCACCATCAGCGGCAGGCCCTTGCGGTAGCTGGCGCAGGCGTCGAGCACCGCTTCGAGCAGGGCGTCGTTGCGCACCAGGTCGTTGTACAGGGCACCGTGGGGCTTGACGTAGGCGACCTGGGTGCCGGCGGCGCGGCAGAAGGCGTCCAGCGCGCCGATCTGGTACAGCACCACGGCGCGCACCTCCTCGGGGGACAGCTCCATGCGCCGCCGGCCGAAGCCCACCAGGTCCGGGTAGGCCGGGTGGGCGCCGATGGTGACGCCATGGTCCACCGCCAGTTCGACGGTGTTGAGCATGGTGAGAGGGTCGGAGGCGTGGAAACCGCAGGCCAGGTTGGCCTGGTCCACCAGGGGCATGGCGTGTTCGTCGTCGCCCAGGGTCCAGGCGCCGAAGCTTTCGCCCATGTCGCAGTTCAGCAGGATTCGATTTTTCATCGCGTGATTATGGCGACAGAGTGCGCCCCACGCGAGGTGGCGTTTGTGCAGTTATCCACAGCGGAGCGCCGTGGCCCGGACGTCAGTCCGGGGTTCCGCTGCCCAGGTACGGGCAGCGGAACCGGCCTGGCGATCAGTACACGTCGCGGCGGTAGCGCCCTTCGCTGGCCAGGCGCTCCAGGCCCTCGTCGCCGAGGACCTCGCGCAGCACGGCATCCACGCCGCCGGCCATGCCCTCCAGGCTGCCGCAGATGTAGAACACGGCACCCGCTTCGACCCAGGCGCGCACCTCGTCGGCGGCCTCGCGCAGGCAGTCCTGCACGTAGACCTTCTGCGCCTGGTCACGGGAGAAGGCCAGGTCCAGGCGCTCCAGTTCGCCCCGCGCAAGCCAGCCTTCGATCTCTTCGCGGCAGTAGAAGTCGTGGGCCTGGTTGCGCTCGCCGAACAGCAGCCAGTTACGGCGACGGCCCGCGCGGATGGAGGCCTGCAGCAGGCTGCGCAGGCCGGCCAGGCCGGTGCCGTTGCCGATGAATATGGCCGGCGTGTCGGCTTCGGCCAGGTGGAAGCGGGCGTTGCGGCGCAGGCGCAGCGGTACCCGGGCGCCCACCGGCAGGTAGTGGGTGAGCCAGCCGGAGGCGATGCCGAGGGCGCCGTCGGCGCGGCTTTCCTGGCGCACGATCAGCTCCAGGGTGCCGTTGGCCGGCAACGAGGCGATGGAGTACTGGCGCTGGGCGAGCGGAACCAGGGCATCCACCAGGGCCTGGGCGTGCAGCCCTACCAAGTGCTCGAAGCTGTCCGGCAGCACGCGCCCTTCCAGCGCCTGGCGCAGCGGCAGGGTGCGGCCGTCGAGCTGCACCGCCGCTTCGCCGTCCAGGCCGTGGCGCGCCAGCCAGGCGGCCACCACCGGTTCGCCCTGGCAGGGCAGGATGTCCACCAGGTCGCCCGCCTCCCACTGGGCCGCAGCCCCTGCCGGGGCGCTCAGGCTCAGTCGCCAGGTGGAGGCGCCCTGGCTGCCGGGATTGAGGTGCTCGCGGGCGCTCAGGGTCCAGGTCTCGAAGGGCGCCTCTTCCCAGGTGGGCACCACGTCACTGCCGGAGAGCGTCGCCAGGTGCCGCTGCCAGGCCTGGATGGCCTGGCCGTCGCCGTTGTCCACCTCGACGGTGTCGAACAGGGTCAGCGCGCCCTGGTTGGCGAGCCAGTCCTGCAGGCGGTGGGCGAAGCCGCAGAAGTGCTGATACTGACGATCCCCCAGGGCCAGCACGGCGTAGCGCAGCTCGCCCAGGGCCGAAGCCTGGCCGAGCACACGGCGCTCGAAGCCACGGGCGCTGTCGGGGGCCTCGCCGTCACCGAAGGTGCTGACCACGAACAGGGCGTTGCGGGCCTGGGCCAGTTGTCCGGCATCCAGCTCGCCCAGGGACTGCACGCGCACCGGCACGCCGGCGGCCTGAAGTTGGCCAGCGGTCTGCCAGGCCAGTTGTTCGGCGAAGCCGCTCTGGCTGGCGAACCCCACCAGCCAGGCGTCGGCCCCGCCCTGCCCGCCCAGGTCGCCACGGGCGGCCCGTACCGCGCGCTTCTTGCGGCGGCGGTCGAGGTAGAGCAGCCAGCCGGTGATGAAGAACAGGGGCATGGCCAGGCTCGCCAGCATCATCAGGATGCGCCCCGGCAGGCCGAAGTACTCGCCCACGTGCAGGGCATAGACGCTGGTGAGCAACTGGGCCTTGAAGCTCTTCTCGGTGTAGCGCTCCACCCGGCTGATGGCGCCGGTGGCCGGGTCGAGGGTGATCTGGTTGAGGGCGCGCGGGTGGGCGGCGTCCTTGAGCAGGAAGAAGACGGTGGCCGGCTGGCCGCCCACCGGGGGCAGGCGCAGGTTGTAGGCGCTCAGCTCCGGGCCGGCGGCGTCGCGGATGCTCGCCCATACGGCGTCGTAGTCCACCACCAGCGGCGGGCCGGCGGGGGCCTGCATGCCGCCGGGACGGCCACGGCCTTCGCCCCGGCGCTCGCCCGGCTTGCCCTGCTGCCCAGCGGGGGCGTCGGCCAGCAGGCGGTTGAGGCCTTCGCGGTACCACTCGTAGGACCAGAACAGGCCGGTCAGCGCGGCCAGGAGGTACAGCAGCAGGCACCAGGTGCCGGCCACGGCGTGCAGGTCCCAGTTGAAGCTGCGGCCCTTGCGCGACCAGTCCAGGGTCAGCCAGGCGCGCCAGCTCGCGGCCTGGCGCGGCCAGCGCAGGTAGAGGCCGGAGAGGCAGAAGAAGATGAGGGCCAGGGTGCTGGCGGCGGTGATCTGGTTGCCGGTCTCGCCCATGGCGAGGAAGCGGTGCAGTTGCAGCATCAGGCCGAAGAAGGCCTCGCCGGAAGGTTCGCCCAGCAGTTCACCGGTGTAGGGGTCGAACCAGCGCATGGGCCCACGGCGTTCGCCCGGTGGCGGGGTGAAGAAGACCCGTGCGGCTTCGCCGCCTTCGGTGCGCACCCAGAGGCCGGCGACCGTCTTGCCCGCGGCGGCTTCGATGCGGCTGACCAGCTCGGCGGGGGGCAACACGCCGCCCTCGCGCACCTCCACCTGGAGGGTGTCGCGGTTGAACAGCTCGAGGATCTCCTCCTGGAAGCTGTAGGCCGCGCCGGTGACGCCCATGAGGGACAGCACCAGGCCCGCACTGATGCCGAGCAGCCAGTGCAGCTGGAACAGGATCTTCTTGAACACGTGTCAGTCCTCGGGAGCGGGCCGGGCGGCCCGCCGTATCGCTGGATCGGAACGGCAACCATGCCGGAACGCGGCGATTCTATTTGAGAACCTGATGCATTAGATCGCGATTCCGAAGTTTTACCTTTTATTTACAGCCAGGCCGCGAGCCGCTCTAGGACGCGGCTCACGACCAACCCCCATCAGAACGAGTAGGTGGCGGAGAGGATCGCCGAGCGGGCGTCACCGTATTCGATGGCGGACGAGCGGGCGTTGGTGCCGTTCTGCTGGCGCACGCGCTCCACGTAGTCCTTGTCGAACAGGTTGTTGACGTTCAGCTGCAGGTCGAGGTTCTCGTTGACCTTGTAGCCGAGCATGGCGTTGTGCACCCAGTAGGCGTCCAGCTTGGCGGTGGTGCTGGAGCTGACGTTGCGCTCGCTGACGTAGCGGGCGCCGTAGCCCAGGGTCCAGCCGGCGGGCAGCTCGTAGGTGGTCCACAGGTTCAGCGAACGCGGCGGGGTGTTGCCCAGCGCCTGGCCTTCACGGGCGATGCCGGCGGCGGTGTCGGCGGCCTTGAGCGTCTCGCTGTCGAGGAAGGTGTAGTTGGCGAAGACGTCCCAGCGCTCGCTGATGTGGCCGGTCACGCCCAGTTCGACACCCTGCACGCGCTGCTTGCCGGCCAGTTGGGTGGAGCCGTCGGCCATGGTTTCGCGGGCGTTGGTCTTGTCGACGCGGAACAGCGCGCCGTCCAGTTCGAGGCGGCCGGCCAGCAGTTCCCACTTGGTGCCCAGCTCCCAGGTCTCGTTCTTCTCCGGGTCCAGGTTCTCGGTCAGGGCGCTCAGGCCGCCACCGCTGGAGGCGATGCTCTCGGCACTCGGGTTGAAGGAGTTGCCCCAGGCCACGTAGAAGCGGCCGTTCTCCACCGGTTTGTAGACCAGGCCGGCGCGGCTGCTGAGCTTCTTGTCGTTGGAGGAGAAGCTGCCGGTCTGCGCCTTGGTGCCGGAGAAGGTCTTGCTCTTGCCGTCGAACCAGTCGTAGCGCAGGCCCATGTTCAGGTCCCACTGCTCGTTCAGGGCGATGGTGTCGAAGACGTACACCGCCTTGTTGTCCAGCGTGTTCTCGGTGTAGCCGGTGGTGGCCTTGGCGACCGGACCGCTCCAGTAGCCGGGCGGGTTGGAAACGCCGAAGCCGGTGTTCGGATACGGAGCAGCAGCGGTGCCCAGGCCGTGGTTGTAGGTCTTGAGTGCGTACTCCTCGCGGGAGATTTCCGCGCCGGTGACGATCTCGTGGTGCAGGCCGGCGGTATCGGCACTGATGCGCAGGTTGGTCTGGTTGATCCACAGCTCGGTGGTGGCATCACGGCCGTAGGCCTGCGGGCCGGCGGGCTTGTAGTTGCCGGCGGGTACGCCGGTCAGGTTGACGTGGGAGGCGGACACCACGGTGTCGCGGTCCACGCGGCTGTAGCGGGTCAGGTTCTGCAGGCGCAGGTTTTCGTTGAAGTCGTGTTCGAGGTTGGCGGTGAACGCGTTCTGCTCGATTTCTTCCTTGTCCAGGTTCTTCCAGCCGAAGTAGTCGTTGCGGTCGACGCCGGCCAGCTTCTTGCCGTCCAGGGCCGGTACGCCGTAGTCGGGCAGGTTGTCGTCGGTCTGGTGGAAGGCGCTGAGGGTCAGGCGGGTGGCGTCGCTGAAGCCCAGGCGCAGGGACGGGGCGACACCCCAGCGCTCGCGGTCGATCTGGTCGCGGCCGGGGACGTCGTTCTCATGGGCCATCAGGTTCAGGCGGAAGGCGCTGTCGGTGCCGAGCTCTTCCAGCGGCTGGTTGGTGTCCAGGGTCAGGCGGTGGTAGTTGTCGGTACCCAGGCCCGCGCCGATGCGGGTGAAGGCGCGGCCCATGGGCTGCTTGCTGATGAGGTTGATGCTGCCGCCGGTGGTGCCGGCGCCGCCGAACACCGAGTTCGGGCCCTTGATGACCTCGACCTGCTCGATGTTGAAGGTGTCGGTGCGGCTGGTCTGGGCGCTGTCGCGCAGGCCGTCGATCTGGATGTTGCTGTTGGCGGAGAAGCCACGGATGTTGATGCTGTCACCGGAGCCGCCACCGCCCTCGCCGGCGTTGAAGGTGATGCCGGAAACGTTGGAGAGCACCTGGCGCAGGCTCAGGGCCTGCTGCTCCTGGATGATCTCCTTGGGGACGACGGTAACGGTCTGCGGGGTGTCCAGCAGCGGTGCGGTGTACTTGGCGGAGGCCGACTCGGTGACCTTGTAGGTCTTCTCGGCCTTGCCGTCGACGTTGACGGTGCCGAGTTCGAGTTTGTTCGAGTCCGCCGCCAGGGCGAGGCCGCTGGCCGAGGCGGAAACCAGGCCGATGGCGGAAGCCAGCAGTGCGCGTTGCGGCAGGCCGTTCTTGTTGCTCATAAGAATCACTCCCCAGTGAAGATGGGGCGCGATTCTATTTGCGAATGTTTATCAGTAAATATTTACCCACTCATCTTTACACAATCTTTACAAAACTCGGAAAAACCCTACAAAGAGAATCAAGCTTCGAACATTGCCAAAACCGGCACAAGAAGAATCGAACGTGCGCGTTCCACGCCGATCCGCCTGGGGCGTCCAGCCATGAAAGGGCAACGGTGCCGTACGAATGTCAGGGGTTTGGCCAGAGCCGCGAAGGGTCGATGGCGGCCAGGTGGGTGCAGCCGGTGAGCGCCATGGTCACCTCCAGCTCGGTGCGCAGCAGGTGCAGCACGTGGGCGACGCCGGAAGCACCGGCCGTGGCCAGGGCCTGGACGTAGGGCCGCCCCACCATGACCGCGCGGGCGCCCAGGGCCAGGGCCTTGAACACGTCGCTGCCGCGCCGCACACCGCCGTCGAGGATCAGGGGCACGCGCCCGCCCACGGCCTCGGCGATGGCTGGCAGCACGTCCAGCGTCGCCGGCAGGCCGTCGAGGGTGCGTCCGCCATGGTTGGACACGACGATGCCGGCCACGCCCTGCTCCACCGCGCGCACGGCGTCGAGGGGGTTCATCACGCCTTTCACCCACACCGGCAGGTGCGTCAGGGATTGCAGCCATTCCAGGTCGCGCCAGGTGGGCGCGTGCTGCAGCAGGGTGCTGCCGAACAGCGGGCTGGCGCCGGGTTGGGCCACGCTGGGGGGCAGTGTGCGCATGCCCCGCAGGTTCACCGCCTCGATGCCCTCGGGCAGTTGGAAGCCGGCACGCTGCTCGCGGTTGCGCAGGCCGTTCACCGGGGCGTCCACGGTGACCATCAGGCCGCGGTAGCCGGCGGCTTCGGCGCGCCGCACCAGCTCGCGGGTGAAGTCGCGGTCCGCCTGGATGTAGAGCTGGAACCAGAGGGGCGCCTGGGCGGCCTGGGCGATGGCTTCGAGGCTGACGCTGGCCTGGGTGCTGACCACCAGGGCGGCGCCCATGGCCGAGGCGCCGAGGGCGCTGGCCAGTTCGCCGTCCGGGTGGGCCAGGCGCTGGAAGGCCACCGGGGCCAGCAGGATGGGGTAGTCCAGCGTCAGGTCGCCGAGCTGCACGCGGGTGTCGCCGCTGCCCAGGTCTTCCAGCACGCGGTTGAGCAGGCGCACGCGGCGGAACGCGGCGAGGTTGTCGGCCAGGGTCTGCTCGTCCGCCGCGCCGCCGCTGAGGTAGGCCCAGGCGGCGGGGCTCATGCGTTCACGGGCGAAGGCCTCGTAGTCGCCGACGGCGGCGATCTCGGCGGGAATCCGCGGCAACGGCGGCAGGCTCATGGGGCGTTCCTCGGGTCTCAGGTGGTCGACCAGTGCCGCAACAGGTTGTGGTAGACGCCGGAGAGCTGCACCAGCGCAGGGTGCTCGGGCACGCTCTGGCCGAGCTGCTGGATGGCACTGTCCAGCTCCAGCAGCATGGCGCGCTGGTTGTCCTCGCGCACCAGGCTCTGGATCCAGAAGAAGGCGGCCAACCGCGCGCCACGGGTGACCGGTTCGACGCGGTGCAGGCTGCTGCCGGGGTAGAGCACCAGGTGGCCGGCGGGCAGCTTGACCCGGTGGCTGCCGTAGGTGTCTTCCACCACCAGTTCGCCGCCTTCGTAGTCGTCCGGGTCACAGAAGAACAGGGTGGCGGACAGGTCGCTGCGCACCCGGTGGTGGGTGCCGGGGACGCTGAAGATGGCGTTGTCGATGTGGTTGCCGTAGGTGCCGCCGCCGCTGTAGCGGTTGAAGCGTGGCGGCAGCACCTTGAGCGGCAGGGCGGCGGCGATGAACTGCGGGTGGCTGCCGAGGCGGTCGACGATGAAGTCGCCGATCTGCTGCGCCAGGGGGTCGTCCGGGGCCAGTTGCTGGTTGTCCTTGCTGCGCACGGCCATGTGCCCGGCGGTGCTGCGTCCGTCCACCCAGGCGGCGCGCTCCAGGGCTTCGCGGCACTGGCGCACTTCGTCGGCGGTGAGGACGTCGGGGATATGGAACATCACGCGGGCTACCCTCCCGGGCCGAACAAAGGCTGCTGATAAGCGTTCGCAAATGAGGCGCTCATCTTACTCGCCTGCCGGCAGCCAAGGAACCGGGACAAAGCGCCGCGCCCGCAGGCGCGGCGGGGCCGTCAGAACGACAGGGTGGCGTTGAGGGTGGCGGCGCGGGCGTCGCCGTACTCGATGGCGGAGGAGCGGGCGCCGGTGCTGCCTGTGCCCTGCTGGGTGCCGAGCTGGGTGCGGACGCGCTCGACGTACTGGCGGTCGAACAGGTTGTCCAGGTTCAGCTGCAGGTCGAAGGAGTCGCTGACCCGGTAGCCGAGCATGGCGCTGTGGACCCAGTAGGCAGCGAGCTTGACGCCGTCGTCGCTGGCGGTGAGGTTGCGCTGGCTGACGTAGCGCGCACCGTAGCCGACGCGCCAGCCACCGTCGAAGTCGTAGGTGGACCAGAGGTTGAACGACTGCGGCGGGGTGTTGGCCAGGGCCTGACCCTTGGCCGAAACGCCGACGCGCTCGTTGACGGCCTTGAGGGTCTCGCTGTCCATGAAGGTGAAGGTGCTGAACACCTTCCAGCGCTCGTTGAGTTCGCCGGTCAGCCCCAGCTCCAGCCCCTGCACACGTTGGTTGCCGGCGAGGATGGTGGTGCCGTCGGTGAGCTGGGTGCGGGCGTTGAGCTTCTCGACGCGGAACAGCGCGGCGTCCAGCTGCAGGCGCCGTTCCAGCAGCTCCCACTTGGTGCCCAGTTCCCAGGTGCGGTTCTTCTCCGGGTCGAGCTTCTCGGTGGCGGCGCTGAGGCCGGCACCATTAGTGGCGATGTTCTCCGCACTGGGGTTGAAGGAGGTGCCGTAGGCCAGGTAGAAGCGCCCGTTCTCCACCGGTTTGTAGACCAGCCCGGCACGGCCGCTGAGGTGCTCGTCGCTGGAGCGGTTGTCGGTGGCCACCCAGTTGCCTTTGGTGAGCTTGTAGTCGTCAGCGTCGCCGTCGAGCCAGTCGTAGCGCAGGCCGAGGTTGAGGTCCCACTGCGGGTTCAGGGCCAGGGTGTCGAAGGCGTACAGGGCGCGGTCGTACAGGCGGGTGGCGAGGTAGCCGGAGTTGCTTCGCTGGGCCGGCCCGCTCCAGTAGCCGGGCGGATCGGCCAGGGGGTAACCCTCGTCGGGGAACTTCAGGCCGTAGTCATAGGTGGTGCGGTGGTAGGTCTCGCGGGAGAACTCCGCGCCGGTCACCAGGGTGTGGCCGATGCCGAGGGTGTCGAACTCGGCGGTGACGTTGGTCTGGTTGATCCACATGCGGCTGGTGACGTCGCGGCCGTAGGCCTGGGGGCCGGCGGGCAGGTACTGGCCGGGGGCGAGGACGGGGCCCGGCGCACCACTACCGCGGCGGCGGTCGAGGTTGATGTGGGCGGCGGAGATCACCGTGTCGCGCTCCACCTCGCTGTAGCGGGTGAGGTTCTGCAGGCTCAGCTGGTCATTGAAGCGGTGCTCCAGGCGCACGGTGAAGGCGTCGCTGTCGATGCGCTCGCGGTCGAGGTTGCGCCAGCCGAAGTAGGCGTTGCGCTTGACCCCGGCCACGCGTTTGCCGTCGAAGGCCGGGACCCCGTAGTCCGGGTCGTTGTCGTCGCGCTGGTGGAAGTAGCTCAGCGTCAGGCTGGTGTCCTCGCCCAGGCCCAGCAGCAGCGAGGGGGCGATGCCCCAGCGCTCGCGTTCCAGGCGCTTGCGGCCGGGGATCTCGTCGTCGTGGGCCATGAGGTTGAGGCGGAAGGCACTGCCGCTGCCCAGCTCCTGCAGGGGCTGGTTGGTGTCCAGGGTAAGGCGCCGGTAGTGGTCGCTGCCCAGGCCCAGGCCGAGCCGGCTGAAGGCTTCGAAGCCCGGCTGCTTGCTGATCTGGTTGACGCTGCCGCCGGTGGTGCCGGCGCCGCCGAACACCGAGTTGGGGCCCTTGATGACCTCCACCTGCTCGATGTTGAAGGTGTCGGTGCGATTGTTCTGGGCGCTGTCGCGCAGGCCGTCGATCTGCAGGTTGGTGCTGGCGGAGAAGCCACGGATGTTGAGGTTGTCCCCCGAGCCGCCACCGCCCTCCCCGGCGTTGAAGGTGATGCCGGAGACGTTGGAGAGCACCTCGCGCAGGCTCAGAGCCTGCTGGTCGCGCATCACTTCGGCGGGCACCACGGTGATGGTCTGGGGGGTGTCGAGCAGGGGCACGGCGTTCTTCGCCGAGGCGGAGCGCTCGGTGCGGTAGCCGTCGCTGCGCCGCTCTTCGACGTGCAGTGTCTCCAGTTCCAGGCCGGCATTGCTGCGCGGTGGCTCGGCGGCGACGAGGGGGCCGGCGGCCAGGCCGATGCCGACGGCGAGCAGGGTGCGTGGGCCCGGTTGCGGGCGCAGGGCAAGGCGTTTCATGGAAGGTCCTCCCGGTGGTGAGGGGAGGCAACCTATTTGATAAGGATTCTCATGAACATCCGCAAAAGCACGCTTGGGAAATGCCCTTGCGGCAAACGGATTCCACCTACACGAAAACGACAAAGCCCGCCGTGAAGGCGGGCTTTGCCGGGGTGAAGCCCTTACAGGTAGTAGGACTTCAGCGGCGGGAAGCCGTTGAATTCCACCGCGCTGTAGCTGGTGGTGTAGGCACCGGTGGAGAGCCAGTAGAGGCGGTCACCGCTGGCCAGGTTCAGCGGCAGGCCGTACTTGTAGTTCTCGTACATGATGTCGGCGCTGTCGCAGGTGGGGCCGGCGATGACCACTTCTTCCATTTCGCCTTTCTTCTCGGTCCAGATGGGGAACTTGATGGATTCGTCCATGGTTTCGATCAGGCCGGAGAACTTGCCCACGTCGGTGTAGACCCAGCGCTCGACGGCGGTGCGGGACTTGCGCGCCACCAGTACCACTTCGCTGACGAGGATGCCGGCGTTGGCGATCAGGGAGCGGCCCGGCTCAAGGATGATCTCCGGCAGTTCGTCACCGAAGTCTTCCTTGAGGAAGCGGGTGATCTCCTCGGCGTAGGTCTCCAGGCTGTTGGTGCGCTGGATGTAGTTGGCCGGGAAGCCGCCGCCCATGTTGATCATCTTCAGGGTGATGCCGTCCTCTTCCTTCAGGCGCTCGAAGATCACCTTGACCTTGGCGATGGCGGCGTCCCAGACGTCGATGTCGCGCTGCTGGCTGCCGACGTGGAAGGACACGCCGTAGGGGTCCAGGCCCAGTTGCTTGGCGAGGATCAGCAGGTCCAGCGCCATGTCCGGGTTGCAGCCGAACTTGCGCGACAGCGGCCAGTCGGCGGAGGTGGAGCCCTCGGTGAGGATGCGCACGTAGACCTTGGCGCCGGGGGCGGCCTTGGCGATGTTGCGCAGGTCGGCCTCGGAGTCGGTGGCGAACAGGCGCACGCCCTTCTCGTAGAAGTAGCGGATGTCGCGTGCTTTCTTGATGGTGTTGCCGTAGCTGATACGCTCCGGGCCGACGCCGGTCTTCATCACCTTGTCCAGCTCATAGATGGAGGCGATGTCGAAGTTGGAGCCCTTCTCGCGCAGCAGCTCGGTGATCTCGGTGGCCGGGTTGGCCTTCACCGCGTAGTAGATCTTGGCGAAGGGGAAGCAGCTGACCAGCTGGTCGTAGGAGTCGGCGATGGTCTGCTTGTCGATCACCACGAAGGGGGTCTCGTGCTGATCGGCAAAGGCCTTCATGCGCTGGAAAGTGGCGGGTGCGAAATAGTCTTCGACCTTGATCGACATGCTAGGGACTCCAAATGGCTGAACGGTTCTGAAAAGGTGGAGTGGTTTCGTGACATACGAAACCGCGAACGCCTGACAGTTTCCCCACTTTGGTTCGCCTACTTCCCAAGGCATGTCGCCGAGCATCACCGGTACCGGGCAAGGGCGCCGGTAACCTCTCGTCGTCAGTACTTGAGCCGGATGGATCGTTTCCAGCATGGACGTTCGGGCGCGCACTTTAGGACTGCATGTCCTACATGGCAACCAGAAAATGCCGCCGTTTCGCATCCGATTGTCGCTTGCGTGGTTGATTGTTTTTTATCCTCAACGAAGCGTCCGGAATGCTGCACAAAACCGCGTTCTTGAGCCCCTTCACGGATTTTGCGTTGGCCTGGCGGAACGCGTTCCGTATCCTTCCCGACTTCCCCCATGGACAGGCCCACACGAAGGAGTCGCATGCTCGATCTCGCCGCCAGCTTCATCGTCTTCACCACCTTCATCACCTACCTCAACTACCGCTTCACCCGGCTGCCGCCGACCATCGGCATCATGGCCACGGCGCTGCTGTTCTCGGCCATCGCCATCGGCCTGTCCGAGCTGGGCTACCCGATCCTCCACGAGGAGTCCCGCGAGCTGCTGCGGCGCATCGACTTCTCCTCGGTGCTGATGACCTGGTTCCTCCCCGCGCTGCTGTTCGCCGGTGCGCTGCACGTGGACCTGCGCGACCTGCACAGCTACAAGTGGCCCATCGGCCTGCTGGCCACCGCCGGTGTGCTGGTGTCCACCCTCGCGGTGGCGCTGCTGGCGTACTACAGCTTCGGGCTGTTCGGCTGGCAGGTGGACTTCATCTATTGCCTGCTGTTCGGTGCGCTGATCTCCCCCACCGACCCCATCGCGGTGCTGGGCATCCTCAAGTCCGCCGGGGCGCCGAAGCCGCTGGCGACCACCATCGTCGGCGAGTCGCTGTTCAACGACGGCACGGCGGTGGTGGTGTTCGCCATCCTGCTGAGCGTGCTGAACCTGGGCGAGGCGCCCACGGTGGCCGGCGTGGCCGGGATGTTCCTGCACGAGGCGGTGGGCGGCGTGCTGTTCGGCGCGGCCCTGGGCTACGGGGTGTTCCTGATGATGCGCAGCATCGACCAGTACCAGGTGGAGGTGATGCTGACCCTGGCGCTGGTGATCGGTGGCGCGGCGCTGGCCAACCACCTGCACGTGTCGGCGCCGCTGGCGATGGTGGTGGCGGGCCTGATCATCGGCAACCACGGCCGCACCCTGGCCATGTCGGACGAGACCCGCCGCTACCTGGACAAGTTCTGGGAGCTGATCGACGAGATCCTCAACGCCCTGCTGTTCGCGCTGATCGGCCTGGAGCTGCTGTTGCTGCCGCTGAGCTGGCTGCACGTGGCGGCGGCCATGGCCCTGGGGGCATCGGTGCAGCTGTCGCGCCTGCTGACCCTGGCACCGGCCATCGTCCTGCTGCGGCAGAAGGCCCTAGGCCGTCGCCAGGTGCCCCGTGGCGCGATCCGCATCCTCACCTGGTGCGGCCTGCGCGGCGGTGTGTCGGTGGCCCTGGCGCTGTCGCTGCCGCCAGGCGAGGAGCGCGACCTGCTGCTGACCCTGACCTACATCGTGGTGCTGGTGTCGATCCTGGTGCAGGGCCTGTCGATCGGCTCGCTGGTGCGCTGGATCTACCCCGGCCAGGCGCCGCGCGGCGAGCAAGGCGAACACTAGCCCTGCACACCGGATCGCCGGCCTCTACTGAAGCCGGCGATCCGCTATAATCCCGCGCTTTTCCGGGCTCCCTGCCCGCCCTCGTTTCCAGCCAGGCAAGCACCCATGACCATCCAGGCCGCCGAAGTCGCCAAACGCCGCACCTTCGCCATCATTTCCCACCCGGACGCCGGTAAGACCACCATCACCGAGAAGCTGCTGCTGATGGGCAAGGCGATTGCCGTCGCCGGCACCGTGAAGTCGCGAAAGTCCGACCGTCACGCCACCTCCGACTGGATGGAGATGGAGAAGCAGCGCGGCATCTCCATCACCACCTCGGTGATGCAGTTCCCCTACCGCGAGCACATGATCAACCTGCTCGACACCCCCGGCCACGAAGACTTCTCCGAAGACACCTACCGCACCCTGACCGCGGTGGACTCGGCGCTGATGGTCCTCGACGGCGGCAAGGGCGTCGAGCCGCGCACCATTGCGCTGATGGAAGTCTGCCGCCTGCGCGACACGCCCATCGTCAGCTTCATCAACAAGCTGGACCGCGACATCCGCGACCCCATCGAACTGCTCGACGAGATCGAGGCGGTGCTGAAGATCAAGGCCGCGCCCATCACCTGGCCGATCGGCTGCTACAAGGACTTCAAGGGCGTGTACCACCTGGCCGAGGACAAGATCATCGTCTACGTGCCGGGCCACGGTCATGAGCGCATCGAGACCAAGGTCATCGAGAAGCTGGACTCCGACGAGGCCCGCGCGCACCTGGGTGATCTCTACGACAACTTCCTCGAAGAGCTGGAGCTGGTGCAGGGCGCCTGCCACGTCTTCGAGAAGGACGCCTTCCTCAAGGGCGAGATGACCCCGGTGTTCTTCGGCACCGCGCTGGGCAACTTCGGTGTCGACCAGGTGCTCGACTGCATCGTCGACTGGGCGCCGCAGCCTCTTGAGCGTGGCACCCACGAGCGCACCGTGGCGCCCACCGAGGAGAAGTTCTCCGGCTTCGTGTTCAAGATCCAGGCGAACATGGACCCGAAACACCGCGACCGCATCGCCTTCATGCGCATCTGCTCGGGCAAGTACGAGAAGGGCATGAAGATGCGCCACGTGCGTCTGGGCAAGGACGTGAAGATCGCCGATGCGCTGACCTTCTTCTCCAGCGAGCGCGAGCAGCTGGAAGAGGCCTTCGCCGGCGACATCATCGGCCTGCACAACCACGGCACCATCCAGATCGGCGACACCTTCACCGAAGGCGAGGCCCTGGGCTTCACCGGCATCCCGCACTTCGCCCCGGAACTGTTCCGCCGCGTGCGCCTGAAGGACCCGCTGAAGTCCAAGCAGTTGCGGCAGGGCCTGCAGGAACTGGCCGAGGAAGGCGCCACCCAGGTGTTCTTCCCCGAGCGCAACAACGACATCATCCTCGGTGCCGTGGGCGTGCTGCAGTTCGACGTGGTCGCCAGCCGCCTGAAGGAGGAATACAAGGTCGAGTGCGCCTACGAGGCGATCAACGTCTGGTCCGCACGCTGGATCGAGTGCAAGGACGAGAAGAAGCTCAAGGAGTTCCAGGACAAGGCCTTCGAGAACCTCGCCGTGGACGGCGGTGGCCACCTCACCTACCTGGCCCCGACCCGCGTGAACCTCAGCCTGATGGAAGAGCGCTGGCCGGACGTGAAATTCCGCGCCACCCGCGAGCACCACTGATTCGCCCCTCGGCACGGAGGCGCCGCCCGCTGGCGGCGCCTCTGGGCTAGGCTGACAGCCAGCCCCCAGGCAGCCGACCACCATGCTGATCGACACACACACCCACCTGGACTTCCCCGAATTCGATGCCGACCGCTCGGCCGTGCTGCAGCGCGCCCGTGCACTGGGCGTGGAGCGCCAGGTGCTGATGGGGGTGTTCGAGGCCAATTGGGCGCGCATCTGGCACCTGGCCGAGACCGAACCGGACCTGTATGCCGCCTTCGGCCTGCACCCCATCTACCTCGCCGACCACCGCCCCGAGCACCTGGCAGCCCTACGCCAGCGCCTGGAGGCCCTGGCCGGCCACCCGAAGCTGTGTGCGGTGGGCGAGATCGGCCTCGACTACTTCCTCCCCGAACTCGACCGCGACGCCCAGCAGGCGCTGTTCGAGGCACAACTGGCGCTGGCCGTCGACCTGCACCTGCCGGCCCTGCTGCACGTGCGTCGCAGTCACGCGGCGGTGATCGCCACCCTCCAGCGCATCCGCCCTGCCCGGGGCGGCATCGTCCATGCCTTCGCCGGCAGCTACGAGGAGGCCCGCGAGTACCTGAAGCTGGGCTTCCGCCTGGGCTTGGGCGGCGCCCCCACCTGGCCCCAGGCCAACCGCCTGCGCAAGGTGGTGCCGCGCCTGCCCCTGGACGCCATCGTGCTGGAGACCGATGCGCCGGACATGGCGCCCGCCATGCATCCACACCAGCGCAACAGCCCGGAATACCTGCCGGCGATCTGCGCCAACCTCGCCGAACTGGTGGGGCTGACGCCGGATGCCCTGGCGGCGACCAGCAGCCGGAATGCCTGCGAGCTGTTCGGCTGGGCGCCGTTCCCAGGCTGAAGCCCGGGCCACGACCTATCCCGTAGGCCAACAAACGAAAAGCCCGCCGATTGGCGGGCTTTTGCTTGCGGCTAACGATCAGACGCGGAACGCGCCGATCAGCTGCTTGAGCTGCGCGACCAGGTCGGACAGCTGGCGGCTGGCCTGTTCGGTCTGGCTGGCCCCTTGGGCGGTGCGTTCGCCGGCGCTGTTGATCTCGACGATGTTCTGGTCGATGTCGTGGGCGACGGCGGTCTGCTGCTCGGCAGCCGCAGCGATCTGCTGGTTCTGGTCGACGATCATCCCCACGGCGCCAAGGATGTTCTCCAGCGCCTGCTGCACGCGGCCGGACTGGTTGACGGTGCCGCCGGCCATCTGGTGGCTGGTGTTCATCGCCTTCACGGCCGCGCCGACACCACCCTGCAGGCGGGCGATCATCTGTTCGATCTCCTCGGTGGACTGCTGGGTGCGCTTGGCGAGGGTGCGCACCTCGTCGGCCACCACGGCGAACCCGCGCCCCTGCTCGCCGGCACGGGCGGCTTCGATGGCGGCGTTGAGGGCGAGCAGGTTGGTCTGCTCGGCGATGCCCTTGATCACTTCCAGCACCCGACTGATGGAGGCGCTGTCGGACGCCAGCTGGTTGATGACGTTCACCGACTGCTCGATCTCGTGGGCCAGGCGTTCGATGCTGCCCAACTGGGACTCCACCAGGCTGCGGCCGTTGACGGTCTCTTCGTTGACGCTGTGGGCACTGCTGACGGCGGCCGCCGCGCTGCGCGCCACTTCCTGGGCGGTGGCGGACATCTGGTTCATGGCGGTGGCGACCTGCTCGATCTGGCTGCGCTGCCCGGCGACGGCGAGGTTGCTCTCCTCGGACACCTGCTGGACGCGGCCGGCCTGGCGTTCGACCTCCGAGACGGTCTGGCCGACCAGCTGGATCAGGTCATGGATCTTGGCCACGGTGGCGTTGAACACCTGCCCCAGCTCGCCCAGTTCGTCGCGGCTTTCGGCCTGGAAGCTGACGGTCATGTCACCGGCGGCCACCTGGTCGAGCACCTTGCCGAGGCGCTTGAGGGTGGTGCGGGTGGAGACGTAGAAACCGCTGTAGAGGTAGACGATGGCGAGGAAGACACCCACCAGCGCCACCACCAGCAGGATGGTCTGGACGCGCTTCTCGCCGAGGCGCTTGTCCAGGTCGCTGCGCAGGAACTCCAGGGCGGCGTCGTTCAGCGCGTAGGTCTTGTCCATCAGCGCGCTGGCCTGGTCGTAGAAGCTGGCCCAGGGCGTGTCGAGGGTATCAGCCATGATCACCTGCTCCTCGAACAGGGTGGCGGCCTCCTTGAGGGTGGCGCGGCTGGCGTCGGCCTGCTGGCTGAGGGCGGCCTGGGCGCGCGGGTTGCCGCTGAGGGCGTCCTGCAGCTTGAGGCCGTACTCGCTGCCGAGCTTCTCCAGGTCCAGCAGCAGGTCGTCGAGCTTGGTGCTGGCGGCGGAGTTGAGGAAGCCCTGGCCCAGGGAATAGGAACCGATGGCACGCCCCTGGCTGATGCCGGCGGTGACATCGGGGGTGACGCTGGTGATCAGCTCGGCCACCTGGCGCACATCGCGCTGGCTGTCCTGGCTGAGGCCGGCCTGGCTGGCGACCAGCTTGATGAAGACCTGGGCATTGCCGAGGAGCTTCTCGATCATCGCGCTCTTGCTCTGCAGGGAGGTTTCCTTCTGCGCGGCCTGGAGGGCGTTGAGCATTTCGTCGCGCTTGGTGTTGAACTCGGTGACCTGCTCGGCGTCGGTGGTGACCGGCTGAAGCGCCTTGAGGGCCGCGAGCACGTCCTGTTCCACGCGGGTGACGCGGCTGTCGAGGTCGCCCGCCTGGCCGGACTGGCCGATCAGGGAGTTGATCAGCACCAGGTCGTTGAGGCTTTCCAGGTTGCGCCGCAGGCCCTGGCTGGCGTGCAGCAGGTCCAGGCTCTGCAGTTCATTGCGGGTGCTGACGAACTGCTCGTAGGACTCGCGAACGAGGAAGTAGTTGGTGACGATCATCGGCAGGAAGAACAGCACGCTGATCAGACTGAACTTCATGCCGAAGCTGAGGCGATTCATCAGCGCGATGGCCGGATACAGCAGAGTCTTCACACGACGTCTCCTGGCTTGCTTATTTATTGTTATGCGGCGTCTTGGACGGAATCAGGATGGCACGGTGACAGCATGCCGTCCCCTATCGCCCGACCTGCGGCAGACCGATCAGGGCGTCCTATGCCCGGCGATAAAAGTGACGGATATCACAAAAGACCCTCACTCGACGCAGGCCCTGTGTACCTGATATCGGCGAGGGTTTCTGTAACTTAAGGTTAAGAACGGCTACAGATCAACGCGAAAGGCGCCGTCAGAAGAACAGCGTCCACAGGGCGAAACCCGCGTACCAGAGCACGGCGGAACGGACCAGCAGGTGCCACAGGGCGTCCAGGCTGGCCACCCCCTCCTCGCCCGCGCTGGACTCGGGCAGCTCGCCGGCAGCACGCCCGGCGATCACCACGAAACGCTCGGCGGACATCTCCCAGTTGAGCAGCTCATGCAGCAGTACGCGGCTGACAGCGACGAAGTTGCCCACCAGGGAGAAGCTGGCCGCCAGTACCCGCACCGGTACCCAGTCGAAGGCATGCCGCACCTGGCGGGCCTGCTCGCGGATGGCGGGGGACGCGGCGCGCTCCTCGGCCAGGGCCAGCAGGCGGTAGGCCAGGGCCGCCACCGGGCCCAGCAGGAAGTACCAGAAGATCACCGCGAAGAAGCTCTGGTAGGCCTGCCAGACCAGGTGCTCCTGCACCCGCATCAGCAGGTCGTCGCCCTCCTCCACCCGCAGGCCCAGGTCGCGCTCGGCGACATGCAGGGCACCCTGGGTATCGCCCCGGCGCCAGGCGTCGCGGAAGGAGCCGAGGTCGGCCTGGACATCACCACGGCCAAGGGCGAACACCACCACCAGCAGGTGCACCGGCAGGGCCAGCCAGCCATAGGCCAGGGGCTGCAGCAGGGTCAGCAGCAGGGCCAGCGCCACCAGCGGCAGCACCACCCAGATCCCCAGCGCCAGCCAGGGCCGCCCCGCCAGGGGGCGGCTGGCGGCGGCGCCATCCAGCTGCCGCAGCCAAGCACTGTCCCGTTGCAGGCGCTGGCGCCAGTTGGAGAGTTTCTCGATCCACAGCACCAGCAGCAGTACCAGGAAGCTCATGGGGTCATCTCCTTATGCAGCAGGCTGGCGCGCAACCGCGCCCAGTCGAAAGCGGGCCCCGGGTCGGTCTTGCGCACGGGGGCGATGTCGCTGTGGCCGCAGACCCGCTCGGGGGTTATGGCGGGGTAGGCACGCAGCAAACCACGGGCCAGGCGGCCCAGGGCGTCGTACTGGGCATCGCTGTAGGGCAGGTCGTCGGTGCCTTCCAGTTCGATGCCCAGGGAAAAGTCGTTGCAGTTCTCGCGACCTTCGAAAGAGGACTTGCCGGCGTGCCAGGCGCGGTCGAGACAGGAGACGAACTGGGTCACCCGGCCGTCGCGCTCGATGAGGAAGTGTGCGGACACCTGCATGTCGGCGATGCCGGCGAAGTAGGGATGCTCGTCGGCGCCCAGGCGGTTCTGGAAGAACTCCACCACCTTGCCGGTGCCGAACTGGCCCGGGGGCAGGCTGATGTTGTGGATGACCAGCAGGGAGATTTCCCCGTGCGGACGGGCATTGAAGTTGGGCGAGGGGCAATGGCGGGCGTCTTCACACCAGCCGGTGGCGATGTCCGGTTGCATGGCGGCTCCTTGATCCGCCGACACTCTAGAGCAGCCTGCTGCCCGGGCCAAGGCCCGGAAACGCAGACGCCCGGCCGGGGCCGGGCGTCCTGGGTGAAGCGCCTGGATCAGGCGCCCTTGAGCTTGCGCAGGTTGCCGATCACCGATTCCAGGGCCCGGTCGAACAGCAGGGCGTCGTCCAGCAGGCGGATGGCGCCACGGCGGAACTCCACGGCCAGGCCCATGCGGGTCTTCTCCAGCACCTTCATGCCGGTGCGGTTGACGAAGATGTACTTGCCGGTGGGCTTGATGATCGCCGCCAGCTTGCAGCGGACCTTGTGGTCCTCGTCTTCCTGAAACTCGACCCAGCTGCCGACACGCAGGTTGTCCACCTGGTCCAGGGCCTCGTCGCCCTCGGGCAGCGAGGCTTCCGGCTCGGGCGCGCGGCTTTCGCCGGGCGCCAGCAGGATGATCTCTTCCACCACCTCGACCATGGCCGGCGCTTCTGCAGCGGCTTCCAGCTCCAGTTCGGGCAGGTCCACGACCAGGGCGGCATCTGCGGCGATCGGCGCATCGGGCTCGGCGACGTCGGCCACCACCGGCTCCGGCTCGGGGCGCTTGAAGCGCTGGAAGGCCTGGACATGCAGGGATTCCAGCTGGCTGAAGAATTCGCTGGTGGAGAACGGGTCGAAGGCGGCGCTGGTCAGCCCTTCGCGCAGCGACTTGAGCAGGCCAGGCACCAGTTCCAGCAGGCGCATGCGGGCCTCGGGCGCCTCGTGGGGCTCCACGCTCCAGATCAGGTCGTCCATGGTGGCCAGGGTGGCACGCCATTCTTCGGAGTCTGCACCGTACTTGAGGCAGGTGAGCAGCATCACCTTGCTCCAGGCTTCCTGCAGCAGGCGCACCACCACTTCGGGCAGGGTACGGCCAAGCAGGCGCTCGTTCAGGGCCTGCTCCACCTGCTGGCGAGCCAGCTCGGCCTTGGCGCGGCCTTCTTCGGCGTCACGGGTGCGCTGTTCCAGCAGCTCGCTGCGGCGGCGCTCGTCGCCGGTGTAGGCGAGGAAGTCGGACAGCAGGTCGGAGAAGATGCCCGGATCGTCGACGAAATCGTTCAGCAGGCGCAGCACCACCTGTTCGATGCGCTGGTAGAGCACGTCGCGCTGGAGGTCGTCCTGCTCGCTCCAGCCCATGGCGGCCGAGGCGATCTCGTTGAGCAGGCGGCGCGCCGGATGGCTGCCGCGGCTGAAGAAGGTCTTGTCCAGCACGGCGACCTTGAGCATCGGGATCTGCAGGCGGCCAATGAGGGCCTTGAGCGAATCCGGCAGGGAGCGGTCGTCGAGGATGAATTCGAAAAGCATCGACACCAGGTTGATGACGTCGTCATCCACCTGGCCGACCACTCGGGAGCGGCCGCTCTTGGCGCTGGCGCGGGTGAGCAGGCTGTCCAGCTGGAAGCGGACGTCGATATCGTCCACCTTCTGGGCGGACAGGTGCTGCTGCAGGTGCGACAGCAGGCGCATGAGGTCGTTGCTGGTGATGGGCACGGCATCGGCCGGCACCTCACGGCGGGGCAGCCCGCTGCCACGCACTTCGGAGAGCAGGGCCTGCAGGGCGCCGAAGACTTCCTGGACCTCTTCGCTGGCCATGTCAGCGACGACACCGGCGGCATCCCCGCCAGCAGCAGCGGAACGCGCGGCACCCGGGGTGCGCCCCTGGGGACGGCGGGCCGGGGGGGCGGACTTCAGCTCCGGCAGCACGCCGGCGGTGATCAGCAGCTGGTTGGCTTCGGCGTAGAGCTGGTCCAGTTCGGTCAGCACGTACTTGTCGAACAGCTTGAAGATGATCAGCTTGACCTTGATCTCCACGCCCAGGCTGCGGCAGGCGTCGAGGAAGGCCTCGCACAGGGCGCGCGGGCCGAGCGGGTTGGTGCGGTCGTCGATCTTCTTGCTGACGAGGGTATTGATGCGGGTGGTGAGGTGGCTGAGGGCCACGGCATCACGGCTCATCACCTTGGACACCATGGTGTCCTGGGCGACGGACTCTTCGAGGTCGTCGTTCTGGACCAGGCTCAGGCTCTCGAACGACACCGCGTCGAGCTGCGGCGCGCGGCCGATCTCGTACTGGTTGAGGTTGGAGAAGGTCTCGAAGACCTTTTGCAGGAAGCCACGCTCGATGCTCTTGCGCTTGAGGCGCAGGTCGCGCATGGCTTCGAAGAATGCATTCTGCTCGGCGTTGCTGGTCGCGCGGTCGGCCATCTGGAAGAGAGTGTCGTCCGCGTTGTCGAACAGCGCCTGCAGCGCTTGCTTGAGCTGTTGTGCAGCCTTGTCGCGCACCTGGATGAGTGCCACGGGCAGCCTTCCTACCGGCGAAGTTGGCGTTTGCTCGGAGGCGCCCTTGAGAGGCACCACGTTCGCGTCGGTCTGCATAGCGAGTCTCCCGCAGCCGACCACCTGGGACAGGGGATTCGGACTGCTCAGCTACGTCGAAGGATCACTTCAACGTCAAGCCTCTGGCGTCAAATAGAGAAATTCAGACTCATTATAGGGATACTCGTTCCGCAACCAAGGGGACACTTCCTGCAGTTATGACGCATGTCACACAGAACCCAACCCTTGTAGGCACGCGGCTGACAGCCGGTGCCGTTCTGAATATCTAGCAGAAAGCCAGCGACCGTTACCACCGCCGCTGCACCGGCGGTCCGCCGGCCTCTATAATCGCGCCATCTCGCAGCGGAGCCTCCCATGCCCAACCTGACCCTTGCCGACCTGAGCGCGGAAATCGAAGCCAACGTACGACGCGCGCTGACCGAGGACATCGGCAGCGGCGACATCACCGCACAGCTCATCCCCGAGGAACGCCTCGCCCATGCCACGGTGATCACCCGCGAAACCGCTGTGATTGCTGGGACCGCGTGGGTCGACGCGGTGTTCCGCCAACTCGACCCACGCGTGGCCGTGCATTGGCAGGTGGCGGACGGTGATCGCGTCCAGCCCAACCAGCCCCTCTTCCACCTGGAAGGCCCGGCGCGGGCACTGCTCAGCGGCGAACGCAGCGCGCTGAACTTCCTCCAATGCCTCTCCGGCGTCGCCACCCGCGTCGCTCACTATGTGGACCTGGTAAAAGGCACCTCGGTGAAGCTGCTGGACACCCGCAAGACCCTGCCCGGCCTGCGCCTTGCGCAGAAGTACGCCGTCACCTGCGGCGGCGGGCATAACCATCGGATCGGCCTGTACGACGCCTTCCTGATCAAGGAAAACCACATCGCCGCCTGCGGCGGAATCACCCAGGCCATCAACGCCGCACACCGCATCGCACCCGGCAAGCCGGTTGAAGTGGAGGTGGAAAACCTGGACGAACTGCAACAGGCGCTGGATGCCGGTGCCGACATCATCATGCTGGACGAGCTGAGCCTCGACGACATGCGCACCGCCGTGCCCCTCACCGCCGGCCGCGCCAAACTGGAAGCCTCCGGCGGCATCAACGACACCACCCTGCGCACCATCGCCGAGACGGGAGTCGACTACATCTCCATCGGCACCCTGACCAAGGATGTCCGGGCGGTGGACCTGTCCATGCGGCTCAGCCTCTGAGGGCGAACCGCCAGAAAGCAAAAAGCCCCGCGATTGCGGGGCTTTTTGTTGAGCTGGTGCCGGAAACAGGAATCGAACCTGCGACCTTCGCGTTACGAGTGCGCTGCTCTACCTACTGAGCTATTCCGGCGGCGGGGCGGAAATTAGCACCCCTCTTCCCGTAAGGCAATCACTGCCCAACTACACTGGAGAGAGGCGAGAAGTCGACGCTGGGGAACGCACGCTCAGCCTCTCCAAGCTGTGACAAGACATTCTCCATCGACTCGTCCCCATAATAGATTCGCATGTCTTCAATAGTCTTGAAGCTCTCAGCGGTGTTTCCAGTGGCGTATTGCAAAATTGCAAGCCGCCCCAGAACGGTGTCGTACGGCAAGTGGCGCCTGAGCCTCTCAAGCGCCACCAATTCCTGCTGAGCCGTTTTGGGAGAAACCTCGAAATTGGCGATATAAACCAGATACCCATAAGGCTCCATAAGAGGATCCCTAATAAGCGAATCGACAAAGACATACTGACTTGAATCGGTAGGCGCCCGCACCAGGTACTGCTTCAAAGACCAGTAGAATCGCTCAACAAGTGGCACATACACAACAGCAGTTACACAAAACACGAAAGCAAGAATAACAGAGAACGCCTTCCCCAATTTCAGACCAACTTGGACCTGCTCCCTACCCAACGCCCCCAAAACAAGCAAATTCAAAACAAAGAAATGCATGAGCCAGTAAGGAAACTCAAAAAAACTATAGACACTAAAAATCAACAATATCGATACTGGAAGCACACGCCGCAGATCCGCAGCCGCACGCCACCACCCCCTCATGCCCAAGGCGAAGAAGAGCAAAAGCCAAAGTCCACCAAAAACACCCAATTCAACAAGAAACTGCAACAATAAATTATGGGAATGAATAAAGAAGCCCGCCGGAGAAAGCACACCTAAGTCGATATGCTTCGCAAAGGCCATTTCGCCATAATTACCTATACCCACGCCGAGCAAGGGATGCTCACGGAACACCTGCCAAGCGATGGCCCACTCCCTGAGACGCCCAGAGCTGTCTCCTCCCTTGCCACCAAATGCCGCGAGCCTTTCATCAACCACGACGTTAGCCGCCCCCGCCCCCAACAACTGGCTCAGTAGGCCACCAAACGGCTGCAACAGCACCAACACCGCCAAGCCCGCCAACACTACAGACATGAACCTGCCTGCATTGAGCCGTCTGAATTGCAGCGACAAAAGCAGAGCCAGTACGAACCACGCCAAAACCACCGAGCGAGTCCAGGTCAACACAATACAAATGATAAAAATCAAAGAGGATGACACGACTCCGAACACACCCACCTTGCCACGCTGAAACAACCACCCTGCCGACAAGACGCCCAACAGGCATACAAAAGCAAAGTAATTGCTATGTCCGATGAGCCCCATCATCCGCTCTGATCGGTACATGGGAATGAATACTGATATATCCCGCCAAAGCAGATCAAAATGACGTAGCAGCCCAACCACTGCACACACCAAGGCCGAATAAAACAACACCACAGCCAGGACGTCAGAAACCTCATGGTCGTCCCAGTTGACCTGCTCACTGATCAGCAGCGCCAACCCGCCGACGAACCAAAACAATATATAGAACAGCTTGAAAGCAACGAACGAGGCACTGTGCACTAGAGCTGAAGCAAGAAACAGTCCCCCTAGAAGGAGCCAAAGAGCGGACCAAAGGGAAAATTTCAGATCAGGTCTTCGCCACATCAGCCATGCCGAGCAGGCGAAAACCCCCAGAGTGACCAGCAACTCCTCAATGTAGTTGGGGAAGGGGTAGAGATGCAGCGGTATACAGAAAGACAGGCCAACGACAACCACCGCTAACGCAAAGATTGGGCGAGCGCTTGAGTTCAGGTGCATTCTTAGGGACTCATTGACATTTTTTGTCAGTGCGACAGTTAAACCAGCCCGCCGGCACCCGCAGAAATGCGGGTCCGAAAAACTGGCAAGGGAATTGCTTGGGAGGATGTCAGCTGCGAATGCAGCCGTAAACACCACATTTGGAGATTCACGAATGAAAGCACAGAAAGGCTTCACCCTGATCGAACTGATGATCGTCGTCGCGATCATCGGCATCCTGGCAGCAATCGCCATCCCCGCCTACCAGAACTACATCGGCCGCTCGGAAGCCGCCACTGGCCTGGCTGCCATCGCACCGCTGAAAACTGCTGTAGAAGACTACTACGCCCAAGGCCGCAACGAAGCCTCCATCTCCGTCACCACCCTCGGTAGCGCAGCAACCGCCAGCCCGCTGGGTCAGATTTCCACCACCACCTTTGCCAGCGGCGCGGGCACACTGGTCTTCAGTTTTGGTGTGAACGGCACCTCTGGCGTCAAAACTTCCGGCAAGACCATCACCCTGTCCCGCAACGCTAGCGGTACTTGGACTTGCCTTACTACCCTGGATCCGGAATTCCAACCTCGCAACTGCAAGTAATGGTTTGAGCTCCAATTGGAAGGCGCCTTTATGGCGCCTTCTTCCTTTAACGCCCCTCTCCAGCTTCACTTCGTTTTAGAATTTCGGCTATAACCCCAAGATTACCGTCACAGACAGCTAGCGCCCATATGAATGACAGCATAAATCTTTCCGGCTTGGCCAAGCAGATGGTCCTCGCAAAGCTGATGGACGAAAAAGGTGCCCAGCAGGCGCAGCTACAGGCTCAACGCAACAAGCTTTCGCTGGTTACCTACCTGGTGCAGAACAAGCTGGTCAAAAGCCGGGCGCTTGCGGAATTGGCCGCCGAGCAGTTCGGGGTCGCTTTCTTCGATTTAGGGGCCATTGATAAGGAGGGACAGCCCAAGGAACTGATCAGCGAAAAACTGATCCGGCAACACCGCGTAATACCGCTATGGCGCAGAGGCAACAAGTTGTTCGTCGGGGTTTCCGACCCCACTAACCATCAGGCCGTGACAGATATTCAGTTCAGCACGGGCCTCACCACGGAGGCAATCCTGGTCGAGGACGACAAGCTGGGCGATGCCATCGAGAAGTTCTTCGATAGTCCCAGCTCTGGTATGGAAGAACTCGGTGACGTCGACCTGGACGGGGTCGACATCGAGGCCGTTGACGACGACAAGCAAGACAGCGGCGCAGGCGACAGTGCCGACGACGCCCCTGTTGTGCGCTTCGTCAATAAAATGCTTCTGGACGCGATCAAAGGTGGCTCTTCTGACCTGCACTTCGAACCCTACGAGCGCTCCTACCGAGTCAGGTTGCGAACCGATGGAATCCTTCACGAAGTGGCACGCCCCCCGATTCAACTGGCCAGCCGTATCTCAGCACGCTTGAAAGTCATGGCAGCCCTTGACATTTCCGAGCGTCGCAAACCGCAGGACGGCCGGATCAAGATGAAGATATCCAAGACCAAGGCCATCGACTTTCGTGTCAACACACTGCCCACTCTCTGGGGTGAGAAGATCGTGATGCGGATCCTTGACCCGTCCAGCGCGCAGATGGGTATCGATGCCCTTGGTTATGAAGAGGTGCAAAAAGAGCTCTACCTGAACGCCCTGAAGCAACCCCAAGGCATGATCCTGGTGACTGGCCCTACGGGTTCGGGAAAGACGGTCTCGCTCTACACCGGTCTCAATATTCTCAACACTGTCGACATCAACATCTCCACTGCTGAAGACCCGGTGGAGATAAACCTGGAAGGTATCAACCAGGTCAACGTCAACCCACGCCAAGGCATGGACTTCGCCCAGGCTCTTCGCGCCTTCTTGCGTCAGGACCCGGACGTGATCATGGTCGGTGAAATTCGCGACCTTGAGACGGCTGAAATCGCCATCAAGGCGGCACAGACTGGCCACATGGTGATGTCCACGTTGCACACCAACAGCGCTGCGGAAACCTTGACGCGATTAAGAAACATGGGCGTTCCTGCGTTCAACATTGCAACCTCGGTCAACCTGATCATTGCCCAGCGCCTCGCCCGAAAGCTCTGCAACTCCTGCAAGAAGGATGTCGAGGTGCCTCGAGACACTCTGATCAAGGAGGGTTTCCCCGAGGACAAGATCGGCACGTTCAAGATTTACGGCCCCGTCGGCTGCGATAATTGCAAGGGTGGCTACAAAGGCAGGGTCGGTATTTATGAAGTGGTTAAAAACACGCCGGCACTGCAGCGCATTATCATGGAGGAAGGCAACTCCATCGATATCGCAGCGCAGATGCGCAAAGACGGCTTCAATGATTTGCGCGCCTCGGGCCTGCTGAAAGCCATGCAAGGCGTAACCAGCCTCGAGGAAGTCAACCGCGTGACCAAGGACTAATCCATGGCGGAAAAAGCAATAAAGGCAAGTGTCTTCAAATGGGAAGGCACCGACAAGAAAGGGGCCAAGGTCACTGGCGAGATCAGCGGCGTGAACCCGGCGCTGGTTAAGGCACAGCTCCGCAAGCAGGGTATCAACCCGCTCAAGGTGCGCAAGAAAACAGCATCACTTTTCAGCGCTGGCAAAAGAATCAAGCCAATGGATATTGCCTTGTTCACCAGGCAAATGGCCACGATGATGAAGGCTGGCGTACCCCTTCTGCAAAGCTTCGACATCATTGGCGATGGTGTAGAAAACCAGAATATGCGCAAGCTGGTGGATGAGGTGAAGCAGGAGGTAGCGGCAGGTAATAGCTTTGCCAACTCCTTGCGCAAGAAACCCATGTACTTTGATGAGCTGTATTGCAACCTGGTTGACTCAGGCGAACAGTCCGGCGCGCTTGAAACACTGCTGGATCGAGTCGCGACGTATAAGGAGAAGACCGAACAGCTGAAAGCCAAGATCAAGAAGGCCATGACCTACCCGATCGCAGTCTTGCTCGTAGCTGTCATTGTCACCATGATTCTACTCATCAAAGTGGTGCCACAGTTCCAAGACGTCTTCAAAGGTTTTGGCGCTGAACTTCCGGCCTTTACTCAAATGGTCGTAAACCTATCAGAGGCTCTTCAAACCTGGTGGCTCGTCATATTGATAGTTACCTTTGGTGCGGTGTTTGGTATTGGGCAGTTCTACAAGCGATCGCAGAAATTCCGTGACTCGGTAGATAGAGGCGTTCTTAAACTCCCGATTATTGGGGACATCGTCTACAAGTCTGCCGTGGCGCGCTATGCACGTACGCTTTCCACCACGTTCGCAGCAGGCGTTCCCTTGGTAGACGCCCTAGACTCCGTATCTGGGGCCACTGGCAACGTCGTATTCAAGAATGCCGTTGGCAAGATCAAACAAGATGTATCAACAGGCATGCAGCTTAACTTCTCCATGCGGACTACCGGCGTATTCCCCTCCATGGCCATCCAGATGACAGCCATTGGTGAAGAGTCCGGCGCACTGGACACCATGCTCGATAAGGTCGCGTCCTTTTACGAAGAAGAAGTCGACAACGCAGTGGACAACCTGACTACCCTGATGGAGCCGATGATCATGGCTGTACTCGGTGTATTGGTTGGCGGTCTGATTGTCGCGATGTACCTCCCCATCTTCACGCTCGGCTCGGTAGTAGGCTAAGTGACCGTTCTCGATTTCCTGGCCGGCAACTTGCCGGCCTTTGTTTTCTGCGTATTTCTCCTCGGCCTTTTGGTCGGCAGTTTCCTCAACGTGGTCATTTACCGTTTGCCGGTGATGATGTTCCGCGATTGGAAAGTCCAAGCCCGCGAGGCCCTGGAGTTACCGCCGGAGCCACCAGGCGAGACGTTCAACCTGGTTCTGCCGAACTCCCGTTGCCCCCATTGCCAGCATGAGATCAAGGCCTGGGAGAACATCCCGGTGGTGAGCTGGCTGGCCCTGGGCGGCAAGTGTTCGTCGTGCAAGGCACCGATCAAGAAGCGCTATCCGCTGGTGGAACTGGCCTGCGGGCTGCTTTCCGCCTACGTCGCCTGGCACTTCGGTTTCACCTGGCAGGCGGGTGCCTTCCTGGTGCTGACCTGGGGTTTGCTGGCGATGAGCATGATCGACATCGACCACCAGCTGCTTCCTGATTCCCTGGTGCTGCCGCTGCTCTGGCTCGGGCTGATCGTCAACAGCCAGGGCCTGTTCACCGGGCTGGAGGATGCCCTCTGGGGCGCGGTAGGCGGCTACCTGAGCCTGTGGAGCGTGTACTGGGTGTTCAAGCTGGTGACCGGCAAGGAAGGCATGGGCTATGGCGACTTCAAGCTGCTGGCCATGCTCGGCGCCTGGGGTGGCTGGCAGGTGCTTCCGCTGACCATCCTGCTGTCGTCCCTGGTCGGCGCGGTACTGGGGATCATCATCCTCAAGCTGCGCGATGCCGACAGCGGCACGCCCATTCCCTTCGGCCCCTACCTGGCAATTGCCGGCTGGATCGCATTGCTCTGGGGTGATCAAATAACCGGGACCTATCTGCAGTTCGCCGGTTTCAAATGACCACACCCTGGATTCTTGGCCTCACAGGCGGCATCGGCAGCGGCAAGAGTGCCGCTGCTGCTCATTTCAACGCCCTGGGCGTCCACATGGTGGATGCCGATCACGCCGCCCGCTGGGTGGTGGAGCCCGGCCGCCCCGCCCTGGCTCGCATTGCCGAGCATTTCGGCGAAGGCGTCCTCCTGGCCGACGGGCAGCTCGACCGCGCCGCCCTGCGCCAGCACATCTTCCAGCACCCGGAGGAACGCCGCTGGCTGGAAAACCTGCTGCATCCGCTGATCAACCAGGAGATCGCCAGCAACCTGGCGGAGGCCAAGTCCCCCTACGCCATCCTGGTTTCCCCGCTGCTCATCGAGTCCGGGCAGCACCGCATGACCCAGCGCGTGCTGGTGGTGGACGTCCCCGAGGCCCTGCAAGTGCAGCGCACCATGGCCCGCGATGGCGTCTCCGAGGAACAGGTCCAGGCCATCCTCAAGGCCCAGGCTGACCGGGACAAGCGCCTGGCTGCCGCCCACGACGTGCTGCTGAATGACCGGGACCTGGCCTGGATGCGCACCGAAGTCGAACGACTGCACGCCTTCTATCTGACACTGCGAGGAGGCCAGCCATGAGCCAACCCATGACCGTTGAATGCCCCACCTGCGGAGCGCCCGTCGAATGGGGCCCGCAAAGCCCCAACCGGCCCTTCTGCTCCCACCGCTGCAAGCTGATCGACCTGGGCGCCTGGGCCGCTGAAGAGCACGCCATACCCGGTGACAACCTCGAGGATGAGCTGTTCTCCGGTGACCTCCCTGATCGCCACTGATCCCATGCGCCCTCAGGGGCGCATGAAGGCGTAGTCCCGCCCGTCATCCAGGTTGTCCGCCAGGAACATCAGCTCCGCTGCCAGATCCTCCTGTGAGCGCACGCCCTTGCTGCGCTCCACCACCGCACTCAGCAGCGCCCGCAAGGCCAGTGCCTCGTCGAAGCCCTCGCCACCGCCCTGCTCCAGCACCTGCGCCAGCGCGACGCGCGCCCAATCGTGAACACCCATGGTTGCATCCTCGTTCGAAGTGACCGGGGGATCATCCGCGCGCGCCAGGTCGCCCGACCTTGATCGGCGTCAATCGGCGCCGATCATCGGGGCAGTGAATCCAGCGCCATTCAGCTCTTGTCGTCGTCCTTCCAGGGCGCCTGCAGGTAGCGCGTGCGGTTGAAGGTCTCCAGCCACTCGGGGCAGAACACCACCAGCGCCGTCACCGCCGTACCGTTGATGAAGGCCTCCGGGAACATCACCAGCCACAGGTAGCCGACGAAGTCCTCCAGCCAGGGCGGCATCGGGAAGATGCCATCGATGAACAGCAGTCCCAGCCCCACCAGGGTGCAGAGTAGAGCGGCCAGCGCCGCGGGAAAGAACCCGCAGCAGAAGATGTAGACGAACAGGTTGCGCGGCTGGAAGTGCTCCACCCACTTTGCACACAGCTCTGTCACCAGCACCGGCAGCAGCACCAGCAGCGCCCCGTTGATGCCCATCGCCGCAACGTCCTGGCGCCCCAGCGCCAGCAAGCCGAGCTGTGCAACGAGGCCACCCAGCACCGCCAGGGGCCAGTCCAGCAGCAGCGTCACCGCCGTCATGCCGATGAAGTGGTAGGAGACCCCGGAATCGAAGTCCCGCCGCACCATCCACAACAGGAACAACGCCAGCACCGTGCCGAACAGCAGGTGCTGGCGCCGGAAGTCGCTGAACAACTCCAGCCACGGCGCGCGCATCACCGCCCAGGCCAGGGCCGGGACGTAGATCGCCCAGCCCAGCCCCAGGCTGGTGTCGGACAGCAGTTCGGCGGCGATCACGGCGCCGGCGGCACCGCGTCCAGCGCCGCGCGCAGCGACTCGGCCGATGCGAAGGCCTTCTGCCCCTGCAGCACGCCGTCACGCAGGGTCAGCACCAGCACCTGGCCCTCGGGGGCCTCGTAGCGCGGCGCCACGCGGGACTCGCGGTCCAGCAGCACGCGGTAGTTGTAGTCCTGCATCGCCGGCACGGCGAACAGCTTGGAAATCACCGACGGCATGCGGCTGATGTCCGCCACGAACACCGCATGGCGCTGTTCGAGGAAGTCCTTCGGCTTGCCGTCCAGAGCCGCCTTCACAAGCTTCGCCCCATCCATGTCGCGCGCCACCAGCAGCAGCCCCAGCTGGTTGTCCAGGCTGTAGGGTTTCTCGTACTGGTCCAGCAGGGTCCAGGGCGCCAGACGCTCACCCTGTTCCAGCGCCTGCGCACCACCGGCCAGCAGAGCCAGCAGCAGCGCCAAAGAGAGCCGTTTCATCGTGTCACTCCGTTCGTGGAAAAAACCGCGATATCCCCGCGCCGGGACCAGTCCGCCTGGGCGGACCAGAACGCCAGCGCCTCGGGCGCGTCCCGCAGGACGAATACATGGGACTTGCCGATGCCCTCGGCCGCCAGCCGCTGCAGCACCGCGTCCAGCAACCGCCGCGCCAGGCCCTGCCCGCGCAGCGGCACATCCACCACCAGGTGCTGCAGGTAGCCACGGCGGCCGTCATGCCCGGCCATCAGCGAGGCCACCACCTGGCCCTCGCGCTCCACCAGCAGGCTGAGACCCGGGTTTCGCGCCAGGTAGGCGCAGAACGGCGCATGAGCATCGTCCTCGCGCAGGCGCAGCCCCGGCGTACGCTGCCAGAGGGCAATCAGTTGGGCGTGGTCATCAGGGGTGACAGGGCGAAGGTGCATGGCGGGCATCCGGCAAACGCAGCAGAGTCTATACCAAGGCGCCGGCCGCCACATCGCAGCGCAATGCCACACCTGGCGGCGGCTTGCAGCCGACCGCCCTCGCCCCCTACTCTCCGGCCATGGACGAATCCGACTACCTGCGCCTGCTCACCCGCCAGGCCGAGCAGGCCAATGAATTCCTCTCCAACGCGCGCAAGTGGGAGCGCGAACGCTGGGTCTGCCAGCGCCTGCTGCAGGCGCTCAACCAGCCCTATCGGCTGGAAGACTTCAGCACCGGCGCCGAGCCCCCCGACGTGGAGTTCCGCGAGGCCAACTTCGAGGTCTTCTTCGTGCTCGACGAAGGCCGCCGCCTCAACGACGAATGGCGCGCCGAACTGGAGCGCCGCCGCAGCGCATCCTCCCTCAGCCAATTGCTGCGCCGGGAGACGCGCCCCAAGCGCATCGCCATGAAGGAGCTGCAGGCGACGCTGGCCCCCACGCTGCGCAAGAAGGCCCACAACTACCGCGAACGCGGCCTGGACCCGGCCGAGCTCGACCTGCTCGCCTTCGTCAGCCTCAAGCGCGTGCGCCCCGACTTCAACAGCCCGTTCCCGCCGCCGACCGAATTCCTCCTGCAGGGCTGGCGCTCGCTGTCCGTGGTGGGCCCCACCTACGCCCGCGTGCTTTTCGCCCAGCCGGGTGCCCCGGAGTTCCTCCGCGCCAACCTCGGGCGGACCGTGCTCTTCGACCTTGGCATCGGCCTGTGACCGCTCACGCAAACGCGCATTGAGCGCCGCCGGAAGGCACGTCTAGAATGCACGTCATATTTCCCCGTCGAGGCACGCCATGCCCAGCCGCCTGACACCCGACGACCAGCAGAAGGTCGAGCAGTACCTGAGCCTCCCCCAGCACCAGGTCGAACGCCAGCCGTTCAAGCCCTGGCGGCTCCTGCTCATCCTCCTGGCACTCGTCATCGGCCTGGGCCTGCTCAGCCGCCTCCTCGCGCGACTCGTCCTGTGAGCCGCGCCAAGCGCCACGAAGGCGCCCACGAAAAGAATTCTTATAGCCTTGTGAGAAATCCCCATGACCCATCGCATCGTGATCGTCGGCGGCGGCGCCGGCGGCCTGGAGCTTGCCACCCGCCTGGGTAGAACCCTCGGCAAACGCGGCCAGGCGAAGATCATCCTGGCCGACGCCAACCTCACCCACATCTGGAAACCGCTGCTGCACGAAGTCGCGGCGGGCTCGCTCAACTCCACCGAGAACGAGCTGAACTACGTCGCCCAGGCCAAATGGAACCACTTCGAGTTCCAGCTCGGCCGCATGAGCGGGCTGGACCGCAGCCGCAAGGCCATCCAGCTGGCCGCCACCCTCGACGAGGAAGGCCGCGAACTGGTGCCCGCCCGCGAAGTGGCCTACGACACCCTGGTGATCGCCGTCGGCAGCACCACCAACGACTTCGGCACCGAGGGCGCCGCGCGCCACTGCATCTTCCTCGACACCCGCGAGCAGGCCGAGCGCTTCCACCGGCAGATGCTCAGCCACTACCTGCGCGCCCACGCCCGCGACGGTGACGACGACCAGATCAGCGTCGCCATCGTCGGCGCCGGTGCCACCGGCGTCGAACTGGCCGCCGAACTGCACCACGCCGCCCACGAACTGGCGGCCTACGGCCTGGACAGCATCCAGCCGGAGAACATGCGCATCACCCTGATCGAAGCCGGCCCGCGGGTACTGCCCGCCCTGCCCGAGCGCATCAGCGCCCCGGTGCACCGCACCCTGGAAGGGCTCGGCGTGCGCGTCATGACCGGCGCCGCCGTCAAGGAAGTCACCGCCGACGGCCTGCTCACCGCCCAGGGCGAGAAGATTCCCGCCAGCCTCAAGGTCTGGGCCGCCGGCATCCGCGCCCCGGCCTTCCTCAAGGACCTCGACGGCCTGGAGAGCAACCGCATCAACCAGCTGGTGGTCACCCCCACCCTGCAGACTACCCGGGATGCCGACATCTTCGCCTTCGGCGACTGCGCCGCCTGCCCCCTGGGCGACGGCAGCGAGCGCAACGTCCCGCCCCGCGCCCAGGCCGCGCACCAGCAGGCCTCCCTGCTGGTGAAATCGCTCAAGGCGCGGATCGCCGGCCAGCACACCCTGCCCGAGTACCGCTACCAGGACTACGGCTCGCTGATCTCCCTTTCCAGCTTCAGCGCCGTCGGCAACCTGATGGGCAACCTCATGGGCAGCGTGAAGCTGGAAGGCTGGCTGGCGCGGATGTTCTACATCTCCCTCTACCGCATGCACCAGATGGCCCTGTACGGCGCCTTCCGCACCTTCCTGCTGATGCTCAGCGACCGCATCGGCCGCAGCACCGACCCCCGCCTCAAGCTGCACTAGAAAGAAGCCGGCCGGGCGCTCTAGGCCCGGCCATCCGGCCCGCAAATTCAAGCGCAAGAAACGGAGTGCCAACGCCCCACTGTCCCCCGATAGTGGGCGCGTCGGCCCGTGCGCCCCGCGCAACGGCCACCCGGGGCCCAGGCATGGCCTGGCCCGGCGTGCCCCCTCATTCGCAGTAACCCGGGAGAACGCCCCGCACCCAGCCCTGAAGAACGCAGAGTCGATGACAGACAGGAGACGAAACACACATGGAGCTACGTCATCTTCGCTATTTTCTCGCCGTGGCCGAGGAACTGAACTTCACCCGCGCCGCCGCCCGCCTCCACATCGAGCAATCCCCGCTGTCCCGGGCCATCAAGGAACTGGAGTCCGAGCTCGGCATCCAGCTGTTCGAGCGCAACCCCCGGGGCGTGCAGCTCACCTGGGCCGGCAGCGTGTTCCTCGATAACGCCAAGCGCATCTTCGCCGCCCTCGAACAGGCCCGCATGGACATGCGCGGCGTCGCCCTGGGCTTTCGCGGCACCCTGCGCATCGCCGTGTCCGACGGCATCGCCCCGAATCGCCTGGCCGACCTGCTCGCCCGCTGCCGGCAGGAGGAGCCGGAACTGGGCATCCGCCTGTTCGAAGTCAGCTACGCCCAGCAGGTGAAAGGCCTGCTGGAACACCACTACGACCTCGGCTTCGCCCGCATCGACGCCGCCGGCAGCGGCCTGCAGGCCCAGCCCGTCTGGAGCGACCCGCTGGTCGCCGCCCTGCCGGCCCGCCACCCGCTGCTCTCGCACCGGCGCATCCCGCTGCAGGAGCTGGTCCGCCACCCGCTCATCCTCAGCCACAGCGAAGTCCACGAAGGGCAGTTCCAGCAGATCAGCCGGCTGCTCCGGGCCCACCTCAGCGAAGACGAAGCCGCCCGCCTCGACATCGCCGAGCAGTACATCTCCCGCGAGACCATGCAGGCCCTGGTCGCCGCCGGCTATGGCGTCGCCCTGGTGAGCGGCACCGAGCGCAGCGACCTGGCCGGCAGCGAGATCGTCACCCGCGCCCTGTCGCTGCCCGACTCCGAACTCACCACCTACCTGCTGCGCCCGGCAGGCGAACCCAGCGCCCACCTCTCGCGCTTCCTCGAACGGGTCGCGCAGACCTGCCGGCGCACCGAAGAGCCCAGCCCCCAAGGCCTGTTCGACAGCCTGCGGCCCCTGGCACCGCTCACCCGCCTGCGCCCCATGGGCCTGCCCCAGGCCCACGGCAGCCTGTCCGTATCATGAGTGCCGTGCTCTCGTGCCCGGCGGCGCCGGACCTCACCCCCACCGCCCTCCTCGACCGGCTCGATGCCCTGGACTGGCCCCAACTGGAAGCGCAGCTGGACCGCCACGGCCACGCCTGCATCGAGCAGCTGCTGGACGCCGACACCTGCGCCCACCTGGCCGCGCTCTACCCGGACGCACGCACCTTCCGCTCGCGCATCGTCATGGCCCGGCACAGCTTCGGCCAGGGTGAGTACAAGTACTTCGCCTACCCCCTGCCCGCCCTGCTCACGACCCTGCGCCACCGGCTGTTCCCGCCGCTGGCGCGGATCGCCAACCGCTGGCAGGCCCGCCTCGGCCTGGAGACGCGCTACCCCGAGGCCCTGGATGCCTTCCTCATGCGCTGCCACCGGGCCGGGCAGACACGCCCTACCCCGCTGCTGCTGCGCTACGGAGCGGGCGACTACAACCGCCTGCACCAGGACCTCTACGGCGAGCACAACTTCCCGCTGCAGATCGCGATCCTGCTCTCCGAGCCCGGGCGCGACTTCACCGGCGGCGAGTTCGTCCTCACCGAGCACCTGGCCGGCACCCAGCGGGCCGACGTGGTGCCCCTGCGCCAGGGCGACGCGGTGATCTTCCCGGTGGACCTGCGCCCCGTACCCGGCAAGCGCAGCGGCTTCCGCCGCGCCGCCATGCGCCACGGTGTCAGCCTGGTGCGCAGCGGCCAGCGCCACACCCTTGGGCTGATCTTCCATGACGCCACCTGAGGAGCGCCCATGACCCCCGACCTCTTCGCCACCCACGCCAGCGGCCAGCGCGAAGCCATGGCCGAGCAGGCCGTGATCCTGCGCGGCTTCGCCCTGGACCAGGCCGACGAACTGCTGCGGCAGATCCTCCAGCTGCAGGCCCAGGCACCGTTCCGCCACATGCTCACCCCCGGCGGCTTCCGCATGTCCGTCGCGCTGACCAACTGCGGCGCCCTGGGCTGGACCACCGACCGCCGTGGCTACCGCTACAGCGCCACCGACCCGGACAGCGGCGCCCCCTGGCCGGCCATGCCGGAACGCTTCCGCCAACTGGCCCGCCAGGCGGCCGAAGCCGCCGGCTTCCCGGGTTTCGACGCCGACGCCTGCCTGCTCAACCGCTACCAGCCCGGCGCCCGCCTGAGCCTGCACCAGGACCGCAACGAACGCGGCTTCGACGCCCCCGTGGTGTCCGTCTCCCTCGGCATGAGCGCCACCTTCCTGTTCGGCGGGCAGCGCCGCAACGACCCGGTCCGGCGCTTCCTCCTGCACCACGGCGACGTGGCCGTGTGGGGTGGCCAGGACCGCCTGCGTTTTCACGGCGTGGCCCCGCTCAAAGGGCCGCCGCACCCGAGCCTGGGCGAGCAGCGCCTGAACTTCACCTTCCGCCGCGCCGGCTGACGCCGCCGTGCCAGCCACGAGAGCCCCTTCGTGCCCGACCTCACCGACATTACCGCCGCAGCGGCCGCCCACCTCGGCGAACCGCCAGCGGCCCACGACGCGGCGGAACAGGCCAAGCGCCAGGTGCTGGATGCCTTCCAGGCCATGGTGGATGCCCGCCAGGCCTGGTGGCGCACCCACGAAACGGGGCGGACCGAACTGCACCTCGCCAGCGGCGAGGTCTACCTCCTGCAACGCCACGGCGTGGTCCGGCTGCGCTGAACCCCGCCACAAGGAACACCGTCCATGACAAGGAGAACCACCCCATGAACCTGTTGCTGAGCGCCCTCGAGTCCCCGCTGGGCACCCTGCTGGTGGTCACCGACACCGAACAGCGCATCCGCGCCCTCGGCTTCGGCGACTACCGCCTGGCGCTGCTGCGCAACCTGCGCCAGCGCTTCGGTGACTACCGCCTGCAGGACACCCCGCTCCCGCGCGGGATCGCCGACGCCCTGCGCGGCTACTTCCAGGGCGACCTGGGCGCCATCGACTGCCTGGTGCTGGAGCCCGACGGCACGCCCTTCCAGCGCAAGGTCTGGGACGCCCTGGGGCAGATCCCGCCCGGCAGCACCCGCAGCTACGGCGAAGTCGCCCGCCAGCTGGGGCTGAACGACCCACGCGCCGCCATCGAGGTGGGTGCCGCCAACGCCGCCAACCCCATCGCCGTGCTGATCCCCTGCCACCGGGTGGTGGCCAGCAACGGCGAGCTGCGCGGCTACGCCTGGGGCCTGGAGCGCAAGCACTGGCTGCTGGAGCACGAGCGCGCCCTGCGGCCCCTTGCCGCCACGCCGCGTACCGCCAGCCTGCCGGGGTTCTGAGCATGGCGCTGACGCTGACCCCGCCGGCCTTCACCGATGCCAGCCGCTTCCTCGCCGCTCAGGACGCCGACTGGGCGCGGCACATCGACGCCATCGGCCCCTGCCGGCACCAGCCCCACCCCCAGCGCGAACCCTACGAAGCCCTGGTTCGCGCCGTGGCCTACCAGCAGCTGCATGCCCGCGCGGGCGACGCCATCCTCGCCCGGCTGCTGGCGCTGTACCCCGGCGGGCGCTTCCCCACCCCGAGCGAACTGCTGGCCACCGAACCCGAGCGGCTGCGCGCCTGCGGCTTCTCCGCCCGCAAGCTGCAGACCCTGCTGGGCATCGCCCAGGCCACCGTCGACGGCCAGGTACCCGGCCGCGACGAAGCCCTCACCCTGGATGACGACGCCCTGCTGGCGCGCCTCACGCCCCTGCATGGCGTCGGGCGCTGGACGGTGGAGATGTTCCTCATCTATACCCTTGAGCGCCGCGACATCCTCCCCGCCGACGACTTCGGCGTGCGTGAGGGCTACCGCCGCCTCAAGGGCCTGGACAAGGCCCCCAGCGCCGCCCGCATGCGCCAGCTCGGCCAGGCCTGGAGCCCCTGGCGCACCGTCGCCGCCTGGTACCTGTGGAGGATGCCGCCCACAGCGTGAATTCGATCGCAAGAACCGGAGTTCTCACCGTCACCAACCCCGTTAACCTGCAACCGTCAACAGGCCCTTTTGGATGAATGCCATGAGCAGGACCCTTCCCACCGCCCCGCGCTACCTCACGGATGACCAGCGCTGGGCCGCCGTCCAGGCACGCGACCCGGCCGCCGACGGCCAGTTCGTCTACGCCGTGCGAACCACAGGCGTGTACTGCCGCCCCAGCTCCTCCGCGCGCCTGCCCAATCGCCGCAACGTCGAGTTCTTCGACACCCCCGAGGCCGCCGAAGCCGCCGGCTACCGCGCCAGCCGCCGCCAGGCCGGCGACCGCACCGCTGCCGCCGCCCACCGCACCGCCGTGATCGCCGAGGCCTGCCGCGCCATCGAGGCCGCCGACTCGCCGCCCAACCTGCACCAGTTGGCGGAATGCGCCGGCATGAGCCCCTCGCACTTCCACCGGCTGTTCAAGACCGAGACCGGGCTCACCCCCAAGGCCTACGCCTCGGCCTACCGCGCCCAGCGCCTGCGCCGGGAGCTGAGCGAACAGGGCACCACGGTGACCGACGCCATCTACGGCGCCGGCTTCAACTCCAACAGCCGCTTCTACGAAACCGCCGACCAGTTGCTGGGCATGCGCGCCAGCGACTACCGCGACGGCGGCACCGGTGCCTCCATCCACTTCGCCGTCGGCCAGTGCTCCCTCGGCTCCATCCTGGTTGCCCAGAGCCAGCGGGGCGTCTGCGCGATCCTCCTGGGCGACGACCCGGACGCCCTGGTCCGCGACCTGCAGGACCAGTTCCCCAAGGCCCAGCTGGTGGGCGGCGATGCCGACTTCGAACGCCTGGTGGCCCAGGTGGTGGGCTTCGTCGAAGCCCCGTCCCTGGGGCTCGACCTGCCGCTGGACGTGCGTGGTACTGCCTTCCAGCAACGGGTCTGGCAGGCCCTGCGGGAAATCCCGCCGGGGGCCACCGCCAGCTACACCGAGATCGCCGAACGCATCGGCGCGCCCAAGGCCGTACGGGCCGTGGCCCAGGCCTGTGGCGCCAACCACATAGCCGTGGCCATCCCCTGCCACCGCGTGGTGCGCCGCAACGGCGACCTCTCCGGCTACCGCTGGGGCGTCGAGCGCAAGCGCGAACTGCTGCAACGTGAAAGCCAGCCCAGCCACCCGACGAGCACAGCGCCATGCCTGAAACAGCCTGCGCTCTGAACCTGCCCGAAGACTGGGCCGCCATCGCCCAGGCCCTGGACGAACACGGCCACGCGCCCCTGCCCGACCTGCTCGACCCCGAGGCCGCGCGGCGGCTGGGGGAGCGCCTGGCCCAGGGCCCGCGGGAGCGCCTGGAAACCCTCGGCATGGGCCAGGGCGAAGGCGTGCGCGCCGGCCTGCCCCACGGCCACTGGGACAGCCTCCACGCCCCGCTCGCCGCCATCGCCAACCGCTGGTGCCAGGCGTTCGGCCAGCCCGAACAGCACGCCACCAACGGCCAAGTGCACTGCGCCCACCTGACCCGCCTCGGCCCTGAGGACTTCATGACCCTGCACCCGGGCGACGACGACCCGGCGCTGCTGCCGGTGCGGCTGCTGGTGCTGCTCTCCGACCCGCAGGACTTCAGCGGTGGCGAGCTGGTGCTCACCGAGCAGCGGCCGCGCATGCAGTCGCGCCCCTGGGTGGTGCCCCTGGCCCGTGGCGACGGCGTGCTGCTGTGCAACCAGCGCCGCCCCGTGCGCAACAACCAGGGGCAGCTCTATGGCGCCCAGCTGCGCCACGGCATCGGCCGGGTGCGCAGCGGCGTGCGGGTTGGCCTGGAAGTGAGCTTCCAGGGCCGTCATGACGGCTGAAGCGGGCGAACCCAAGGCCTGGCGCCTGATCGGCGCCGACGGCCGCCCCTGCCTCAGCCCGGTGCCCGGCACCCTCGGCGGGCACCGCCGCAACCGCCTCTACGGCCGCCTGGATTGCCGCAGCGCCCTGCAGGCCCTGGCGCGCGGCGGCTACGTGGCACAGCGGGTGTTCTTCCTCGACGAAGCCACCGCCTTGAGCGCCGGCTACCGGCCCTGCGCCGTGTGCATGCCCGAACGGTACCGGGCGTGGAAGGCCGGCGAGCTGTCGCCTCCCCCGTCGGGTGGGCTTCAGTTCGTAGCCCGGGCTTCAGCCCGGGGATCTCGGGCACAGAACCCGGACTGAAGTCCGGGCTACGGAGCCCGCCTGGGCGGCCGTTCGCGAGCAGCGCTCGCTCCTACAGGGGATTGGCGTACCCCGTAGGGTGGGCTTCAGCCCACCAATGGCCACCGTTCGTAGCCCGGGCTTCAGTCCGGGGAGTTCGGGCACAGAACCCGGACTGAAGTCCGGGCTACGGAGGCAGCCTGGACGGCCGTTCGCGAGCAGCGCTCCCTCCTACACAAACGCGTGGGGCTCAGGGCGTCGGGGTGGGTGCCAGGGCCTGGGGCGTGGCGGCTTCGGCGGTGCGGCTGCGTTCGGCGATGCGCTTGCCCAGGGCGATCATCGGTCGCTCCACGGTGCGGTGGATCAGCTCGGTGGCGCCGAACACCAGCACCAGCATCAGCACCGTGTACTGCGGCCAGAGCGCGTCGGTGATGGCGATGCCTTCGCTGCGGGTGTAGCGGTGCATCAGCTCCAGGGTCAGGAAGAACATCGGGATGTGCACCAGGTACAGGGTGTAGGAGCGCTTGCCCAGGTAGTCCAGCAGCACCTGCAGCGGCTGCGGGAACACCAGCAGGCCGCCCTCGCACGCCGCCATGAACACCAGCGCCAGGGACAGTGCACAGACCACCGGCACCGCCAGCACGTTGCCGAAGCCGATGGCGGTGACGCTGGCCAGCACCAGCGCCAGCACCGTGGCCAGCAGCGCGCCGGCGTAGCGATGGCGGCCGGCCCGCACGCGCAGGGCGGCGAACCAGGGCTGGGTGCTGGCCAGGTACAGCAGGCAGCCATAGATCAGCCCGTCGCAACGGGTCTGGGTGAAGAAGAACACCTTCATCGGATCGGACAGGCTGAAGGGCCGCAGCACCAGGCTCACCAGCAGCAGCGTGCCCAGCAGCGCCAGCACCCGCGCGCGGGTGCTCTTCAGCAGGATCAGGAACAGCGGGTAGAACAGGTAGAACTGCTCCTCCACCGACAGGCTCCAGTAAGGCGCCAGCGGCACCCCGCCGGCGATCTTGTTGTCCGGCAGCCAGAAGTTGAACGTGTAGGTGAAGATGCCCAGCGCCGCCTGGGCGTTGTACACCGGCGGGGCGAAGTACTGGCCCTGGTTGAGGAACAGGCTGCAGGCCATCACCAGCGCCACCACCACCCAGGCCACCGGCAGGATGCGGAACACCCGGCGCACGTAGAACGCCTTGATGCAGGCCGCCCGCTGCACGCCGCTGCGCAGCCCGTCCAGTTGCTCCAGCAGGGTGCGCGAGATGATGTAGCCGGAGATGACGAAGAACAGGTCGACCCCGCCCCAGGCATTGCCGAACAGGTCCGCCACCGACTCGGGCCTGGGGTAATGCATGGTGAAGGTCCAGGGGTAGAACACCTGGTACAGGTGGACGTAGAAGGTCAGCAGCACGGCGATGGCGCGCAGCCGGTCGAGTTCGAGGTTCCTCGACGGGCCACCCTCGCCGGCAAGGCCGGCGGCGGGCACTTCGGTCTTCATGTTCATGGGTCTACCCCCCGGAGGTGGCTGGCGGTCAGAGCTTGGTGCCACCGTCGACGCTGAGGATGTCGCCGGTGATCCAGCGCGAGGCGTCGGAGGCCAGGAACAGCGCGACATCGGCAATGTCCTCGGGCTGTGCCACGCGCTTCAGGGCCTGGATGCCGAGCACGAAGTCCCGCCCCTCGTCGCTGCGCACGAAGCTGGACATCTCGGTGTCCACCACCCCCGGGGCCAGGCCGTTGACGCGGATGCCGCGCCCGCCGAGGGCCTGCGCGAAGTGCAGCACCAGCGTGTCCAGGGCGCCCTTGGTGGCGGCGTAGGCGGGGATCTCGCCCACCGCCGAGCGCGCCCCGAGGGACGACACCATCACCACGCTGCTGCCCTCCCCCATCAGCGACAGCAGTTGCTGCACGAGGAAGAACGGCGCCCGCACGTTGACCGCGAACAGCCGGTCGAAGTCCTCCACGCGGGTGTCCTCCAGGCGGGCCGTCTGGGCGATGCCGGCGCAGGCCACCAGCACGTCGAGCCGGCGCACCCGCTCGCCCACCTCGGCGGCGAGGATGCGCGGCCCGTCGACGCTGGCCAGGTCCGCCACCAGCACGTCGGCGCGGCCGCCCCGGTCGCGGATCTCGGCGGCCACGGCGTGGGCCTCTTCCACGCCCCGGTTGCAATGCACCAGCACATGGGCGCCGGCGGCCCCCAGGGCCAGGGCGGTGGCCTTGCCGATGCCACGGGAGGCCCCGGTGACCAGGGCGGTCTTGGAAAGCAGGGAATGCTGCATGGTGGATCTCCTGGGTTCAGTTCAGGGAGCGGCGCTCCGCGGGATGGGGTGAGGGTTCAGGCGGTTTCAGCGAGGCGCTGGCCAAGGCGCTGCTCGGCCACCAGCACCCGCGCCGCCAGTTGCGCCACGGTGAGCACCGAGGCGTGGATGTTCACCGCCGGCATTTCGGGGATCACCGAAGCGTCCACCACCCGCAGGCCGGACACGCCCCAGACCCGGAAGCGCCCGTCCACCACGCTGCTGCGCGGGTCGCGCCCGGCGCTGCAGGTGCCGGTGTAGTGCAGGCCGGGCCCGCCGTTGCGGGCGATGAAGGCGAGCTTCTGCGCGGGGGTGTCCAGCGGGTCGCTGGGGTAGAGCCCGCCGAAGTAGTCGGTGACCCCGGCGCCGAGGGCCAGGCCACGGTCCAGGGCGGCGAGCATGATGTCGCGGTCGATGGCCTCGCCCAGGTAGTTGGGGTCGATCAGCAGGGACTGGCGCGGGTCGGTCCCGGCCAGGCGCACCCGCCCCCGGCTGCGCGGCTTGGCCAGGAAGGGGATGACGGTGTAGGAGCTGCCGCTGGGCAGGGGCACCGGGCCGAAGGGGTACTGCATGCCGGCCACCTGGATGTCCGGCGCCTGCTGGCCACTGCCGTGGTGGTAGTAGCTCATGGTCGCCACGCCGTTGGAGACCTGCGGGGGAATGGCCAGGCGCGAACGGTACTGCAGGCTGAGCAGCAGGTGGTCCTGCAGGTTCTGCCCCACGGCCGGCAGGTGCAGCCGCACCGGGATGCCCTGCTCGCGCAGGGCCTGCTGCGGGCCGATGCCGGAGAGCATGAGCAGCTTGGGCGACTCGCAGGTGCCGGCGCAGAGGATCGTTTCGCGGCGCGCGCGGATCGACACCAGGCGGTTGTCCACCAGCACCCGCACGCCCTCGCAGTGCGAGCCCCGGAGGATCAGGTTGGTGATCAGCGCCTCGCTCAGCACGCTGAGGTTGGGCCGGGCCAGCGCCGGCACCAGGAAGGCCTGGGCCGGCCCCACCCGGTAGCCGTCGGCGGTGGCGTTGACCTCGGTGATGCCGGCGCCTTCCAGCGGCAGCCCGTCGTTGAGGGTCTGCACGCCGAGCCCGGTGGCGCTGCTGGCCGCCAGGTAGGCGGCGGTCAGCGGGTGCTCCCCGGCGAAGCGCCCGAGGCGGATGCGCGGCGCGCCCTGGCCGGCGGGGCTGCCCACGGGCTGCGCCATGTCCAGGTAGGCACGGTGCAACGCCTCCACCGTCCAGGGGGCGCCGACCAGCTGCTGCCAGCGCTGCAGGTCGCGGGGGTCGCCACGCAACCAGATCATCGCGTTGATGCTGCCGGAGCCGCCGACGACGCGCCCGGCCGCCAGGCTCTGGGCGCGCTGGTCCAGCTGCGGCTGCGGGGTGCTGGTGCGGGCCCAGTCGGTGTCGCTGCCGAGGTTCTGCAGCCACAGCGCGACTTCGCGCACCTTGGGCTGGTCGATGCGGTGGCTGCCGGCCTCCAGCAGCAGCACCGAGGCGCCGGTGGCGGAGAGCCGGTCGGCCAGCAGGCAACCGGCGGACCCGGCGCCGACGATGATGTAGTCGTAGTCCCGGCGGTGGCTGGGGCGGCCTTGTTCAGCGGCGGCCAGGGCGGCGGCAGGCAGCAGCCCCATGCCGGCGGCACCGGCTCCCAGGGCCAGCAGTCGGGTGAGGAAGTCCCGCCGCCCGGAGGCGCCGAAACCGGGCGTCGCTTCGCCCTCGCCCGCAAGGTCGGGCATGTCGTTGTGCGTCTTCATGTCGATGCGGATTCCATTCGCGGTGGGGACGGGCGCTGCGGTGGCGGCGCCCGGGTCGGCCGAGTGGCCTCAGGTGCGGGTGATGGTCACGCCGCCTTCCACGAACAGCGTGGTGCCGGTGACGAAGCTGGAGGCATCGGAGGCGAGGTACAGCGCCGATTGGGCGATCTCCTCCGGGCGGGCCATGCGCTTGAGGGCGTGGATGCTCTCGACGAAGGCCTTCTGCTCCGCCGTGGAGGCGGCGGCGCGGCCCATCTCGGTGTCGGTGCCGCCGGGCAGCAGCACGTTGACCCGCAACCCCTGGGCGCCGTATTCGGCGGCCAGGGTGCGGGTCAGGCCCACCAGGCCGGCCTTGCTGGCGGCGTAGGCGGCCATGCCGGGGAAGCCGACGCTGTGGCCGACGAAGGAGGAGGTGAAGATCAGCGAGCTGCCGGGACGCTTGAGCAGCTCGGGGATCTGGTGGCGGGCGCTGAGGAAGGCGCTGGTGAGGTTGGTGTCGAGGGTGTCGTGCCAGCCCTCCAGGCTGATGTCGGTCACGCTGCCCAGGGCGCCCATGCTGCCGGCGTTGTTGAAGGCGATGTCCAGGCCGCCGAACTGGCCCACGGCCAGGGCCACGGCCTCGCGGGCGCAGGCTTCTTCCTTGACGTCGCCCACCAGGGCCAGGGCCTTGCCGCCCAGGGCGTGGATCTCGCCCAGCAGGCGGTCCAGGCAGTCGGCACGGCGGGCCACGGCCACCACCTTGGCGCCTTGGGCCGCGAAGAGCTTGGCGGTTTCATAGCCGATGCCGGAGCTGGCACCGGTGACGATCGCGGTCTTGTTCGCCAGAGTTTTCATGCGTTCACCTTTTCTTCCATGTCGTGTTGAGGGATCAGTCCCGTTTGCCGGACTCGAAGAGCCGGATCAGTCCGTCCAGGTTCTTGCCGAAGGGCGGCTCGCCCTCCTCCACCGTCTCGGCGTACTGCCAGAAGTCAGTGCTGAACATCATTCCGTAGTCGCGTGCTTCGCTGACGGCCTTGAGCTGGACGATGGGGTTGTTGCGGGCACCGCGCACGCCGGGGAGGATCGGCCGGGCGATGGATTCGAAGTAGTCCTTGAGGGTCACTTCGGGGGTGTCGGGGGTCCACACCAGCCACATCATCACGGTCTTGTCGGTGATGTTGACGAAGCCGTGGATGTGGTTGCGCCGGCCGAACACCATGGCGCCCTTCTTCATCGGGATCATGCGGATGGTGTCGCGCCCGGACACGTCCGGCGGGTTGTCCAGGTCGGTGTAGGTGCGGGTGCCCATGAACATCACCACGCCGCCGTCGGGGGCGTAGAACCACTCGTCGGTGCGGGTGTGCACATGCAGCGGCGGGCCGGAGCCCGGGGGGATCTCCACCTTGGCCATGAGGTAGCGGCCACGGGTGGTCTCGCCGGTCTTCACGAAGCGGATGGAGGCCCCTTCGGGCTCGCCGTTGACCACCTGCGGGTTGGGGTCGTCCTCGATCAGGGCGAAGGCCGCCGCGTTCTCCTGGGCGTCGTCCGCGTACTCGGATTCCAGCCCGCTCGCCTCAAGGGCCGGTTCCCGGATTCGTTCACTTGCCAATGCACTCATGTCGCCTCCTTGATGCCATCAGGTTGTCGATCAGCCCACTGCACTGAATACGCAGCCCAGCACCGGGCCGGGAGCCTGGATGCCCGCCACGCCCTGCCCGACGAGGCGGTCCAGCAACGCGCCGGCATCCTCCGGCAGGGCGTCGCCGCGCCAGCCGATGTGCTGGTCGGGCCGGACCAGCAGCAGCTGCACTGCGTAGAAGGTGAAGGCGGTGGCCGGCAGGTCGACCACCTCCAGGGGAATGCCTCGGGCCCGTGCCGCTTCCACCAGGCGCGTGGCCTCGGGGGCCTGCGGGCCGTTGCGCAGGAGGGTGAAGCCGACGCCCAGCCGGTCGAACACCGAGCACCGGCCGGTGCTGCCATCGGCGATCCACAGGTGCGGCAGGCGCCCACCCGGCAAGGTGCTGGGGCGGTAGAGCAGCGGGTCGTCCTCGGGGGGCGTGCCGTCGTCCGGCCAGAGGATCGGCGAGCCGTCGTAGCGGGCGCCCAGCTCGACGCCGAGGGAGGCGAACTGCCCGCGGAACTGCTGCAGCGCCTCGCCCAGGCGCGCCCGCGCCTGCTGGCCGGCGGGCCCCGGGTCCTCGACCTCGGCGGGCACGTCCACCTGGCCGACGCGCTGGGTAAGGCGGCGGGCGGCGTGGGTGTTGCGCAGGGTGACCGGGCGGCGCTCCAGCTCGTAGGTGGCCAGGAGCCCGTCGCCGGCCCAGCCCTGCACGGCGGCGGCGAGCTTCCAGGCGAGGTTGGCGGCGCCGTCGATGCCGGTGTTCATGCCGAAGCCGCCGGTGGGCGAGAACAGGTGGGTGGCGTCGCCGGCCAGCAGCACCCGGCGATCGGCGAAGCGCTCGGCCACCAGGGCCAGGCCGCCGTGCCAGACGGCATGGGCCAGCACGCTGACCTCGACGGGCTCGCCGATGCCCCGCTGGATGGCGCGGATCACCGCGTCGTCCTGGGGCATCTCGTCGTGGCTGCGGGCCTGGGTCATGAGCAGGAACTCGTCGGCGCCGTCCAGGCTGATCAGCAGCATCCGCCCTTCCGGGGCGACGACGTTGTACATCCAGGCCTTGCGGTCCGGCAGCAGGCGCCGGTGCAGGTCGGGGATGCGCACGTGGCTGGAGAACATGCGCCCGCTGAGGAAGCCGCCGGTGCTGCCGTCCGGGCCGATGTAGCCGATGCCCAGGCGACGGCGGACGAAGCTGTGGCCGCCGTCGCAGCCCACCAGGTAGTCGGCGCGCCAGTGCTCGTCGGCGGCCTGCCCGGCGCTGTCGACGGCATGCAGGCTGACGCCGTCGGCGTCCTGCTGGAAGTCGTCGACCCGCCAGCCGAAACGCAGCTGGATGCCGGGGCGGGTGCGCAGGTGGTCCAGCAGGAAGCGCTCGACGTACATCTGGTTGGCCCGCAGCAGGGGCTCGGACACCTGGTCGGTGTCCGGCGCCTGGCGGGCCGCCTGCAGGCGCTCGCGCTCGGCGGGCATGTCCAGGCGCGCCAGCTCCCAGCCGTTGAGGCGGGTGAAGTATGCAACGTCCCGGGGGTGGTCGGCGGGCAGGCCGAGCCGGCGGATGCCGTCGGACAACCCGAGCCGCCGGTAGTGCTCCATGGTGCGGGCGTTGTGGGTGTTGCCCTTGGGGTGCCAGCGGGTGGTGCGCTCGCTGTTGAACAGCACCACCGGCACGCCGTGACGGTCCAGGAAAAGGGCGAGCATCATCCCCACCGGGCCGCCACCGACGATGGCCACCGGGGCCTTGAGGATGTCGTGCATGGCGATCGCTCCCGTGGACTCAGGCCCCGGCCGGTGCGTGGGCACCCGGCAGGAGCTGGAGGATGTCGTAGCGCGGCGCGCCGTCGCCCTGCCCGCTGACCGAGGCGATCACCCGCGAGGCGTAGCCGTGCTCGCGCAGCAGGGCCTCCAGGGCCTGGCCGTCGCCCTGGCTGCTGAAGCCCATCAGCAGCATGCCGCCGAGGGCGAGGTGGCGCGGGGCTTCGTCGAGGAAGCGCCGGTGCGCGGCGTACCCCGGGTCGCAGAAGGCCAGCATGATGGCGGCGTCGAACACGTGGTCGGCTTCGACGAAGACGAAGTTGGAGTTCCAGAAGATGACGTCGAAGCGCTCGCCCTCCTCCAGCACGTCGAACAGGTCGCCCTGGCGGATGGACATGCGCGCGGCAACGCCGTGCCGATTGGCGTTGGCGCGGGTGTTGGCGACGGCATCGGCGCTGATGTCGCTGGCCACCACCACGGCGCAGCCTTCGAGGGCGGCGGTGACGGCGGTGACGCCGGCCCCGCAGCCGATCTCCAGGAAGCGCCCGCCCCGGGGATAGGGCAGGTGGCGGGTGAAGATGCCGGTGGACTGGAAGTGGGTGGGCGGGAATACGCCGTCCTGGACGACGAAGCGGCGCCCCATGCATTCGTATTCGTCCTGCTGGTCGGCCTGGGCGGCGGCGAGCCGCTGGCGCACCGAGGCGAGGGCATCGGGTTGGAAGGTGGCCTGGGTCATGGTTCGGTCCTTGTTCGTGGGCGCGCTCAGCGCTCGGTTCCGGTGGAGGCCAGCGGGCGTTCGGATTCCCCGGCCTGGCGCTGCAGGTGCAGCAGGGCCTGTTCGTGCTCGCCGGCCAGCAGGGTCTCGGCCAGGCCGCGCAGACGGCGCTTGAGGACCTTGCCGGTGGCGCCGACGGGGAGGAACGCGAGGTCGCTGGCCACGGCCACGGCCAGTTCGCCGTTCGCCAGGGTCACGCCCCGGCGCGCGGCGGCCTGGTGCAGGGCGGGCAGGACGCGGGCGGCCAGGGTGGCGGCCTGGTCCAGCGCCTGCCGTTCGGGCAGGACGATGGCGAGCACACGAGTGCCCTCGGCATGAGCGGGGTCGACGCCGACCACGGTGACGTCGCAGACGCCTTCCACCTGCTGCGCGGCCTCTTCCAGCTGCAGGGTGTAGAGGGCACCGCCGCTGGCTTCGATGACGTCCACGGCGCGGTCGATCTGGAAGAACTCGCCGTCACGGCAGTAGGCGACGTCGCCGGTGAGGAAGTAGCCGCCGCGCCAGGCTTCGACGGTCTTCTGCGGCTGCTTCCAGTAGCCGGAGGTGACGGTGGGCGAGCGCACGGCCAGCAGGCCGACTTCGCCGGGCTTCACCTCTTCGCCGCTGCGGGGGTCGAGGACCTTGGCCACGGCGATGTCCACCGGGCGACCGATGGAGCGCTGGTCGGCCAGGGATTCGCGGGTGGATTCGCTGCGGAACAGGGCCATGCCCAGTTCGGAGCTGCCGAAGGCGTCGATGAAGCGCGACTGCGGGGCGCCGTCGAGGATGGCGCGCACGTGGCTCTGGTGGGAGGCGTCGCCCATGGCGAACCAGCGGCGCACGCCGGGGAATTCGCCGGGGTGGATGCCGCCGTCCACCAGCAGCACGTAGCTGCGCGGGAAGGCGACCACGGTGGTGGGCTGGAAGTAGCGGATGGCTTCGCGCAGGGCCTGGCCGTCCTGGGTGCCCAGCACGTAGGTGGGGATGCCGTGGAGAATGGCCGTCTCCAGGTGGCTGATGGCCGCCGAGTGAGACTGCGGCAGGGCGGTCAGCAGGCGCTCGTCGGGGCCTTCAGCGAAGCGGCCGATGCGGGCGCGCTTGCCCATGAAGAACTGCCGGTGCTCGAAGCGCACGGCCTTGGGCAGGCCGGTGGTGCCGGAGGTGTGGCTGAGCATGACCAGGGTCGAGTCCTCGGGCTCCAGCGGCCACCAGGCGGGCAGTTGCGGGTCCGGGTCGAGGCGCGACAGGCTGACGTCGAGCACGGCCTGGGGCGCCTGGTTGCGCCACTGGCGGACGAAGGCGCTGGTGGCCAGGGTGGCGCTGTCGGTGACCAGGCGCTCGAAGCCGTTCTCGGCCATGTAGGCGAGGCCGAACTCGGCGGGCATGGCCGGGTTCATCAGGGAGATGGCGGCGCCGAGGCTGGTGAGGGCGAGGTAGTGGAGCATGGGCATGAGCCCGTCCTCGACGCTGACGGCCACCACGTCGCCGGGCTTGACGCCCTGTTGCAGGTACCAGTCGGCCAGGGCCATGCGGTGGCGCTGCAGGTCGTTGAGGCCGAGGGCGCTGACCGGGGCGCCCTGGAGGAGGTGCAGCGGCCGGTCGAGGAACAGGAACGGCTGGTCGGCGGTGGTGCTCAGGGCCAGGCAGCGGTCGAGGAAGTTGGCGCTGCCGAGGCTGGCGTCGGCGCGCAGGGCCTGGAGGGCGTCGGGGCTGGTGAGGGTGCCCTGGGCCTGGCCGGTGCCGCTGCCCTGCCCGACCAGTTCGGCGAGCATGTTCATGCGCAGGTGGACCATCTCTTCGCCGATGGCGATGACCCGGCTGCGCAGGTAGGGCCGCTCGCCGAGCATGCGGTCGATGATGTCGCGCATGACGATGGCGTGCTGCTCGTCCTCTTCGATGTGCAGGACGAAGAAGTGCTCGGCCTCGGCCGGGGCGTTGTGGCTGCGCAGGGCGTCGAGCACCGGGCCGTAGATCAGCGGGACGATGGCTTCGGCGCCGAGGCAGAGTGCGGCCAGGCCGTCCAGCGGGTCGCTGCTGCGGCAGTGGCGGAACATGGCGTCGATGAGCTGGCGGGTGCCGTCCAGCAGCGGGCGGCTGCGCGGGGCGGCGGCCATCAGGTCCATGGAGCGGCGGTACAGCTCGGCGTGGGAGATATCGACGCTGTCGCCGCCGGAGAGCTCTTCGGTGAGGTTGTGGGACAGGGCCTTGAACTCGCCCTGGTCGGCCAGGCTGCCCATGAGGGTGCACAGGTAGCGGGTGAAGTACTGGGAGTAGTAGTGGTGCTGGATGAGGAAGTGGCGCAGCTGGTCGAGGCTGACCGCGCCGTTGCGGCAGGCCATGAGGAAGGGGTTGGCCCTGAGCTGGCCGAGCAGGCCCTCGGGGAAGAGGTCCGTCCAGAGGGGGGACAGCACGTAGTCGTTGCGGCCGTCGGCGCGCATGTCGAAGTTTTCCATTGACCTTCTCCTGGACGGCCGCGGGGCGGCCGTCGATTGAGTTCCATTCACACGGCGCGGCTGAGGTATTCCGTTTCGCCCCGGATGCAGTCCGCCAGGCGGCGCAGCAGGTCGAGGGGGCGGGGGTGCTGGAAGACGTTGCGGCCGACGCAGAGCCCGGCGGCGCCACTGGCGAGCATGGCGCGGGTCATGGCCAGCAGCCGCTCGTCCTCGGTGCGCTCGCCGCCGGCGAAGAAGATGCGGATGTCGCGGCAGTGGGTCTCCACCAGTTCGGTGCATTCGACGCTGGTTTCAGGCAGGGCCAGCTTGACGGCGTCGGAGCCGAGTTCGGCGACCACCCGCACCAGGTGGCTGAGGCGCCGCTGGCGCTCCTGGGCGGTGAGGCCGCGCACCTTGTCGTAGAGCATGGTGAGGATGGGCAGGCCGGCGGCGTGGGCGGCGTCGGTCATGGCGCCGAGCTGGGCGACGTTGTGCTGGAAGTTGTCCTCGGTGAAGTTGACCTGCAGGGACACCGCGTCCGCCCCCAGCTCCAACGCGGCGTCGACGCTGGCGACGGGGATCTTGGTGTCGGGCTCGGGGGCGATGCTGGCCATGCCGTTGAGGTGGAGGATGATGCCGGTGGCCGGGTGCAACATGTCCCGCAGGATGAGCCGCTCGATCAGGCCCTTGTGGGCAATGATGGCGCTGATGTGGTCGCTGCCGATCCACTTCTCGAAGTCGGCGGTCTGGGTCATGCCGGCAATCGGTCCGAGGGTCAGGCCGTGGTCGATGGGGACGATCAGGCCGCGGCGCGAGGCCGGGAACAACAGCCGCCGTTCTCGGAGAACTCTGCTGATGTAGCTCATGGCGCCCTCTATTTCTCGATGATCGATTCGTTGATCTTGATGCCGACGTGGCGCCCGGGCTCGGTGACGTAGCCGAGGACCTTGTCGCCGGGCTTGAGCTCGGAAATATTCAGGGGCTTGGCGGCGTCGGAGAAGATGCGCACGTGCCAGTCGTCCTGCATGAGGACGTTGACCCGCTCCTTGCCGGGGAACTCCACTTCGATCAGGCGCAGCGGGCGCTGCTCGATCTTCATGCGGCCGACGACGGCGCGGCGGACCCTGCCCTTGGAGTTGACGATCATGATCGGCGAGCCGGCCTTCAGCTCGCTCATGTAGTCGGTGCGGTTGTCGGTGTTGAACACGTAGGAGTGCACGGCGCCGGCGTTGACGCGGAACGGCCGCAGTTCCATGTAGGGCAGGAAGTAGACCTCGGGGCAGCAGAGCACGCCGCCCTGGGAGGTGCTGCCGACCAGCATGCCTTCGTCGGGCTCGAACAGGGTGGCGGCGTCGATGCAGGCACGGTAGCCCATGCCGACGGGGCGGCTGTCGATGACGGTGCCGACCTGGATGTTGAGGTTGGCGTAGCTCTGCGCCTGGGACATGCGGGCGAGGAATTCGCTCATCACGCCGTGGTCGCGGGGGGAGAAGATCACCCCTTCGGCGCCGTATTCCATCACGCCGTAGGAGACGATGGCGTCGTCGACGTCGGTGGGCGCCTTGATCTCCTTCATCAGGACGGTGGAGGTGGGCTGCAGCGAGGCGATCACCAGTTCCAGGGGGATATTGGTGGGGTCGCGGAAGAGGATCCACAGGTAGTTGAAGCGCAGCCCCTGGTCGATGGCGCCGAGCAGGCTGTCGCGGTCGTCCACGTAGCTGGTGAAACAGGTGAGCAGGCCGTCCTGGCCCAGTTCGGCCAGGGCCTCGGCGTCGTTCAGGGCGACGGAGCGGTTGCGGGCGGCGGCGCCCTTCTTGAAGGCTTCGAAGTCCGCGCCTTCGCGGAAAGCCTTGAGCTCGGCGGCGTTGCGCAGGCGCAGCACCACGTGCATGCGCGCCGGCACGGCGGGGAGCAGTTCGGCGAGGTTGTCCATATAGAGGACGATGCCGGTGTAGAGCGAGTTGATGACGCGGACGAAGATGCCGTCGTCGGGGCGCTTGCTGGCCAACTGGGCGCTGTCGAACCAGACCAGCTGGCTGTCGTTGGCGGTGCGCTTGGATTCACCGGCCTTGCGGATGTTGGCGAGCCTGACCGAGCTCCGCCTGGAAATGGTTTCTGGCGTTTCGAAGTCCTGCGGGACAGCTACTTCCTTGGCGATCTGGACGTCCTTGCCCTTCACCCCGGCGCTTGTGTTGCTCATGTTCCCTCTCCTGGCTGCGTGCCCTTGGTGAAACGTGGTCATGTAGAGGGCATCCGGATACCCGCTTGCGTACTGCTCTACATTCGCAACCTCTACGGGGATCCCTATCCCGTCGGGCCGCCCAGCCTTTCCCTTCGGCCAGCCGCGGGGCGGCCGATGGGGTCGGATTGCAGGGGGCGGGCCCGGCACGCCCGGCCGGGGGTGGTGGTGTCCCGGGCCGTTCTGACGTGGGGCGGAGTCTTTCCCAGCCCCTGGGACGAGGAAAGACCATGTGCATGACAGGGCATTCGCGGTGGATAAGGCGGAGGAATCAGACCCGACAGGTCCGACTCCAGACCTGAACGGATGCAGCGGAAGACGGGCAGGCGAAACGGCGTTCGACGGAACGCGCCAGACAGACGATGTCGGCCAGCAGACCTGAAAAGAATGGGTAACTGCGACAACCGGACGCAGGCAGGCGACGGAGGCGGCGGGAAGGAAGTCGCGGAAGGTCTGGTGGATGACCCGGCGCGCCGGAACGAACGAGCAGAAACGAAAAAGCCCACCTGTTCAGGTGGGCTTCTCGTCGTCGACCAGGAGATGCCTGGGCGAACGTCTATATGGTGGGTCGTGTAGGATTCGAACCTACGACCAATTGGTTAAAAGCCAACTGCTCTACCGACTGAGCTAACGACCCGAAATTTGGATTGGTCGGGGTAGAGAGATTCGAACTCCCGACATCCTGCTCCCAAAGCAGGCGCGCTACCGGACTGCGCTATACCCCGTTTTGGAAGTTGGCTCCGCGACCTGGACTCGAACCAGGGACCCAATGATTAACAGTCATTTGCTCTACCGACTGAGCTATCGCGGAACTTCACATTTCCAATCTCTGCGGCTTCGTCTTTCAGATTGCTGCTGCAGAGGCGCGCCATTTTACGTATGGCGAATCGGCTGTCAACCCCTTAAAAGCGATTTTATTCAGTGCTTTGCAGTTGATGCGCCCGCTGCTATATCTGTGCCTCATCCGACACAACGCAGGACGCGCCGGCCGCAAGGCCCAGGCGACAGGGCCCATGAGCCGCCAAGATACACCGCCTCCTCCCCGCCCGGTCGCCACGCTGGCCAACCGAGGTATCCAACCGCGCTTCGGCGATCTCGTGCTGGGCTGTCGCAAGCTGGTGATGAACCACCTTGCCGAGCACCTGACCGGCGTCTTCGCCCAGGTCGACGACACCCTTTTCGAATGCGCGGAAAAAGCTGAGAACAATCAGGTGCAGACGCTGTTCTTCGACAGCATGCGCGAGATCCGTCGACAGCGGCCGCACATCGAACGCCTCTACCACCAGCGCATCGCCCAGCAGTTCGGTGACTTCATGGAGGGCCGCGAGCCCGAGGCGAAGGTCACCCAGCTGGACGCCGACCATCTGGAACTGATCCAGAACGAGGTCTACGAAGAGAGCCTGCTGGTCACCAACATGGTCAGCCGGGTCAAGGCGCGTTGCGCCCAGCCACTCTTTGCGCTGGACCAGCGCCTGGCGCTGCTCAACAACGGTCGCAAGCTCGGTGAGGACAGCAACCCCTTCGGCCCCCAGGTCATCGCCCAGTCATTCCGCGATGCGCTGCAGAACATGCCCTTCCCCCTGCGCATCAAGACCATCCTTTATATGCTCTTCGACCAGCAGGTGATGCAGGGGCTGGATGGTCTGTACGACGGGCTCAACAAGCGCCTGATCGATGCCGGCGTGTTGCCCAACCTCAAGTACACCGCGCAACACCAGGCCGCCCCTGCCAAGCCGCAGCCCCGTGAGCCGGCTCCGCGCCAGGATGCCCCCGCGCCCGCCTCCTCCGCCCCGGTCGCGCCGCCGGCCGATCTTTCGGCACCGCCCCCCCAGGAACCTGGTGCGCTGTACAGCGGCCTGTCGGCACTGCTGGAGGAGCATCGCCGGCTCAACCAGGAAGCCGGGGTCGCCTTCACCGGCACACCCAGCATCGTCAGCTATGCTCCTCAGGGCGCAACGCGGACCTACAGCGCGGCCGACCTGCTGGAAGCGCTGAACCGCTTGCAGCAACAATCGGCCCACGACCTGGCCTCACGCCTGCAGCAGCCCCAGCGGGTCGAGGGCCTGAAGGCGGACCTGCACCAGCAGCTGGAAAGCCACAGCGCGCAGCCGGGCCAACAAAAGGTGGCCGAGCAGGAAGCGGACGTGATCGACCTGGTCGGCATGCTGTTCGACTTCATCCTCGACGACGACAGCCTGCCGGACACCTGCAAGACCGCCCTCTCCCACCTGCACACGCCCTACCTGAAGGTGGCGCTGCAGGACAAGGCGCTGTTCACCCAGCATCACCACCCGGCCCGCCGCCTGCTCAACACCATGGCCCAGGCCGGTGCGCTGTACGGCGGTGAAAGCGAGGAGAAAGGTCTGCTGGCGAAGATGCAGTGGGTGGTGGAGCGGGTGATCCACGGCTTTGCCGGCGATCTCCAGCTGTTCGACTCCCTGCAGGACGAGTTCAACGAATACGTCGCCACACTGCGCCACAAGGTCGAATTGCGTGAGCGCCGCGCGGTGGAAGCAGCCAAAGGCCGCGACCGCCTGCTGGAAGCCCGTCAGCGCTCGGTGGACGCCATCGCGCGCCTCCTCGAAGGCCGCGAGCTACCGAAGATCATCCGCCACTTCCTGGAGCAGACCTGGAGCGACGTGCTGGTGTTCGTGCTGCTGCGCCACGGCGACGCTGGGGAGGAATGGCGACGCGCCTGCGAGGTGGCCGACCAACTGGCCTGGAGCGGCACCCCGCTCGATGCCCGGGGGCGTGAGCGCCTCCAGGGGCTGCGGGTCGGGATGCTGGAAGACCTGCGCAAGGGGCTGGAGCTGCTCGGTGGCTACCACGAGGACGGCATCCGCCGCCTGCTGCAGGACCTGGTGGCTTGCCAGCACGCCGTGCAAGGCAAGCAGCCGCAGGTTGCGGCACAGCTCAACCCGGAACTGCCGAAAAGCCCGCTCAGCGAAATGCTGGGTGAAGACGCCAGCCTCGCGGAACGTCGGCCCGCCACCCTTTCACCCCGCGCGCAGGCGCTGGTCAAGGAGCTGGAAAGCCTGGAGTTCAACACCTGGTTCGAGTTCGTCGAGAACGGCCAGAGCCGCACGCTGAAGCTGTCCTGGTACAGCCCGACGACCCACAACTACATGTTCGTCGACCACAGCGGCCAGCGCGTGGCGATCAAGCCGATCACCCAGCTGGCGCAGGACATGGAGCGCGGCAACGCACGCATCGTCGCCCCCGAACACAACGTACCGCTGATGGACCGGGCGCTGGGCGCCATCTACCGGGTCCTGCAGCGCTTCACCGGCCGCAGCCCGCGAGCCAACTGAGGAGCCACCATGGAAGACCGCCGTCATCACAGTCGCCACAACGCGGGCATCCAGGTGGAGGTCTACGACCTGCATTCCGGCAACCGCCTGGGCCGCGTGGTGGACCTCTCCCTGGATGGCTTCATGCTGTTCAGCGAAGCGCCGCTGGCCACCGATTCCGTCTGGGAGTGCCGCCTGGTCCCCGCCGAACCCGTGGACGGCATCACCGAAGTCCGCCTCGGCGCCGACTGCCTCTGGAGCCGCCCCGGCGCGGACGGCCAGCACGCCTGGGCGGGGTTCCACATCATCGACCTGGCGGAGGATCAGGCCAGGGCGTTGGAAGTGGTGTTGGGTCGGATCTGACTCCTCCTCCACCATCCTCAAAACAGCAAAAAGCCCCGCTTCATGAGCAGTCGAGGACTGCACACGAAGCGGGGCTTTTTTACAGGCCTTACCAGCAGCTGGCTACGGTCGCGCCTGCACCCGAAACGCCTTTGACGCCCCGGCTATCCAGGGTGAGGTTGCCGCAACTGTCGGCCGCTTGCCCCCCCTGTGGCTGGGCAGTCAGGATGACGCACCGGGCAATGGTCGTACCCGCACAAGCGTTTGCGGTGATGTTGTAGCGCTGGCTTTCGGAAATCACCGCCGCCCCCTGGGCTATTGCATTCCCGGAAGAGTCGCGGAAGGCGAGGCCATTGGTGCCCAGGTTGTTGGTGTAGGTCTGGTTCTGGGAATAGAAGCGCTCCTGGGCCTGCATGATCTGCATCATCGTGGCCTGGCCGTCACTGCGGCCGGTCCGCATCACGTAACGCTGGTAGTTCGGGTAGGCGATCGCGGCAATGATGCCGATGATCGCCACCACGATCAGCAATTCGACCAGGGTGAATCCCTTGGCTCTGGTCATCAGTTCTCTCTCCAGTAGAGGCCTTGGATGGCTTTGTTGGTTTCGCAGATTTCAGCACCATCCACGCAACCCTTGTTGCTCGGATCGACCAGGCAGTTCTCCGCACCACACAGCAGCCCGACCGACTTGTCGTCGCGCAGGATAGTCGCGGGCTTCGACGGAATACCACCATGGGCCAGGTCAAAGCTGCGCTTGGCGGTCTTGGTGCCATTGACGGTCTCGGTGAAGACGGCACTCGCATCCACCAGGTTGAGCGCGTAGAAGCGACCGCGGCCAACGTCCGGACCGCAGGTGGTGACCTGCTGGCCGCTGGGACGGAAGGTGGTGAACAGCACGGAGCCAGCGAAGCTCACCGAGCTGGACAGCACTTTCTCGCCACTGGGGAAGCGGATGAACCAGCCGCTGCTCTGGGCCAGCAGGGTCGGGTTGGGGGTGTAGCTGTCACCGGGGGTGAGCTGTGCATACAGGGCGTTGATCTCGGCACGCTTGGTCGGGATACCGGAGGCTGCATCTGCCCGAGCTTGTTCGATCAGGTAGTTGTAGGCCTCGAACTGGGTCAACGGCGGCGTGGTATCCGCCGCAGTGGCCGCAGCGAGCTGGGTTGCATTGAGCACGTTGGAAGCCGTGTTGTAAGCGCGGTTGGCCAGTGCTTGCAGATCCGCCTGCAAACTGGACGCCTGGCCGGCCAGGGTGACCCGGTCAGCTTCCAGAGTGGTGAGCAGGTTGGACTGGGTGACCAGCGGCGAGCTCACAGCCTCCAGGTTGGTTTGCGTCTGCGCCTCGTTGGCAGCCAGCAAGGCGCTGCTGGTGGTCCCGGCAGGCGCTGCAGGCAAACCGCTTGGCAGCAGGCTATTGAGCGCATTCTTGGCCGAGCTCAGATCCGCCAGCTTGCTGGTAGCGTCAGCAGTGTTGCCTTGGTTGTAGGCGTCGACGATGGCAGCCTGCAACTCGGCGATCTGGCTGATCTTGTCATTGATTGCAGAAAGGTTCTGGATCAGGCCGTCACGCACACCGTAGGCCGCCGAGTTCTCATAGTTGCTATTCAGCGTGGCCAGATCCGACTCCAACGTGGTGGTATCCGATCCCGCCGCCTTGGCGGCGGTGATCTGGTCCTGCTTGGCCAGGATCGCGCTGTACTGGCTGCTCAGGGACGAGTCGCTCAAACCGGCAGTGATTCTGGCTTGCAGGGTACCGATGTTGCCTGCCGTGGTGCTGTTCAGCTCCGAAGCCTTGAACGAACTGGCATCAGGACTGGTGGCATTCAGGCCATTCAGCTGCGACAACGCAGACTGAGCCGCCACGACCAGGCTGTGAGACTGGGTCTGGCTGCCGGACTCCGTCGCATGCGCAACCACATAGGGGTCGTTGCGCAGAATGGTGTCGATGGCGGCCTGCTTCTGGTTGATGGAGTTGTTGACACCGACCAGGGTGTTCAACTTGTCCGTGTAACCAATGCTGGCCTGGTAGCTCGCCAGATTGGCCCGTGCAGTGGCTTCATTGGCATTGAGCGTGTCGATCTCGGCCCGCTTGGTGTTGATCTGGTTCTGGATGCTCTGGGCCTGGGCACTGGTCAGGTTCACGCTGCTGACGTCGACCAGGTTGCTCTCGGTGATGGAGGTGTAGCTCGTCGGTGCGGCATAGACGTTCTTGTCGCGAATGACATAGAAGCGATCCAGCGCTGCTTCGCTGAGCGGGTGGCCGCGATAACCCGAGCCGATGGAAATAGTGAAGTAGGTGTCCCCGCCACGCTCCTTGATCAAGGCGACGTCGGGCTGGTTGTAGAAGCGACGGTTGTTGCTCGCATCGGTTCCGCCCAGGGCAGCCACACGCCCCCCGGTGGCGAAATCGCTGGCTCCGCCGTTACCGGACTTGATGTCGAAACGGAAGATCTGGCCACGGGTGTCTGCAGTGAAGATGGTGTCGATCAGACCATCGCCCCCAATATCGATAAGCGCCGGATCACCGGGCATGCTGTTGGTCATGGTAGACAGCGTCAGATTGGCATCGCTGTCCCCCGTGGGACCGGCCATCCACAGTTTCTGGCCGGTGTCCGCATCCACGACGTAAAGCGCGTTGCCAGAGCTGTCGCTTTTCGGGTTGTCCGGAATCGCATCGTTGTCCTGGGTGGTGTCATAACCCCCGGTGAAGATCAGCACTTCCTTGGTTTGGCCGTTCCACTTGACCTTGGCGTACTTGGGCGTGGACCAGGTCTGGCCCAGTCGGGTGAAACCGGTACTGCCACCCGAGCCACCACGAATGACCCATTTCAGCTTGGGCTGGATGGTTGAAGTATTGCCCTGGGTGCCGGGGGACATGTCCAGGGCATAGTAGTTACGCCCACCGCGCCCCATACCGGCGTAAAGAACCACAGTGGAAGCGTTACGGATCTGGGTGGTGGGGTTCACGTTTCCGTACGTCACCTTCAGGTCGAATTGACCATCGATGCCGTACTTCTTGTTGGCGCTGCCCTTGGGATCGTCGTAGTACGCCTTCAGGTTCGGCAACAACTCCTTCGGAATGAAGGAGAACAACTCATTACCAGTGCTGGGGTCGATGGCGCCGATGAAGCCCTCGTTGGTGCCGTAGAACAGCACGAGGCTGTCCTGCGCTGTGCCGTTGGCAATGCGCTCGATGCTCTCGTCACTGGCGTAGGCCACCACTTTCGGAGCGTTGTGCAATACGTCGCCGATCTGCGCCCTGACGGAGCTGTCCGCCGGGTCAGTACCCCGGGCCCAGGTCAGCAGGTTGGTCTTGTAGGCGTCTGCCATGCTGGCATCACCCAGCATTGTCTTGGTCAGGGAGGTATTGCTGGTAGACAACAGATGGGCGCTGCCCGTCAGGTTGACCGAACCCGTGCTCCCCGGATCACGGTTGCCGCCGGTGTAGGTGTAGAGGTTGCGGGCACTCGGGTTGGTCAGACGACTTGCGGCGCCACCCAGCGAAGCATTCTTGCCGTCCACCACGTTGGAGGGCGTCCAGTAGCTCTGTGCGCTGTCCAGGAAGAAGCCGGTGGACGTATCCACGGCACTACGCCCGTTGACATCGGTTACCACCAAATTGCCGCTGGCATCCGAAGTTGCCTTGTACTTCTTCACGTTACCCAGCCAGCGAGCCCCTTGGGCCGGGCGGAACAGGGCGTAGTAAAGGTCATTACGGTAACCGAAGTTGCTGTATGCACTGACGGATACGGTGGGGGTGGTGAACGTTGTGTTGTCAGCAAGGATGTCCACCAGGATAGAGCGCAGCGATGTGACCAGCCCTGAGGTGTCGTTGGTGGTGAAGAACTTGCCCTGGCCCAAGGTGGCCGTGTCATCCAGCAGACGGGTATCGCTGATGCTGCCGAAGCCCACGGTGTAGGTGGAGATCGTCTGCTTGCCGGTAACGGACGCCGGCCCGTTGTCATTGTTCGCCAGCCATTCCGCAAGGCCAGGCATCCAGCAACCCGCATTTGCCTCGCCGTCAGTGGGATAGCCACGGTTGCAGGAGGTGTAGATGCTGTTGGGCGTGCCGGTACGCACCAAGGAGGCAATTGCAGAGTTACTGCTGCTGTCCCCGTTGGGCAGGCCGTCAGTCAGAACGATGATGCTCGACTTCTGGCAGGAGTTCTGGATGGGGGAATTGTAGGTAGAGCCAGAATAGGACGCCCGATCGCTGTTCCACGGAGAAACGAACGCGGCCCCTTTCCAGTCCTCGATGTAACCAGTCGATTGCCGGCCGTAAATGATGGAGCCGCCGCGCAAGTATTGCGCAGCCTCGTGATAAGCCTCCAGAAGAGGAGTGGCGCCACTTGCGTAGTAGCTATTCAGTTGGGTCTTGAAGCTATTGGCAACGGTGCCGGCCTGCTGAACCGGAACGTTGACGAACCCGCCTTCATTGTTCGCGCTGAAACGAACCAGACCGATGTTCGAATCGTTGGAAAGTGCAAGCTCGTCCACCAACTGTCCAACGACTTGCTTGACGACCTGGATACGCGTGAGCTGTCCGTTGTTGACCCGATTGGTACGCGCCTCGGTACTGGTACACCAATCACGAGGAATACCGGTGGAGGAGTTATCAAGAGGCACCAAGGATCTGCAGTTGGTCCCCGGAACTCCACTCTGCATGGAACCCGAGGTGTCGATCACGAACATGATGTTGGGACGGACACGCTGATCCGCCGGGAGATCGCGGGTGGTGTAGATCTCGGTGTCATCGGCCAGCGCTGTGTTAAGGGACAGTGCCAGGTAGGTGAACGCGGAGGCGCCAAGGGCCAGCTTTCTGGTAACGCTCATGGGTCTATCCTCGGCGTCAGTTCAGGAACAATTCGGTAACGGTAGGCAGGCCGGTCGGGGTGTAGAACACCGAGCCTTGCCAATCGATCTTCAAACCGAGGCGGGCGAAGTCAGTCGCTTCGCCGCGCAGGTACACCTTGGTCTGGTCGTTCACCTCAAGGCGTTGCGGAGCGCAGGTCGGGCAAGCGGTAGTGAGCACATACCCCTTGACGGGCTCGCCAGGCTTGCTGGTCAGGCTGACAATCAGCGTGGCACTTTCGATGTACTTCGGCGGCGTTTCGTCGACCTCCTCTGCAACCCCATGCAAGGCAAAGCCGGAAACGAAAAGCGCCAGTAAGAATGGGATCAAACGGTTCATATGCTGGCCTCGTTCACTTGAGGTTGAAGAAGACCAGGCCTTGTGCCTGATCGGAAAGAGCACCGCCAAATCGGGTGGTCGCCTTGATCTCGTACTGCTGGCAGGTGTAGTTGCCGAAGGAGTACCCCTTGCCGAAACTCGCACAGTCCAGTTGGCCGACACTGCGGATGGTGTTGGTCTGGGAGTTGTCGCTGTTACTCGATGTAGGTAAGGGAACGATCGAGGTCAGGGAAATAGGTCTCCTCAGGGAGGGGAAAAGAGACAGCGAATTGACCCAGTTGGGGTCGTTCTCATTCGTCGATGTGGCGAGGGTGCCGTTTGTTGCAGACATCAGTGGCTGACGGTTCGCCACCACATTCAAACTGAGCAGTTGAGAACGAATCTCGGTCTGGCTTTGCTGGTATGCGGTATTGCGAAACTGGTTGCTGCTGGCCATGCGTTCGTCGTTGGTCGCGAAGCGGACTGCGGTGATGCCCGCCGCAGTCAACACGACAAGAAAGACCAACGCGACGATCAAGGTGGCGCCTGCCTGGCGTTGCAGCGGTCGAAGGGACTGCATATGTGCGTTTCCTAGAGATTCTTGAACTGGACGGTGGTGGTGAACACCTGGCGCGCACGACCGTCGTTGGAGGAAAACGGTGCGGCATCCAGCAGGTAGTAGTTCCGCTGGACGGGGGCCGGGTTCAGGACATCAACCGAGTTGGCCAGTACGGCGATACGAACGGAGACAACCTTGCCCCAGTTGCTGACGCGATCCGCCGAGACGTACTGATTCACGCTCTGGGAATTGCCACCGGTATCGATGCCATAGAGCACCTGAAGAGAATCAATGCCATCGATAAGGCGCTGTTGCGAACTCCACTCACCCCCGGTATCTCGCCTAAAAGAGCGACATGCCAGAGAAGACGTAGGGTTATTTGCATCCGAACCCAATATAAAAAAACTGTTAACAATCAAAACATTGTCTGGAACTTCACGTCCGGCACAATCGCGCTTGGCACCGTCGATGATCGGAGGTTCGAAAGTGAAACCCACCACATCGGCGGCGCTACCGTTGCCATTGAATGCACAAGGATTGCTGCCGCTGTTACCGAGACCACAGACCGTTCTTTCCACCGGAAAAGGACGGCTCAATGTGGAGCCAGGGGAGGTATAACCAGCCTGGCGAGCGCTTTGGGTAATGAACTCAAGGGCAAACCGCCCGTTCTCTTGCAGTTTCGCCATGGCATCGTTGGTGGCGAACGTCTGCTTGCTGGAGATGAAGACCTGGATGATGCCCAACAGCAGGATCAGCCCGAGGGTCAGACCGATCATCAACTCGACCAGGCTCAGGCCGCGTTGGCGATGAAGAGTGATGACGAAATGCTTGTTCATCGTTGCACCTGCGCACTGCTGGTCAGGTTTTCCCCGGCCGCGTTCTTGCTGGCCTTGCTTTGCCAAGTCGCCGTGACACTCAGCTGAGTTCCGGATGCGACAACGGCGAGGGGTTGCGTGCCACTGGCTGCCAGGCCCAGGAAGTCGCGACTGGTGTAGCGCCCTGACGCTGCCGTCGCGTTGGCACCGTATGCGGTGGTTCCGCTGTAGGAGCACTGGGCCTCCCAGCGGTCATAAGCCGCCATCTGGGCAGCGGTGCAATTGGTCCCGTTCACCTTGGCGCCCGTAATGGGGTCGTAGTAGTCACTGCAGCGCTGGGCCGGCAGGTTGGAACAGTTGGGGGCGGTGGTGTAGTCACTGGTACCGGCCTCCTGGTTCGCACGGATACGCTCCGCCAGGTCCTGTACGACCCAGGTTGCCTGGGTTCGCTGGTTGCTGTCCCCGGAGCTCTGCAGTGCGCTGAGCTGAAGTGCCGCAAAACCGAGCAGGCCGACGGCGAAGATCAGGAGGGCAATCAGCACCTCGATCAACGAGATCCCCGCCTGCGTGGAAACGTTATCAACAGGACGCATCGCGGTTCACCTTCTTGATCGAAGCCTTGCCCATGGCATTGAGAGAGACACAGCGTGCGCTGCCGTCATTGTCCTGCAGGCGCTCCGAGGTCACTTTGAAGGACTGAGCGCTGATGCCTGAGAGCAGCGTCCCATCACGCCGGAAAGTCAGCTTGTTGGTGGACTGCAGATAAGGTGCATTGAGCGTGACATCCGTCGCCCCCTGGAAGGTGCGTATGACCTCGGCGCTTGTGCAGTCATTGATGGTGGCAGGCCCTATGCACCAGCCATCCGTCCACCCGTCCTCGCTGTTGGTCATGGGCAGCACCACCACATTGGCGTTGAGCTTGGTCGCTTCGATACGGGCCACAGCCAGGGCATTCATGAGTTCGCTGGCCTGCCCGGACACCCGCTGCCGGACAATGAACCCGCCCATGGCGGGCAGGGCGATTGAAGCAACGATCCCCATAATGAGGATGGTCACCAGAAGCTCGATGAGACTGAATCCGCGTATACGTTCCATGGGTACTTCCTCTGCGCAGGCTGTAAGCTAGCGAGCCGAAACTCCAACCTCAAACAGCATGGGATGGCCGGCGTGGAGGAGCGTACGAGCGGCTGTCGTACAGAGATGCGGCTATTCGCCGCCGTGCTTCATGCGCACCCGACCTTGGCGATTGATGATAATCCGTCGCTCGATTCGAGATGTTGATGCACTTACTAGAAACGTGCCGTTAGTGGTTGATGTCAGGCCACTTCCATTGAAATGCACTGCTCGTTTGTTACCGAACCCACCCCAGTGGAGATCGATACCTGGCGGCACATCCAGTATCGAGATCAGATGATCAGGAGACGACAGCGCACGGTGCGCGCCGTCATCGAAGAACGTGCTCAGGACGCCGTTCCAGTTGCGGGTGCATTGCCCCTGGGTATCGAGCGGACATAGCGTCACGCGGCGTCCCTCGGTAAGCGCCAGGTGGCGAGCCTGATGAGCAGCATGAGCAAGGTCGCGACTGAAGCCCGCGACGCGATTTCCCATCACCCAAGACAGACCGCTGGGCAGGAACATCACGATGATGGCCGATAGCACCGCAAGAGAAACCAGTTGGGAAGCCAAGCCCATTCCACGATTCTTACGTTCCATTTGTCCTTGCTCCAGTTCCATGGAGTGACTCAGTAGTCAGGAGGTCTTCGTGTCGGTCCTTGTTGTAGGCGGAGGGGTCATCGGGCTTCTCACTGCCCTGGAGCTGGCCAGTGCCAGCGAAGTCATGCTCGTCGAGCGTTCGAACGTGGGACGCGAGGCCTCCTGGGCCGGAGGCGGAATTGTATCCCCCCTCTATCCCTGGCGTTACAGCGCTGCAGTGACGGCCTTGGCTCATTGGTCGCAGGATTTCTACCCAGGCCTTGGGGAGAAACTGCTGAAGGCCACCGACCTGGATCCGGAGGTGCACACCACCGGCTTGTACTGGCTGGATCTGGATGATGAGACCGAGGCCCTGGAATGGGCGCGCCGTGAAGGGCGTCCGCTTCACGCAGTGGACATGGCTTCCGTGCACCGGCAGGTGCCGCCCCTGGGCGCAGGGTTCGAACGGGCCATCCACATGCCGGGTGTGGCCAACATCCGCAACCCGCGCCTCGCGCAGTCACTGCGTACTGCGCTTCTGGCGCTTCCCAACGTCACGCTCCATGAGCAGACGGGAATCGACAGTTTCATCGTCGAAGGGGAGAAGGTGGTCGGCGTCAGGATCGGCCATGAAGAACTCCACGCCGACCGCGTGGTGCTTTGTGCAGGCGCCTGGAGCGGCGAGCTGCTCGCAACGCTCGGCCTTTCGCTGCCGGTCGAGCCGGTAAAGGGGCAGATGATCCTCTACAAGTGCGAGCCGGGTTTTCTGCCCAGCATGGTGCTGGCCAAGGGGCGCTATGCCATCCCGCGCCGGGATGGTCACATCCTCGTGGGCAGCACCCTGGAGCATGAAGGTTTCGACAAGACGCCTACCGACGTGGCGCGGGAGAGTCTCCAGGCTTCTGCGGAGGCGCTGATTCCTGCGCTGGCGAAACAGCCCATCGTCGGGCACTGGGCGGGGTTGCGGCCGGGCTCGCCCGATGGCATCCCGTTCATCGGACCGGTGCCGGGGTTCGAGGGACTCTGGCTCAACTGCGGTCACTACCGCAACGGGCTGGTTCTTGCGCCGGCCTCCTGCCGGCTGTTGGCGGACCTCATGCTGGGGCGCGAGCCGATTGTCGACCCCACCCCCTACGCGCCCAGCGCTCGCCTTTGACCTGCCTGGGGATCAGTCGATCCCCAGCTTCTTCAGCCTGTAACGCATGGAACGAAAGGTCAGCCCAAGACGCTGGGCTGCTGCCGTGCGGTTCCAGCGGGTCTCTTCCAGGGCCTGCATGATCAGCTTGCGCTCGATCTCCTCGAGGTAGTCCTCGAGGTTGTCGATCTTGGCGAGGTCCGCCTCGCCGCCTTCTGCCGCGCCAGCAGCCTCAGTGAAGCGCAGGTCATGGGGCTGGATCTGGTCGTTTTCGCACAGGGTGTAGGCCCGCTCGAGCATGTTCTCCAGCTCGCGCACGTTCCCGGGGAAGCGGTAGGTCTTGAGCTTCTCCAGCGCATCACGGGTAAGGGTCGCGGCCGGCAGCGAGCAGGCTTCGGCCAGGCGCTTGAGCATCACGTCCGCCAGGCGGGGAATGTCTTCGCGGCGCTCACGCAACGGCGGCACCCCCAGTTCGATCACGTTGAGCCGGTAGAACAGGTCCTGGCGGAATCGCCCGGCAGCCACCTCGGCAGCCAGGTCCTTGTGAGTGGCACTGAGGATGCGCACGTCCACCACCACTTCCTGCTGGCCACCAACGGCACGTACCGCCTTCTCCTGAATGGCCCGCAGCAGCTTGACCTGCATGGGCAGCGGCAGGTCCGCCACTTCGTCGAGGAACAGGGTGCCGCCGTGGGCAGCCTGGAACAGGCCCTGCTTGTCCTCGATGGCACCGGTAAAGCTGCCCTTCTTGTGGCCGAAGAACTCGCTCTCCATCAGCTCCGACGGAATGGCACCGCAGTTCACCGGCACGAAGGGGTGACTGGCGCGCGGCCCTTGCTCGTGGATGAGTCGTGCGACCAGTTCCTTGCCGCTTCCCGACTCGCCGCTGATGTAGACGGGCGCCTGGCTGCGGGCGAGTTTCTGGATCTGGTTGCGCAACGCCCGCATGGGGGGCGATTCGCCCAGCAGGCGGCTGTCGACGCTGGCTTCTTCATCCGACTCGCCGCTGCGCAGCCGCAGGGCAGTCGCCACCAGCTCGCGCAGACGGCCAAGGTCCACTGGCTTGGTCAGGAAGTCGAAGGCGCCGGCCTTGAGGGCATTGATGGCGGTATCGAGGCTGCCGTAGGCCGTGATCATGGCCACCGGCACCTGGGGATGGCGCTGCTGGATGTACTGCACCAGCTCCTGCCCGGTGCCATCGGGCAGGCGCATGTCCGTGAGGCAGAGGTCGAACGGTTCGCGGGCCAGCCACTCGCGGGCCTCCTTGACGTTGCGGGCGCTGCGGGTGTCCAGCTTCATCCGGCCGAGGGTGATCTCCAGCAGTTCGCGGATATCGGGCTCGTCGTCGACGATCAGGGCTCTCTGTCGGGTCATGGTCAACTCAGTTTTCGCGGATGGGCGAAGGTGATGCGGAAACAGCTGCCGCCGCCTTCGCGGGGTCGATAGTCAAGGCGGGCCTGGTTGCTCTCGCACAGCTCGCGGGAGATGTACAGGCCGAGCCCGGTGCCCTTGTTCTCCGTGGTGTGGAAGGGCTCGAACAGGTGATGGAGCTGCTCCTCGGCGACGCCGGGGCCGTCGTCCATCACTTCCAGTATGGGCAGGTCGCTCTCGGCGTCACGGAAGAGTTTCAGCCAGACCTGCCCCTGGCGGTGCTTCTGCGCGCTGTAGCGCAGGCCGTTCTGCACCAGGTTGGTCAGCACCTGTGTGAGCTGGTGGGGGTCCATGCGGGTCTGGATACTGCCCGGGTTCGTCTCCAGGTGAAGGGTCTGCCCCACCGGTGAAGCGCTGCGGAACTCGCTGGCGAATCGGTGCAGCCAGTACTTGAGATCCAGCAGCTGGGGTTCCGACTGGCGGCGCCGCGACAGTTGCAGGACGTTCTCGATGACGAGGTTCATCCGCCGGGAATGATCCTGGATGATCTGCGCCAGGCGGCGGTCGGGCCCCTCCAGCTCTTCGGACTCCTGCAACAGCTGGGCGGCATGACTGATGGCGCCCAGGGGATTGCGGATCTCATGGGCGATACCGGCGGTCAGCCGCCCCAGGGAAGCCAGCTTCAGCTGCTGCGCCTGCTGGGCGATCTGCGAGATGTCTTCGAGGAAGACCAGCGTATCCAGCTGCTCGCCACGCTGCAGCTGGACGAAGCTGGGCTGTAGCACCGTGCCATCGGGTACCGGCTGCAGGCTCTGGGGGCGCAGGGTCGGGTTATCCCACCACTGCTCCAGCCGCTTGAGCAGCTCCGGGCAGTGCGGCCCGAGGGGGCGCCCCGCCAGCCCGTCGTGCCCCAGCATCGCCTGGGCAGCCTGGTTGGCCAGCAACACCCGGTGACGGCTGTCCAGCACCAGGATGCCGGTGCGCATGCGCTGCAGGATGAGCGCGTTGAGCGCTTCCAGATTGGCCACGTCGGCAGCACGCTGCTCGGCCAGGGTCTCGCTCAACTGCAGACGCCGGCTGATGCCCTGCACGAACAGGGCGCCTGCAAAGCACAGGGCACCGAGCGCACCGGCCTGTACGTACTGGTTGGCCGCTTCCGGGCGGGACAAGCTCAGGTAGAAGGTCAGGTAGATCATCCCGATGGCGGCGACGGCGGCGATCAGCAGCCCGATACGCCCACGCAGCAGGATGTTGGCAATGGCCACCGCAACGATGATCAGGTTGCCGATGCCGCTGGGCGAACCGCCTGCTGCATAGAAGATGCAGGACAGCAGGATGACGTCCACCAGCGCCAGGCTGAACACCTGCAGCATGTGCTGGGGGCGGCGCACCATCAGCGCAATGAGGATGTTCAGCAGCAGGTAGAACCAGCTGGCATTGCGGAACAGCTGGACACGGGCCAGGTTCAGCAGCTCGCTGTCCAGCTCACTGGAAATCAGCCCGACCAGCGCCAGGCCGATGAGCAGGCGATACAGGTTGTAAAGGCGGAAGATCCGTCGGATCTGGTTGCTCGCCAGGGAGGGCGACTCAGTGCTCGCCACTGGCCTTGCCTTGTTCGAGGTGGGCCTGGCTGCAGTACCAGCGCTGGGCACTGGGCAGGGCTTCGGACTGGGGAACGTGGACGCCACACTGGGCGCAACGAACCATGGGGCTGGCGGCCGGCTCGGCGGGCGGGGCCTCCTGGCGGGGCGGGCGGGCCTTCATGCGGCGCCATACCCATACGGCAGCAAAAATGACGGCAATCCAGAAGATCAGGCGCAACATGCGTCGAACTCGAGTGTCCGGGGAAAGGCCAGCAGTTTAAGCCAAGGCGTTTCCCCACGCCCAGCAGCTAAAGGCAGTGCTGTGCACTGTGTCCTCGCCGGCATGAAAAAAGAGGCCCGCAGGCCTCTTTTTATTGTCCATCCGCCTCAGTCGAAAAGGCCGAAGGTCATATAGCTGAACCAGGAGCGCTTCTTGCCGCCGGTATCGCCACCAGCTGAGGCGTTCTCGGGCTGGAGCTCGTCCGGGATTTCTTCCCTGGCATCTTCGTACTGCTTGATCACGTCCTGGTTGGCGCGGGTCTGGCCCGGGGGCAGCGGCGCTTCGCTTTCGATCAGGCCGAGGGTGGCCTTGGCCAGCCAGCTGCGGTTGTCGGCTTCGTCCTCGCGGGGCACGAACTGGCCATCGACCAGGCTCGGGTGCTCGGGGTAGTTCAGCTTCAGGGTTTCCAGGCTGGTCGCGGCCAGGTCATCCAGACCCAGGCGCTGGTAGGACTCAACCATCACGGCCAGGCCATCGCCCACGGCAGGGGTGCCCTGGAAGTTCTCCACCACGTAACGACCACGATTGCCGGCGGCGACATAGGCCTGGCGGGTCAGGTAGTAGTGGGCAACGTGGATTTCGTAGGCGGCCAGCAGGTTACGCAGATAGACCATGCGCTGCTTGGCGTCCGGCGCGTAGCGGCTGTGGGGGTAGCGGCTGGTCAGCTGGGCGAACTCGTTGTAGGAGTCGCGGGCGGCACCCGGGTCACGCTTGGTCATATCCAGCGGCAGGAAGCGCGCCAGCAGGCCACGATCCTGTTCGAAGGAGGCCAGGCCCTTCAGGTAGTAGGCGTAGTCGACGTTGGCATGCTGCGGGTGCAGGCGGATGAAACGCTCGGCGGCCGACTTGGCGGCCTCCGGCTCGACGTTCTTGTAGTAGGCGTAGATCAGCTCGAGCTGGGCCTGCTCGGCGTAGCGCCCGAAGGGGTAGCGGGACTCGAGGGCCTTGAGCTTGGCGACGGCGCTGGAATAGCTCTTGTTGTCCAGGTCGGACTGAGCCTGCTGGTACAGCTCGGACTCGCTCAGGTTCTCGTCGACCACTTCTTTGGAGGAACACGCGGCGGTGAGGGCGAGAATGGCGATCAGCAGCAGGTGTTTCACTTGCATGGTGGCTTGCGTCCCTGTGACGGTCCGCTGTCTTGGGCGGAGCCGTCCTGTTATGATGGGCGCCCTGGGCTTTCCCAGGACAAAGACGCCGTATTTAACCACAAGCGCGTGGCCGAAACCAAAGGCTGCGCCCCGCCGTTTTCGAGCATGTCCCTGACCAATAAACAGGCCATCCAACTGAGTGCCGAGGTGCCGTCCGATTTGGGCGGGCAACGCCTGGACCAAGTTGCCGCACAACTCTTCGACGAACACTCCCGCTCCCGCCTGTCCGCCTGGATCAAGGAAGGGCGACTCACCGTGGACGGCCAAGTGCTCCGCCCCCGCGACACCGTCTATGGCGGTTCCGTGCTGGCGCTTGATGCCGAGCTGGAGTCCCAGGGCGAGTGGGTGGCCCAGGACATCGAGCTGAATATCGTCTACGAGGACGACCACCTGCTGGTGCTGGACAAGCCCGCCGGCCTGGTGGTGCACCCGGCGGCCGGCCACATGGACGGCACCCTGCTCAACGCCCTGCTGCACCATGCCCCCGACCTGGCCAACGTGCCCCGGGCCGGTATCGTGCATCGCCTCGACAAGGACACCACCGGCCTGATGGTGGTGGCCAAGACCCTCGAAGCCCACACCAAGCTGGTCGCCCAGTTGCAGGCCCGGACCGTCAGCCGCATCTACGAAGCCATCGTCGTCGGCGTGATCACCGCGGGTGGCAAAGTCGACGCGCCCATCGGCCGCAGCTCCCAGCAGCGCCAGCGCATGGGCGTGGTGGCCGGTGGCAAGCAGGCCGTCAGCCACTACCGCGTGCTGGAGCGGTTCCGTTCCCACACCCACACCCGGGTCAAGCTGGAGACCGGCCGCACCCACCAGATCCGCGTGCACATGGCCTACATCAACCACCCGCTGGTGGGTGACCCGGTGTACGGCGGCCGCTTCCGCATTCCGCCGGCAGCGAGCCCGACCCTGGTACAGACGCTGAAAGAATTCCCCCGCCAGGCGCTGCACGCCCGCTTCCTGGAGCTCGACCACCCGGAAACCGGTGATCGCATGAAGTGGGAATCCCCGCTGCCCGATGACTTCGTCTGGCTGCTGACCCTGCTGCGGCAGGACAACGAGTCCTTCGTCTGATGACGGGCTGGCTCACGCCCGACTGGCCCGCCCCCACGCGGGTCAGGGCCTGCGTGACCACCCGCGCCGACGGCGTCAGCCTTCCGCCCTACGACAGCTTCAACCTCGGTGACCACGTCGACGACAACCCCGCCGCCGTCGCCAGCAACCGCCTCAAGCTCACGACCACCCTCGGCTGCCAGCCCGCCTGGCTCAGCCAGGTACACGGCACCCGCGTGGTCGAAGCCGATCCCTCCCGCGTAGAGACGGCTGACGCCAGCTGGAGCCAGACCCCCGGCATCGCCAGCCTGGTGATGACCGCCGACTGCCTGCCCGCGCTCTTCTGCAACCGCGACGGCACCCGTGTCGCAGCCGCTCATGCAGGCTGGCGCGGCCTGGCAAACGGTGTACTGGAAGCCACGCTGGATGCCCTGGCCACACCGACGGACCAGATCCTGGTCTGGCTCGGACCGGCCATCGGCCCGGACGCCTTCGAAGTCGGCCCGGAGGTCCGCGACGCCTTCATCGCCCAGCACGCCGAAGCAGACGCCGCCTTCCGCCCCAGCGCAAATGCCGGCCGCTACCTGGCGGATATCTACGCCCTCGCCCGCATCCGCCTCGCCGCCCGTGGCATCACTGCGGTTTATGGCGGCGGTTTCTGCACCGTCAGCGACCCGCGCTTCTACTCCTACCGCCGCGCCTCCCGCACCGGGCGCTTCGCGAGCCTCGTCTGGCTGGCCGATTGAGCCGCTGACCTGCATCAAGGCCGGGCACCTTGAATCGCCCAGAATCGTCCTTATCTACACTGCATCCCGGCGAGCTCATCGTCTTCGGGGCGCTCATCGCCCCAGCCCGCCCCCTAGAGGAAGGACTGCCCCCATGCGCATAGATCGACTGACCAGCAAACTCCAACTGGCGCTGTCCGACGCCCAATCCCAGGCCGTCGGCCACGACCACTCGGCCATCGAGCCGCTGCACCTCATGCTCGCCCTGCTCGACCAGCAGGGCGGCTCCATCAAACCTCTGCTCATGCAGGTGGGCTTCGACATCGCCGCCCTGCGGGCGGGCCTGACTAAGGAGCTCGACGGCCTGCCGAAGATCCAGAACCCCACCGGCGACGTGAACCTGTCCCAGGACCTCGCCCGCCTGCTCAACCAGGCCGACCGCCTGGCCCAGCAGAAAGGCGACCAGTTCATCTCCAGCGAACTGGTGGTGCTGGCCGCGATGGACGAAAACACTCGCCTGGGCAAGCTGCTGCTCGGCCAGGGCGTCACCCGCAAGGCCCTGGAGAACGCCATCGCCAACCTGCGAGGCGGCCAGGCCGTGAACGACCCCAACGTCGAGGAAGCCCGCCAGGCCCTGGACAAGTACACCGTCGACCTCACCAAGCGCGCCGAAGACGGCAAGCTCGACCCGGTGATCGGCCGTGACGACGAGATCCGCCGCACCATCCAGGTCCTGCAGCGCCGCACCAAGAATAACCCCGTGCTGATCGGCGAGCCTGGCGTCGGCAAGACCGCCATCGCCGAAGGCCTGGCCCAGCGCATCATCAACGGCGAAGTGCCCGATGGCCTGAAGGACAAGCGCCTGCTGGCCCTGGACATGGGCGCCCTGATCGCCGGTGCCAAGTTCCGTGGCGAGTTCGAAGAGCGCCTCAAGGCCGTGCTCAATGAACTGTCCAAGCAGGAAGGCCGCGTCATCCTCTTCATCGACGAGCTGCACACCATGGTCGGCGCTGGCAAGGCCGAAGGCGCCATGGACGCCGGCAACATGCTCAAGCCTGCCCTGGCCCGTGGCGAACTGCACTGCGTTGGCGCCACCACCCTGGACGAGTACCGCCAGTACATCGAGAAGGACGCCGCCCTGGAGCGCCGCTTCCAGAAAGTCCTGGTGGACGAGCCCAGCGAGGAAGACACCATCGCCATCCTCCGTGGCCTGAAGGAGCGCTACGAGGTGCACCACGGCGTGACCATCACCGACGGCGCCATCATCGCCGCCGCCAAGCTCTCGCACCGCTACATCACCGATCGCCAGCTGCCGGACAAGGCCATCGACCTGATCGACGAAGCCGCCAGCCGCATCCGCATGGAGATCGACTCCAAGCCCGAAGCCCTCGACCGCCTGGACCGCCGCCTGATCCAGCTGAAGATCGAGCGCGAGGCCATGAAGAAGGAAGAGGACGAGGCCGCCATCAAGCGCCTGGCCAAACTGGAGGACGACATCCTCAAGCTGGAGCGCGAATACGCCGACCTGGAGGAAATCTGGAAATCGGAGAAAGCCGAAGTCCAGGGCTCCGCCCAGATCCAGCAGAAGATCGAACAATCCCGCACCGAACTGGAAGCCGCCCGCCGCAGGGGCGACCTGAACCGCATGGCCGAGCTGCAGTACGGCATCATCCCCGACCTGGAACGCAGCCTGCAGATGGTCGACCAGCACGGCAAGCCGGAGAACCAGTTGCTGCGCAACAAGGTGACCGACGAGGAGATCGCCGAGGTCGTCTCCAAGTGGACCGGCATCCCGGTGGCCAAGATGCTCGAAGGCGAGCGCGACAAGCTGCTGCGCATGGAAGACGAGCTGCACAAGCGCGTCATCGGCCAGCATGAAGCCGTGGTCGCCGTGGCCAACGCCGTGCGCCGCTCCCGCGCCGGCCTGGCCGACCCGAACCGACCCAGCGGCTCCTTCCTGTTCCTCGGCCCGACGGGCGTGGGCAAGACCGAGCTGTGCAAGGCCCTGGCCGAATTCCTCTTCGACACCGAAGAGGCGCTGGTGCGCATCGACATGTCCGAGTTCATGGAGAAACACTCCGTGGCCCGCCTCATCGGTGCCCCTCCGGGCTACGTCGGCTACGAGGAAGGCGGCTACCTGACCGAAGCCGTGCGTCGCAAGCCCTACTCCGTCGTGCTGATGGATGAAGTGGAGAAGGCCCACCCGGACGTCTTCAACATCCTCCTGCAGGTGCTGGAGGACGGCCGCCTGACCGACAGCCACGGCCGCACCGTCGACTTCCGCAACACCGTGGTGGTGATGACCTCCAACCTCGGCTCCGCGCAGATCCAGGAGCTGGTGGGCGACCGTGAGGCCCAGCGCGCGGCGGTGATGGATGCCGTCAGCAGCCACTTCCGCCCGGAATTCATCAACCGGATCGACGAAGTCGTGGTGTTCGAGCCCCTGGGCCGCGACCAGATCGGCGGCATCGCCAGCATCCAGCTGCAACGCCTGCGCAAACGCCTGGCCGAACGCGACCTGAGCCTGGAGCTGAGCCCGGAAGCCCTCGACAAGCTGATTGCCGTTGGCTACGACCCGGTCTACGGCGCCCGCCCGCTCAAGCGCGCCATCCAGCGCTGGATCGAAAACCCGCTGGCCCAGCAGATCCTCGCCGGCCAGTTCGCCCCAGGCGTCGCCATCCACGCTCGAGTCGAGGGGGAGGAGATCGTCTTCGACTGATCCATCGCACCCTCCATGCCGCCCATCCCTGATGGGCGGCATTTTTCATGGGCAATGAAAACGGGGGCCGAAGCCCCCGTTTTTATTTACTGCCGTAGCTCAGATCGCCTTGACCCGCAGCTCCTTGGGCATCGAGAAGGTGACGTTCTCCGGCCGCCCGTCCAGCTCAAGCGCTACCTCGGCGCCCCACTCGCGCAGTTGCTGGATCACGCCCTGCACCAGCACCTCCGGGGCGGAGGCGCCGGCGGTGATGCCGACCCGTTGCACACCGGCGAACCAGCCCTGCTGCAGGTCCTCGGCGCCGTCGATCAGGTAGGCCGGGGTGCCGATGCGCTCGGCGAGTTCGCGCAGGCGGTTGGAGTTGGAGCTGTTGGGGCTGCCCACCACCAGCACCACATCGCTTTCGTCAGCCAGTTGCTTCACCGCGTCCTGGCGGTTCTGGGTGGCGTAGCAGATGTCGTCCTTGCGCGGCCCGCCGATGGAAGGGAAGCGAGCCCGCAGGGCATCGATCACGCGGCTGGTGTCGTCCATGGAAAGGGTCGTCTGGGTGACGAAGGACAAGGCCTCGGGGTTGCGAACCACCAGGCGCTCCACGTCGTCCTCGTTCTCCACCAGGTAGATCGCGCCGCCATTGACGGTGTCGTACTGCCCCATGGTGCCTTCCACCTCCGGGTGACCGGCGTGGCCGATCAGCACGCATTCACGGCCGTCACGGCTGTAGCGGGCCACCTCCATGTGCACCTTGGTCACCAGCGGGCAGGTGGCGTCGAACACCTTGAGGCCACGGCGCTCGGCCTCCTGGCGCACGGCCTGGGACACGCCGTGGGCGCTGAAGATGACGATGACGTTGTCCGGCACCTGGTCCAGCTCTTCGACGAACACGGCGCCACGGGCGCGCAGGTCTTCGACGACGAACTTGTTGTGCACCACTTCGTGGCGGACGTAGATCGGCGGGCCGAACACTTCCAGCGCACGGTTGACGATCTCGATGGCACGGTCCACGCCGGCACAGAACCCACGGGGGTTGGCGAGTTTGATCTGCATGCTTGTTACCTCCAGGCCTGCCGGCCGCCCTCCCCTGTCGGGAAACGGATCAGAGCGGGCGAACCGCCAGGATTTCCACCTCGAAGCGCAGCGTCTTGCCAGCCAGCGGGTGGTTGAAGTCGATGGTCACGCGGTCAGCGTCGAAGGCCTTCACGACACCGGGCAACTCGGCGTTGGCGGCGTCGTTGAAGATGATCAGCAGGCCTTCGGACAGCTCCATGTCCTGGAACTGGCCACGGGGCATGACCTGGACGTTCTGCTCGTTCGGCTGGCCGAAACCCTGCTCGGGGCTGATGGGCAGTTCGCGACGGTCGCCGGCCTTGAGGCCGAACAGCGCGTTCTCGAAGCCCGGCAGCAGGTTGCCGTCGCCGACCTTGAAGGTGGCCGGCTGCTTGCCGAAGGTGCTGTCGACCACGTCGCCGTTCTCCAGCTTGATGGCGAAGTTCAGCGTCACTTCACGGTCCGGGCCGATGCGCAGCTCGGTGGCGAGGGACTCAGTCATGGGCGGCTTCTCCGGACTTCTTCGTCTTGAACATATCCAGCGCCAGCATGATGGCGCCGAGGGTGATCGCGGTGTCGGCCAGGTTGAACGCCGGGAAATACCAGCGGTCCTGCCAGTGCACCAGGAGGAAGTCGACCACGTGGCCCAGCACCACGCGGTCGTACAGGTTGCCCAGCGCGCCACCGAGCACGGCGGCCAGGGCGATGGCCAGCCAGGTCTCGTCGGCCTTCAGGCGCTTGAGCCAGACCACCAGCACGCCGCTCACCACGATGGCGATGAGCGCGAACAGCCAGCGCTGCCAGCCCGAGCTGTCCGCCAGAAAGCTGAAGGCAGCGCCGGTGTTGTAGACGTGGGTCCAGTCGAACCAGCCGGGGATCACCGTGATGCGGGTGTGCTTAGGGATCAGGTCCAGCACTGCCCACTTGGTGCCCTGGTCCAGCAGGAACACCAGGACGCTCAGCAGCAGCCAGCCCAGCCGACCGAAACGGGCCTCAGGCATGGTGGCGAACCTCGCCGGCGCCTTCGATGTTCTCCACGCAACGACCGCACAGCTCCGGGTGCGCCGCGTGGGTGCCGACGTCCGCACGGTGGTGCCAGCAACGGCCGCACTTGGCGTGTTCGGACTTGAGGATGCGCAGCTTCAGGCCCGGCACCTCGGTGGTCACGGCCTGCTCCGGCGCCTCGCCCGCCGGGCGGACTTCAGCGGTGGAGGTGATGAGCACGAAGCGCAGCTCGTTGCCCAACCGGGCCAGGTCGGCCTGCAGGGCGTCGTCGCCGAACAGGGTGACTTCGGCCTGCAGGTTGCCACCGATGGCCTTGGCCGAACGCAGGGCTTCCAGCTCCTTGTTGACCGCCCCTTTGACCGCCATGACACGGGTCCAGTAGGCCGCATCCAGGGCGAAGCCTTCCGGCAGGCGGTCCAGGCCTTCGTACCAGGTGTTCAGCATGACCGACTCGTTGTGCTCGCCCGGAAGGTACTGCCAGATCTCCTCGGCAGTGAAGGCCAGGATCGGCGCGATCCAGCGCACCAGCGCCTCGGTGATGTGGAACAGCGCGGTCTGGCAGGAACGACGGGCCACACTGTCGGCACGGGTGGTGTACTGACGGTCCTTGATGATGTCGAGGTAGAAACCGCCCAGCTCCTGCACGCAGAAGTTGTGCAGCTTCGAGTAGACGTTCCAGAAGCGGTACTCGCCATAGGCCTCGAGGATCTCGTCCTGCAGGCGCGCAGCGGCGTCCAGCGCCCAGCGGTCGAGGTCGAGCATCTGCTCCGGCGGCAGCAGGTCGCGGGCCGGGTCGAAGCCGTTGAGGTTGGCCAGCATGAAGCGCGCGGTGTTGCGGATACGCCGGTAGGCGTCGGCGCTGCGCTGCAGGATCTGGTCGGAAACGGCCATCTCGCCCGAATAGTCGGTGGCCGCAACCCACAGGCGCAGGATGTCGGCGCCCAGGGTGTTGTTGATCTTCTGCGGCGCCACGGTGTTGCCCAGGGACTTGGACATCTTGTGGCCGCGCTCGTCCACAGTAAAGCCGTGGGTCAGCAGGCCCTTGTAGGGTGCATGGCCGTCGATGGCACTGCCAGTCAGCAACGAGGAATGGAACCAGCCGCGGTGCTGGTCGGAGCCTTCCAGGTAGAGGTCCGCACGCGGACCGCTGGCGTGGCCTTGCGGGTGCGAACCACGCAGCACATGCCAGTGGGTGGTGCCGGAATCGAACCAGACGTCCAGGGTGTCGAGGATCTTCTCGTAGTCACCGGCCTCGTCGCCCAGCAGCTCCGCAGGCTCCAGCTTGAACCAGGCCTCGATGCCCTGCTGCTCGACGCGCTTGGCCACTTCCTCCATCAGCTCGACGGTGCGCGGGTGCAGCTCGCCGGTGGCCTTGTGCAGGAAGAACGGGATCGGCACGCCCCAGTTGCGCTGGCGCGAGATGCACCAGTCGGGACGGCCGGCGATCATGCTGTGCAGGCGCGCCTGGCCCCAAGCCGGGGTGAACTGGGTCTGCTCGATGGCCGCCAGGGCACGCTCGCGGAGGGTGCCGCCCTGGTTGGGCTGCTTGTCCATACCGACGAACCACTGGGCGGTAGCGCGATAGATCAGCGGGGTCTTGTGGCGCCAGCAGTGCATGTAGCTGTGCTTGATCGCCTCGTGCTTGAGCAGCGCCCCCACTTCTTCCAGCTTGGCGACGATGGCCGGGTTGGCCTTCCAGATGAACTGGCCACCGAAGAACGGCAGGTCGGCCACATACACGCCATTGCTCTGCACCGGGCTGAGGATGTCGTCATTGCTCATGCCGTAGTTCTTGCAGGAGCGGAAGTCATCCTCGCCATAGGCCGGCGCCGAGTGCACCACGCCCGTGCCGGCGCCCAGTTCGACGTACTCGGCCAGGTAGACCGGGGAGAAGCGCTCGTAGAACGGATGGCGGAAGCGAATGTGCTCCAGCGCCTCGCCCTTGGCGGTGGCGATCACCTGGCCTTCGAGGCCGTAGCGAGTCAGGCAGGACTCCACAAGTTCGGTCGCCAGCACCAGCAGGCGAGCGCCGGTGTCCACCAGGGCGTACTCGAATTCGGGGTGGACGTTCAGCGCCTGGTTGGCCGGGATGGTCCAGGGGGTGGTGGTCCAGATCACGATGGCGGCCGGCTTGGGCAGGCTGGCCAGGCCGAAGGCGGCAGCCAGCTTGTCGGCGTCTTCCACCGGGAAGGCAACGTCGATGGCGTCGGACTGCTTGTCCTTGTACTCCACCTCGGCCTCGGCCAGGGCCGAACCGCAGTCGAAGCACCAGTTGACCGGCTTCAGCCCCTTGAACACGAAGCCGCCCTTGACCATTTCGGCCAGGGCACGGATCTCGCCGGCTTCGTTGGCGAAGTTCATGGTCTTGTAGGGGTTGCTCCAGTCACCCAGCACACCCAGACGGATGAAGTCGGCCTTCTGCAGCTCGATCTGCTCGGCGGCGTAGGCACGGCACAGCTCGCGGACCTTGTCCGCCGGCAGGTTCTTGCCGTGGGTGGTCTCCACCTTGTGCTCGATGGGCAGGCCATGGCAGTCCCAGCCCGGCACGTAGGGCGCGTCGTAACCGGAAAGGGTCTTGGAGCGGACGATGATGTCCTTGAGGATCTTGTTCAGCGCGTGGCCGATGTGGATCTCGCCGTTCGCGTAGGGCGGGCCGTCGTGGAGGATGAACGTGGGGCGGCCCTCACCGATCTGGCGCAGCTTCTGATAAAGCCCAATGGAGTCCCAGCGCTGCAGGGTCTCCGGCTCACGCTGGGGAAGACCGGCCTTCATCGGAAATGCCGTTTCCGGCAGGTTGAGGGTCGCTTTGTAATCGGTCATGTCAGTCCAGGCTCATCATTGAAGGTGGGCGCCCTGCCAGTAGGCACGGGCTGCGGCGACGTCCGCGTCAATCGCCGACTTGAGGGCCTCCAGGGAGGCGAATCGCTGCTCTTCGCGCAGCTTGCGGTGGAAGGTGACGCTGATACGCCGGTCGTAGAGGTTGGCGGCGAAATCCAGCAGGTGCACTTCCAGGTGGGCGTTGCCATCCCCTTTCACGGTGGGGCGCACGCCGATGTTGGCGACACCGGGCCAGCGCTGGCCATCCAGCTCCACGCTGACCAGGAAGACCCCGGAGAGCGGTACACGGCGTCGCTTGAGTTGCACGTTGGCAGTCGGCGTGCCGAGCTGCCTGGCCAGCTTCTGGCCATGCAGGACACGGCCGGTGATGCTGAAGGGCCGCCCGAGCAGGTGCTCGGCCAGCGGGAAGTCGGCGGCGGCCAGGGCCTCGCGGACACGGGTGCTGCTGACCCGCATGCCATCCAGTTCGACGGTGGCGGCGGCTTCGACGGTGAAGCCCTCGGCCTCCCCGGCGGCCTGGAGGAAGGCGAAGTCTCCGGCGCGATCACAGCCGAAGCGGAAGTCGTCACCGATCTCCAGGTGATGCACGCCCAGCCCTTCCACCAGCACCGCATGGACGAACTCGGCAGCGGACAGCTCGCGCAAGCGCCGGTTGAACGCCAGGCACAGGACGAAATCCACGCCCTCGCCAGCCAGCAGCTCAAGCTTGTCGCGCAGGCGCGTCAGGCGGACGGGGGCGGTATCGGGGCCGAAGAACTCACGGGGCTGGGGCTCGAAGATCACCACGCAGCTGGGTACGCCCAGCTCGGCCGCGCGTTCGCGCAGGCGCTTGAGAATGGCCTGGTGACCCCGGTGGACGCCGTCGAAATTGCCGATGGTGGCAACGCAGCCCCCGGATCGGGGCCGCAGGTTATGAAGACCTCGGACCAGCTGCATAGCACACGTCTTGTTCACAAAGTGGCCGATTATACGCACAGCCGCGCCATCACAACAGGCACGTCTGACGTGTCGCAAAGCCGCTCTCCGGAGGGCACAACCCCGCTATCGGACAGCCCGTCGGGCGAAGTGGCGAAGGCGGAAACCCAGCACCGCCAGGGTGGCGAAATAACTGCCCGCCCCGGCGACCACCAGCAGCATCAGCCGCGCCAGACGCTCGGGCATGCCACCGCTGTCCCAGGCCGGCAGCCAGGCAGCGCCCAGCACCAGGACCGCCCCCATCACCGCAACCGCTACCAGCAGCTTGAGCAGGAACACACCCCAGCCCGGCTGGGGCAGGAAAAGACGCTGCCGGCGCAATTGCCAGAACAGCAACGCCGCGTTGAGGCAGGCCGCCAGCCCGATGGCCAGTGCCAGGCCCGCGTGCTGCAAGGGCCCGATCAGCACCAGGTTGAGCAACTGGGTCACCGCCAGGGTCAGCAGGGCGATACGCACCGGGGTGCGGATGTTCTGCCGGGCATAGAAGCCGGGCGCCAGGACCTTCACCAGGATGATCCCGAGCAGACCGACGGCGTAGGCGATCAGCGCGCGCTGGGTCATCAGCGCGTCATGGGCGGTGAACTTGCCGTACTGGAACAGCGACACCGTCAGCGGCTCGGCGAGCAGCGCCAACGCCAGGGCGCAGGGCAGCACCAGCAGGAAGCACAGGCGCAGCCCCCAATCCAGCAGCTCGGAATAGGCCGTGCGGTCGTCATTGGCGTAGGTCTTGGCCAGCGACGGCAGCAGGATGGTACCGAGCGCCACGCCAAGCACGCCGGAGGGCAGCTCCATCAGGCGGTCGGCGTAGTACATCCAGGACACCGAGCCGGCCACCAGGAAGGACGCGAAGATGGTGTTGATGATCAGCGAGATCTGGCTCACCGAGACCCCGAAGATGGCCGGCCCCATCTGCTTCAGCACCCGCCAGACGCCGGTATCGCGCAGGTTCAGGCGCGGCAGCACGAGCATGCCGATGCGTTTGAGCGCCGGCAGCTGGAACAGCAACTGGGCCAGCCCGCCCGCCAGGGTCGCCCAGGCCAGCGCCATCACCGGCGGATGGAAATAAGGCGTGAGGAACACCGCAAAGACGATCATCGCTACGTTCAGCAGCGTCGGCACAAAGGCCGGCACCGCGAAGCGGTTCCAGGTGTTCAGGACCGCGCCCGCCAGTGACGACAGCGAGATCAGGAAGATATAGGGAAAGGTGACCCGCAACAGGTCGGTGGTCAGTTCGAACTTCTCCTGGGTGTCGGTGAAGCCGGGAGCGGTGGCATAGATCACCCAGGGCGCCGCAAGAATGCCCAGCGCCGTGACCAGCGCCAGCGCCAGGGTCAGCAGCCCCGCCACGTAGGCGATGAAGGTTCGGGTCGCCTCCTCGCCCTGCTGGCTCTTGTACTCCGCCAGGATCGGGACGAACGCCTGGGAGAACGCCCCCTCGGCGAAGATCCGCCGCAGCAGGTTGGGCAGCTTGAAGGCGACGAAGAAGGCATCCGTGGCCATGCCGGCACCGAAGGCACGCGCCACGATGGTGTCGCGAACGAAGCCCAGTACCCGCGACAGCATGGTGATGGAGCTGACGGCGGCCAGCGACTTGAGCAGATTCATGACGTAAAAGCTTGCATCCCAGGAGGCCGAAGGAAAGAATGCGCGACCGCAGAAGCCGACGCCCGGGCAGCCCCGGAGCGCGCGAGTGTAGAGCTGCGCAGCGAAGAAATCACGTTGCACGCTCGTCGCCCGCCACGGCAAGGGCACTCAACCGCCCTTGACATCGCCACAGTGCATCGGCATGATTCGCGGCCTTATTTGTTCGTATCCCCCAGTTTCCGAGGAGCTTGACGGTGGCCAATACACCTTCTGCCAAAAAACGCGCGAAACAGGCTGAGAAGCGTCGTAGCCATAACGCCAGCCTGCGCTCCATGGTCCGTACCTACATCAAAAACGTAGTCAAGGCGCTCGACGCCAAGGACCTGCACAAGGCCCAAGCAGCCTACACCGCTGCTGTACCGGTCATCGACCGCATGGCCGACAAAGGCATCATCCACAAGAACAAGGCCGCTCGTCACAAGAGCCGCCTGAACGCGCACATCAAGGCGCTGGGCCAGGCTGCTGCCTAAGCTCGTTCTTGTACGAAAAACCGGCCTGATGGCCGGTTTTTTATTGCCCGCGATTTGGCACTGCACATCCGCCAGGCAATAAAAAGCCCGGCGAACCGGGCTTTCCATCGTTGACTCAGGGCTTGTTCGACCAGGGCATGATCGGAATGGCCGTCACCGCGTTCTGCGGACTGCCCTCGATGATCCGGTCGCTGTAGACCAGATAGACGAGCGTGTTGCGCTTGCGATCGAAGAAGCGCACCACCTGCATGGTCTTGAACACCAGCGAGGTGCGCTCCTTGAACACTTCCTCGCCATCCTTCAGCTCAGCCGTGAAACGCACCGGCCCCACCTGCCGACAGGCAATGGAGGCCTCCGCACGATCCTCGGCCAAACCCAGGCCACCTTTCACGCCACCGGTCTTGGCTCGCGAGAGGTAGCAGGTCACCCCTTCCACTTTGGGATCGTCGAACGCCTCGATGACGATCTTGTCATTGGGCCCCAGCCACTTGAACACCGTGGAGACCGAGCCGATCTCCTCGGCCGCCACCAGCAACGGCATCGCGGCCACGGCCGCCAGCAATCCCTTCAGAAGCCTCATGACACCTCCTCGTCAGACCAGGACCAGGTTGTCCCGGTGCACCAGTTCGGGCTCACCGACATAGCCCAGCAGCTTCTCCACCATCTCGGACGACTGCCCAATGATCTTCTGCGCTTCCAGAGCGCTGTAGTTCACCAGGCCACGCGCCACCTCGCCCCCCTCGGGGTCGACACAGACCACCATCTCACCCCGACGGAAGCTGCCCTGCACCGCCTTCACACCCACCGGCAGCAGGCTCTTGTGATCGGCACGCAGCGCCTTCACCGCCCCCGCATCCAGCACCAGGGTGCCGCGGGTCTGCAGGTGGCCGGCCAGCCACTGCTTGCGGGCGGCCAGCATGCCGCGCTCGGGCGCCAGGAGCGTACCCAGGCGTTCGCCGCTCTTCAGGCGATCCAGCACGCGCTCGATACGGCCACCAACGATGATCGTGTGCGCCCCGGAGCGCGCCGCCAGGCGTGCTGCACGCAGCTTGGTCTGCATGCCACCGCGCCCCAGCGCACCACCGGTGCCACCCGCCACGGCGTCCAGCGCCGGATCATCGGCACGCGCTTCGAAAATCAGCTGGGCATCGGGGTTGTGACGCGGATCGGCATCGAACATGCCATCGCGGTCGGTGAGGATGACCAGCAGGTCCGCCTCCACCAGGTTGGCCACCAGGGCCGCCAGGGTGTCGTTGTCACCGAAGCGGATCTCATCGGTGACAACCGTGTCGTTCTCGTTGATGACGGGAATCACGCCCAGGTCGACCAGTGCACGCAGGGTGCTGCGCGCATTGAGGTAGCGCTTGCGGTCGGAAAGGTCGTCGTGAGTCAGAAGGATCTGGGCAGTGCCACGGCCGTGCTCGGCAAAACTGGATTCCCAGGCCTGCACCAGCCCCATCTGCCCGACGGCAGCGGCAGCTTGCAGCTCGTGCATGGCCTTCGGGCGGGTGTTCCAGCCCAACCGGCTCATGCCCGCCGCCACCGCGCCGGACGACACCAGCACCAGTTCGACGCCCGCGTTGCGCAGCGCCACCATCTGCTCCACCCACACCGCCATGGCATCGCGATCGAGGCCACGCCCATCAGCGGTCAGCAAAGCACTGCCGATCTTCACCACCCAGCGCTGCGCGCCAGTCACCTTGTCCCGCATATCTTCCAACCTTAGCTAGAAAGCCGTGCGGCCCATGGCGCACAGCCTATGGCGATCATCCGGTGCGCCCGAAGGCGCGGTCATCAGGGAACGTAGAAGATCTCCGGCCCGTCGCCGTCGTCCTCGTCATCAAAGAAATCATCGTCGTCATCGGCCTCGTCGGCACTCTTCAGACCGGCACGACGCAGCGCACGGCGATCATCCAGGGCCTGCAGGCGAGCACGTGCCTCGTCCTCGATGCGCTGATCCAGCTCGGCGAGCGACTCGGCGTAGGCCGGGTCCTCCTCCATGCGCAGGGTCCGCTCGTCGAGGTAACGCATGATCTCCTGGGAAAGTGCCTCGGTCCCCTCGCGCTCCAGGGCGGAGATGACGAATACAGGCCCTTCCCAACCGAGGCGCTGGATCACCTCTTTCATGCGTGCTTCGCGCTCTTCATCCAGCAACTGGTCGGCCTTGTTCAGCACCAGCCAGCGATCACGCTCGGTCAGCGCCGGACTGAAGCGCCCCAGCTCCTCAACGATGGTCGCAGCCGCCTCGGCCGGATCGCTCTCGTCCAGCGGCGCCATGTCGACGATGTGCAGCAGCAGGCGCGTACGCGCCAGGTGCTTGAGGAAGCGAATCCCCAGGCCAGCACCCTCGGCAGCGCCCTCGATCAACCCGGGGATGTCGGCCACGACGAAGCTCTTGAAGCGCCCGACGCTGACCACACCCAGGTTCGGTACCAGGGTAGTGAAGGGGTAATCCGCCACTTTCGGCTTGGCGGCCGACACCGCACGAATGAACGTGCTCTTGCCCGCATTCGGCAGCCCCAGCAGACCGACGTCAGCCAGCACCTTCAGCTCCAGCTTGAGGTCGCGGGACTCGCCCGGCTTGCCCTTGGTGGTCTGGCGCGGCGCGCGGTTGGTACTGGACTTGAAGCGGGTATTCCCCAGCCCGTGCCAACCACCCTGGGCCACCAGCAGGCGCTGACCGGGCACGGTCAGGTCACCGATGATTTCCTGGGTGCCGGCATCGATCACCGTGGTGCCGACCGGCACCGGCAGGACAAGGTCTTCACCCTTGCGGCCGGTGCAGTCCTTGCTGCCGCCGTTCTCGCCACGCTGGGCATCGAAACGACGGGTATAGCGGTAATCCACCAGGGTGTTGAGGTTCAGATCGGCTTCCATGTACACGGAACCGCCGTCGCCACCATCGCCACCGTTGGGGCCGCCTTTCTCAATGAATTTTTCGCGACGGAAACTCATCAGGCCATTGCCGCCGTCGCCTGCTTTTACAAAGATCGAAACTTCATCGACGAATTTCATCAGGAAGCCTCCCGCCACGGTGGCGGGCCAATTAAAAAGGAACACAAGGATACAGGGAGCCGGCGCTACGCGCAGTTTCCGCTGTCAGAAACAAAAAAGCCCCGTCGCGAGACAGGGCTTTTGCAGCGAGATCGCGATTAGGCCGCGACGACGCTCACGTACTTGCGACCGAAGGCGCCTTTGACCTCGAACTTCACAACGCCGTCCACTTTCGCGAACAGGGTGTGGTCCTTGCCCAGGCCAACGCCGACGCCGGCGTGGAACTTGGTGCCGCGCTGACGAACGATGATGTTGCCGGCCTTGATGACCTGGCCGCCGTACAGTTTCACGCCAAGGCGTTTACTTTCTGAGTCGCGACCGTTGCGGGTAGAACCGCCAGCTTTTTTGTGTGCCATGAGTCAAATCCTCCAAAAAGGAAATTAGGCCTGGATGCCGGTGATCTTGATTTCAGTGAACCACTGGCGGTGGCCCTGACGCTTCATGTGGTGCTTACGACGACGGAACTTGATGATGCGAACCTTGTCGTGACGGCCTTGAGAGACCACTTCGGCAACCACTTTGGCGCCATCGACAACCGGAGCGCCGATTTTCACGTCGTCGCCATTGCCGATCAGCAGAACGCGATCGAAAGTCACGGATTCGCCAGTGGCGACTTCCAGCTTCTCGATCTTCAGGAATTCACCTTCAGCGACTTTGTACTGCTTGCCGCCGGTAACGATAACTGCGTACATGGATTTTCTCCGTTAAACCTGCTCACCCGACGCTTTATAGAAAGAAGAATGGGTCGGCATGGCTGCATGGGGCCGGAACTGGAACCCGTGCAATTGCGTAAGGCAGGGAAATGCCCAAGGAAGTTCAGGGGCCGCGATTGTACGCAAGCCGCAAAAGCCGCGCAAGCACCGGCGGGGCTTGCCTTGACAGCCCCCTACCCGCCCCCTAGCATGCCGCGCATTCTCAAAGGAGCACCCCTCGCTGATGCAACCCCAGGCCTTCTACCGCGTGGTGGCGGACGATTTTACCGCAGTCGACGACATCATCCGTCGGCAACTCACCTCCCGCGTACCCCTGGTCGAGAAAATCGGCGACTACATCGTCTCCGCCGGCGGCAAGCGCCTGCGCCCGCTGCTGGTCCTGCTCAGCGGCAATGCCCTCGGATTCGGCGGCGACCAGCTGCGCCTGCTGGCCGCCACCATCGAATTCCTGCACACCTCCACCTTGCTGCACGACGACGTCGTCGATGCCTCGGGCCTGCGTCGCGGCCGCTCCACCGCCAATGCCCTGTGGGGCAACGCGCCGAGCGTGCTGGTGGGCGACTTCCTCTACGCGCGCTCCTTCGAAATGATGGTCGAGCTGGGCTCCATGCCGGTGATGCGCATCATTTCCCAGGCCACCCGTGTCATCGCCGAAGGCGAAGTGCTGCAGCTGTCGAAGATCCGCGACGCCAGCACCACCGAAGAGACCTATATGGAAGTCATCCGCGGCAAGACCGCGATGCTCTTCGAGGCCTCCACCCACAGTGCCGCCGTACTCGCCGGCGCCAGCGAAGCCCAGGCCGAAGCCCTGCGGACCTTCGGTGACTACCTGGGCATCGCCTTCCAACTGGTGGACGACCTGCTCGACTACCGTGGCGACGCCGCCACCCTCGGCAAGAACGTCGGCGACGACCTCGCCGAAGGCAAGCCGACCCTGCCGCTGATCGTCACCATGCGTGACGGCAGCTCCGAGCAGGCCGCACTGGTCCGCAAGGCCATCCAGCAAGGCGGCAGCCAGGACCTGGAAGGCATCCGCGAAGCCGTGGAAGCCGCCGGCGCCCTCGACTACACCGCCCGCCTCGCCCGCGACTATGCCGAGCGCGCCATCGCCTGCCTGGACGCCCTGCCGCCCAGCGAGCACCGCGACGCCATGATCGAGCTGACGCAGTTCGCCGTCGCCCGCACACACTGAGCCAGAGCGCTCACCGGAAAGCCCTCCTCACATGGCGGGCTTTTTTCATGCCCGCAGGAAACGGCTGGCGACGAAAGGCACCGATAGACCCTTGCTATTTTGATAATAGGAATTATTCTCATCTCACAGCTTTTCAAGGAGATGAGCCATGACCTACCTGATCGATGCCTGGCTGGATCGCCCCCACCCCTACCTGCGCATCCTCCACCGTGAAACCGGGGAAATCTGCGCCGTGCTGGAAGAAGAAGCCCTCGACGAACTGCGTGATCAGGGCGACCTCGACCTCGCCGGGTTGAACTCCAGCGAGCCGCTGGTGCTCAAGGAACTGGTGCGCAACCTCTTCCTGTTCTGCTACGCGCGGGCCTTGAGGCCGCAACAGGACGCCCACCTGGCATGACGGAGATCCGGGTGGTGCAGGACGCGCCACCCGCAAGCGGGCGCCCCGGGGCGCCCGCCTGCAAACGGGGCCGGAAAGGCCCCGCAGGTGCCCGGGCGGGCCAGGACGGCCAGCCCGGGCATCGCTCTTTGCGGGATCAGAGGATCGCCAGCAGCTCCACGTCGAACACCAGCACGCTGTGGGGCGGGATGCTGCCCACACCCTGCGCGCCATAGGCCAGCTCGCTGGGTACGTGCAGGCGCCACTTGCTGCCGGCATTCATCAGTTGCAGGGCCTCGACCCAGCCCGGGATCACGCCACCCACCGGGAACTCGGCCGGCTCGCCACGGTTGTAGGAGCTGTCGAACACGGTGCCGTCGATCAGCGTGCCGTGGTAGTGGGTGCGCACGGTGTCTTCGGCCGACGGCTTGGCGCCCTCGCCTGCCACCAGCACCTCGAACTGCAGGCCGGACGGCAGCACGGTCACGCCTTCGCGCTTGGCGTTCTCCGCCAGGTAGGCGCGGCCTTCGCCAGCCGCCGCTTCAGCCTTGGCCTGGGCCTGGGCCTGCATGCGCTCGCGGATGACCCGGAACGCCGCGTTCAGGTCGGCCGCGTCGACGCGGCTTTCCTGGCCGGCAAAGGCATCGCGCAGGCCGGCGACCACCGCATCGATGCTCACGCCGGGCGGAGGGTTGTCACGGATCTGGTCACCCAGCTGGCGGCCAATGCCGTAGCTGACGCGGGATTCATCACTGGAAAGATCGAGTTCGGACATGGCCGGGCTCCGCACAGGGAAAAAAGGTCGGCCAGACTAGCACAGCCCCCCGCACCGCCCTACCCCGGAAACGAAACCGCCCGCCGGCCTGGAAGGCGGGCGGCCGTTGCGGCAAGGTTCAGTGGCTGCTCTTGCTCATCTTGTCCAGGTAGCCCATGGCGAACGCCGAGACCACGAAGGTCATGTGCACCACCACGTACCAGAGGATCTTGTCGTTATCGATGTTCTGCGCATCCATGAAGACCCGCAGCAGGTGGATGGACGAGATCGCCACGATGGACGCCGCCACCTTCATCTTCAGCGAACCGGAGTCCATCTTGCCCAGCCAGCTGAGCTTCTCCTTGTTCTCGTCGATGTCCAGCTGCGACACGAAGTTCTCGTAGCCGGAGAACATCACCATCACCAGCAGGCCGCCCACCAGGGACATGTCGATCAGCGAGAGCAGCACCAGGATCAGCTCACCCTCGGTCTTCTCGAAGACGTGGGGAATGACGTGGTAGATCTCCTGGAAGAACTTCAGCGCCAGCGCCAGCAGCGCCAGCGACAGGCCGAAGTAGATGGGCGCCAGCAGCCAGCGCGCCGCGTACATCGAGTTTTCCAAAAAGCGTTCCATGAAGCCTCGCAGCAGGGGTGGAAATGGCGGCGAGTATAGCGAGCACTTTCCTACAGAAAAACAGAATGAAACGCCCGGAAATATCCCCGAAAGCTGTGGATAACCCTGTGCATGAGCACTGCAAGGATCGCTGCCGCCGCCTGCGCCTGCGGCGTTGCAACGGATGCTCGAAAAACCGCCATCAACTGTCCGGGCGTGACAGGCAATTCCCCAGCGTGCGCCCTCGCGTCTGGTTCAGGCGACGCAGCTCCGCCTGCTGGTGCAGGCGCCAGGTCATGGGTTCCTCGCAGGGGCAGTAGCCCAGCTCGCCCAGGCAATCCGCGATGCTCGCCATCACCGACTCGGCGACGAAAGGCCCATGGAATGGGCCCTGGGCTCGAATGGCGGACGGTTGGGTGCCGGAAATGCCGGCCGCACAGATGAGGGTCCACAGACCGTTGTCACCGGCCAGCGGCAGGATCACGCATTCGATACGGGTGACCAGCCCCAGGCATTGACGGGTAAGGCAGAGGGTGCGGGACATGACGACATTCCTCGCGTGAACCTGGCGCCCAGCCTACACCCCGAAAACCTGGGAAAGCGAGGAATTCTTATCCACGCCTTCTGTGGATAACCCTGTGGAATGAATGTCGGCAAAACCGCCGAAGCGCCGCCCCGCCTGTGCTGCGGGGCCTTGCTCGAAGCCTGACCAGCCGCGCCCTCCCTGGCACGGCGTCAAACCGTCTGTCAGATCATTCCGACGCTTTGCCACCCTCGGCCGCAGGTGCCTTCCGGGTGGGCGCCTTGCGCTTCGGCTTGGCGGGCTCCGGCGCCTTCTCGGCAGCGACGGCAGCAGCAACAGCCTCCGCGTCCTTGGCGGGGGCCTTCTCCTCCTCCTCCATGCCCATCTCGGCGATCTCCCGCAGGCGGGCCACCACGCGTGCATTGATGCTGCCCGCCGGGAAGCGGCCCTTCTCGTCCGGCGCGCCGGCCGGCTCGCCCACCAGGAGGCTCAGGGCCTCGTCGGCCTGGCGCACGGCGTAGACATGGAACTGGCCCTTGCGCACGGCCTGCACCACCCGTTCGTCGAGCATCAGGTTGGTGACGTTGGCGTAGGGAATGATCACCCCCTGCTCACCCGTCAGCCCCCGGGCCTCGCACAGGCGGAAGAAGCCTTCGATCTTCTCGTTCACCCCGCCCACGGCCTGCACCTCGCCGAACTGGTTGATCGAACCGGTGATGGCGAAGCACTGCTTCAGCGGCGTGCGCGACAGCGCCGAGATCAGCGTGCAGGCCTCGCCCAGGGAGGCGCTGTCGCCGTCCACATAGCCGTAGGACTGCTCCAGCGCGATGCTCGCGGAAATCTCCAGGGGAAACTCCTGGGCGTAGCGGCTGCCCAGGTAGCCGGTGAGGATCATCACCCCCTTGGAGTGGATCGGCTGGCCCAGGTTGACCTCGCGCTCGATGTCGACGATGCCCGAACCGCCGGGGTAGACGGTGGCGGAAATCCGCGCCGGCACGCCGAACGCCGAGTCCCCCACCTCCAGCACGGTGAGGCCGTTGCACTTGCCCACGGCCGCGCCCTCGGTGTCGATCAGGATGGTGCCGGCCAGCATGTCGTCGAGGATGCGCGCCGACACCCGGCCGGTGCGCGTGGCCTTGGCCTTCAGCGCCCGCTCCACGTGTTCGGCGTTGGTCACCGGCTCGCCGGCCAGCTGACGCAGGAAGTCCGCCTCGCTGTGCAGCTGGAACAGGTCGCCGATCTTCGCCGACAGCCGCCGCTGGTTCTCCGCCAGGCGCACGCTGTAGGTCGCCAGGCGCGCCACGGCATCCGCGCTCAGCGGCGCCATGCCTTCCTCGGTGGTACGGGTCTTCAGCAACTGGGCGAACTGTTCCAGGGTCTCCTCGTTGAAGTCGATCTCTTCATCGAAGTCCACCAGCACCCGGAACATCTCCTGGAAGTCCGGGTCCAGGTCCTGCAGCGTGTAATACAGCTGGCGCGACCCGATGATCACCACCTTCACCTGCAGCGGGATCACCTGGGGCGTCAGGGTCACGGTGGCCAGGCGGCCCAGCTCGGCCAGCGGCGACTCCATCTTCAGCTGGCGCGAATGCAGCGCGCGCTTCAGCGCATCCCAGACGAAGGGCTCGCTGAGCATCTTCTCCGCCTCTAGCACCAGGAACCCGCCGTTGGCGCGGTGCAGTGCACCCGGGCGCAGTTGGCGGTAGCTGGTGTAGAGCGCGCCCTGGTCGGTGCCGTACTCGATGCGGCCGAACAGGTTGTCGTAGGTCGGGTGCGGCTCGAACACCACCGGTGCCCCGCTGCCATCGGGGTGCCCCACCACCAGGCTGGGGCAGTACTGCTCCTCCAGCATCTCGCGGCGCTGCACGTCCGGCTTGTCGTCCAGCAACTGGTCGACCACGGTCTTCAGCAGGTTCACCTGCATCGCCTGCAGATAAGCCACCACCCCGGCGTTCTCCGCGTACTTCTCCGAGAGCGGCGCCAAGAGCGGCTGCAGCGCCTGGGTGATGGTCTCCTCGTTGAGCTGGCGCAACTGGTTGCTCGACTCGCGCTTCCATTGCGGCAGGCTGGCCAGCTCCTCGTTGAGGCGCTCCTCCAGCAGCGCGATGTCATCGTGGAAGCGCTCGCGCTCGGCTTCCGGCAACTGGGCGAAGTCCGCCTCGTCCAGCGCCTTGCCGTCCTTCATCGGGGTGAAGGCGATGTTCGATGCATCGCGGTACAGCGCTACGTCCTTCTCCAGGGCCAGGCGCTCGATCACGTCCAGCGCGCGGTCGTAGCGCTGGTTGAAGCCGCGGTCGATGGCGCTCTTCTTCTGCTGGAAGGTGGGCGTCTCGAACACCGCCGGGAAGGTGGCCAGCAGGTTATCCACAAGCTGGCCGATGTCGGCGATGAAGGCGTTCGCCTCGCCCGGCGGCAGGCGCAGCGCGCGGGGCTCGCGAGGCTCGTCGAAATGGTTGACGTAGACCCAGTCCTCCGGGGTCGCCAGGCGCTTGCCCTCGGCCTTGAGGTAGCGCTGCACGAAGGAGAAGCGGCCGGTGCCCGGCTCGCCCATGACATAGACGTTGTAGCCGGCGCGGGGCATCGCCACGCCGAATTGCAGGGCCTCCACCGCGCGCTCCTGGCCGAGCACGCCACGGAAGGGCTCGAGGTCGTCGGTGGTGGTGAAGGAGAACTGGCCGGCGTCGAAGCAGCGGGTGAGCGCTTCAGGGGCCAGGCGAAGGGAAGCAGCGAATGGAGCGGGCATCGGGAATCCTTGTGGGCGACGCGGGAGATGACCGCATTCTGGCGCTCGCCGGAAGCGCGTGGCAAGGCGTTCCGCGTGTGGCGGCGAGCCCCGTCACGGCTTGCGAAAATCCCTCGCCTGACCTTGCTTGACACCCGCCCCGCCCTTCACGAAAGCTCGCCCCCTTCCCCAGGCAAAGCGAGCCGCCCGTTGAAACGGATCCTCCTTCTCCCGCTGCTGCTCACCTGCAATGCCCTGCTGGCCGCCACGCCCATCCCCGTGGAGACACTGCAGCGCCTGGCCAACGACCCCTACTGGATCGCCCTCGGCCACTACGAGCGCGGCAAGCTCGGCGGCTGGCGCAGCTACGTCGACGACGGGCGCTTCTTCCTCTCGCCTGACGGCGCACACAGCCCGGAAGCGGAACTCGGCGCCACCGTCCAGGCGCTGTACCAGGACCCGGCCCTCGGCGACCGCCACCCCCAGTGCGTCTACCCCGCCCGCACCCGCTGGCTGCGCGAACAGCTGGACCTGCGCGACCTGCCCACCCCGGCGTGCAACGAGTACAAGCAGTGGTTCCAGGACATCAACCCCCACAGCACCGTGCTGGTGTTCCCGGCGGCCTACCTCAACAGCCCCTCCTCGATGTTCGGCCACACCCTGCTGCGCATCGACCAGAGCGACGTGGACGAGAACAACACCGCCCTGCTCAGCTACGCCCTCAACTTCGGTGCCTTCATCGAAGGCGCCGACAACAGCATCCTCTACGCCTGGAAGGGCCTGATGGGCGGCTACCCCGGGCTCTTCGCCCTGGTCCCCTACCGCGACAAGCTCAAGGAATACAGCCGCCTGGAGAACCGCGACCTGTGGGAATACCGGCTCAACCTCAGCCCCGAGGAGACCGGGCGCATGGTCGAGCACGTGTGGGAACTGAAGCAGGTGCGCTTCGACTACTTCTTCTTCGACGAGAACTGCTCCTACCGCCTGCTGGAGCTGCTGGAGATCGCCCGCCCCGGCACCGAGCTGACCGAGCAGTTCCCCCTCACCGCCATCCCCACCGACACCGTGCGCGCGGTGAAGAACGCCGGGCTGGTGGACCGCATCGACTTCCGCCCCTCCCGCGAGCGGGAGCTGGCCGCCCGTGCCGAACCGTTGGAGCCCGTGGAACAGCAGTGGGCCCTGCGCCTGGCCGACGACGCCTCGCTGCTGCAGGCCCCCGAGTTCCAGGCCCTGCCGGCCCCGCGCCGGGCGCTGGTGCAGGATGCCGCCTTCCGCCTGGACCGCTACCGCAGCGCCGGTGAAGAGCGCGACAAGGACCGCGCACGGCGTGGCTTCCAGCTGCTGCAGGCGATCAACCGCAACCCGCCGCCCGCCCTCGACGTGGAACGCCCGGCCCTGCCCGAGGACGGCCACGACTCGCGCACCTGGCAACTGGGCCTGGGCAGCCGCGAAGACCGCGCCTACGCCGAGTACGGTCTGCGCATGGCCTACCACGACCTGCAGGACAACCTGGCGGGCTTCCCCCTCGGGGCCCAGATCGAAATCCTCCAGCTCAAGCTGCGCCAGTACGAGGAAAACCACTGGCAACTGCAGCAGCTGGACTTCGCCACCATCCGCTCGCTGACACCCCGCACCGCCCTGCTGCAGCCCTGGTCCTGGCAGGTCGCCGGCGGCCTGGAGCGGGTGCCCGGGAAGGACGGCGACGAAACCCTGGTGAGCCACCTCAACGGCGGCGCCGGGGCCACCTGGCAACTGGGAGACGACGCGCTCTACTACGCACTGGCCACGGCCCGCGTGGAACACAACCCGGACTTCGCCGCCTTCGTCGCCGGCGCGGGCGGCTTCGACACCGGCCTGCTCTGGCACAACCGCCTCGGCACCCTCAGCCTGGAAGCCGCCGGGGACTACTTCCACAACGGCGAGGTGCGCCGCCGGCTGTCACTGGCCCAGCAGTGGGAACTGAGCCAGCAACTGGGCCTGCGCCTGTCGGCGGAGCGCTCGTTCAGCCACCTCGCCGGGGACGACAACCAGGTGATGCTGCAACTGCGCTGGTACCACTACTGAGCGTCCTCGCGCTGGCGCTCCGCGATGCCGCGAGCGGCGAACCAGGCCTGGACCGCGTCCCGCTTGAGCAGGCGGGCGAACACCGGCCCGTTGACCCCGCCGCGGATCAGTTGGCCAAGCTCAACACCTGACGCCTCCAGCCGCTCCAGCAGTGCCGTGTCGTCGGCCTCCACCGCCCGCTCCAGGGCCAGGCGCTGCAGGTCGGGTCGTGCACAGAGCGCGCCGGCTTCCAGCGCCGCCTGCCAATCCAGCACCAGGGCGCCCAGGCAGGCCTTCACCCGTTCGGCCAGGGCCTGGTCGGCGGCATCGCCTTCCTCCAGCGGGATCAGCGCCTCCAGCAGCTCCAGGCCGGAACCGTCGGCTTCCTCCGCCAGCGGGTCGCGCTCGTAGGCCAACTGGGCGAACAGCCCCTCCAGGTCATCGGCCACCCGGGCGAAGGCATCCTCGTGCAGGCGCATCGCCCAGGCCGGCGGCAGGCCCTGGCTCCAGGCGTAGACGCGGCCGAAGTAGTCCCCGGGCTCGACGCAGACATACAGCCGCTCCAGGTACTCGAAGCCGCCGATGGGCAGGAAGTCCAGCCGCCCGTCCCACTCGCGGCCCTCCTCCTCGGCGATCTGCCGGGCCCACTCCTGCTCGTGCTCCAGCCAGCCCCAGAGGTCGTTGTAGCCATCGCTGCCGGGGTAGAACAGCTCCCGCAACGAATAGGGATGGATGTGGCCCTGGTAATCCACCCGCAGGTCGTAATCCAGCACGCCGCCATAGGCGACGCGCCACAGCCGCACCAGGGTCGGCGGCAGCGGGCGGCCGACACGGCGCTCCACCTCGGCCAGTTGCTCGTCGGTGACGGGCGGCTGCGCCTGGTGGATCAGCCGCCCGCCGAACAGCACCAGGCCATGCCGGGCCAGGCGCTGGAGGTCTTCCGCGCTGAAGGCGTTCATTCGCACACCTCCTGCATCGGCTGCGCCACCGCCAGGCGCTCGCGCACCGCCATCAACGCAAAGCCCAGCAGGTTGAGCCCACGCCAGGTGGCCGGGGTACGGGCCGCCGCATCCGCCTCGGCCAGGCCGATGCCCCACACCGGGTCCACCGGGCTGGCTTCCACCAGCACCCGACCGGCCGTGGCCAGCAGCACCCGGCGCAGCTCGACGTTCTGCTCGAACTTGGCCTGGTTGCCTGCCACCACCAGGTCGAAGCGGGCGGCCAGCCAACGGGCCTCATCGAACCCGCGCACCTCCCGCCCGACGGCCTTGGCATCGGCCGGCGTGCGCGCCGCGAGCACGGCCTTCAGTGCACGTTCATCGCCGAACAGGCGTGCCTTGCCGGCCATCATCCAGTGCTCCGCCGTGGCATAGCGGACGCCCTCCAGCACGAAGGGGGACTTGAACCACTGGCTGAAGCAGGCCTTGCCCAGCGGCGCGCCCGGTGCCGAGGTGTGGCCCCAGAAGTACAGGTAGTCGAAGGTGTCTCCGGCGGCGCAGCGCTCGCGCAACTGCTCGACGGACAGGGGAAGGCTCATGGGCGGTCCTTGCATGGCGGGTGAAAAAGGCCGACAGGATAGCCGAGCACGCCGGCTCCGGCTGTGCCCGGATCGGCACGCTCACCGTGAACCCGCGCCTTCGCGCCCTACCGCGCCAGGTCCTTCCACTCCAGGCCGAACTTGCCCAGGTACTTGCGCAACCGGTCCGCGTCATTGGGTTGCGCCTTGGCCTGGCGCGACACGTCGTAGAGCAGCCGCCCGGCCTCGGACAGGCTGCTCGCCTCGCGGCACACCGCCACCACCGCTGCCAGTTGCAGGCGGTCGAAGCGGTCCAGCTCGGTCAGGCGCTCCCCCAGCAGCGCCGCCAGCCCGTCATCCGGGCCAGACTCGTTGCCCCAGGCACGGCGCAGCCGGTCGATCTCCTCCTGCACCAGCGCCTCGTCGATGCGGCCGCTGTCGGCCAGGGTCGCCATGCGCGTGATGGACGCCGACAGCTCGCGGAAGTTGCCGCTCCAGCGCGCTTCGGCGGAACAGGCGAACGCCAGGTAGCGACGCCGCGCCTCCAGATTGAAGCGCACCAGGCGCCCCTGGTCGCGGGCGTGGCGTTCCAGCTCGAAGTCGATGTTCGGCTCGATGTCCTCGCGGCGCCCCGCCAGGCCCGGCAGCTCGAAGGTCCAGAGGTTGATGCGGGCGAACAGGTCCTCGCGGAACAGCCCCTCGGCCACCCGCGTGCGCAGGTCGCGGTGGGTGCCGGCGATCAGCAGGAAGTCGCTTTCCACCTCGCGGTCGGCGCCCATGGGGAAGAAGCGCTTTTCCTCGATGGCCTTGAGCAGCATGGCCTGCTCGTCCAGGCCCAGCTCGCCGATCTCGTCGAGGAACAGCATGCCGCCGTCCGCCGCCCGCAGCAGGCCGTCACGGGCGCTCTGCGCGCCGGTGAAGGCGCCCTTGAGGTGGCCGAACAGCGCCGACATGGCACCGTCGCCGCGCAGAGTGGCGCAGTTCACCTCGACGAAGCGCCCCGCCACCTGGTGCCTGGCCCGCTTGAGTTCGTACACCCGCCGCGCCAGGAAGGACTTGCCCGCACCGGTGGGGCCGATCAGCAGCATCGGCGCCCGCGAGCGCACCGCCACCCGCTCGATCTGCTCGATGCTGCGGTTGAACGCCGGGTTGCGCGTGGCGATGCCCGACTTCAGCAGCTCCAGCCCTTCCAGCTGTTCGCGCTGGAAGCGCGAGGCGATGCGGTCATAGCGGGACAGGTCGAGGTCGATCAGCGAATGGGTGCCGATGTTGTGGCGATCCTCGTCTCGGCGCCGGCCCGGCGAGGTCTGCACCAGCCGCGCCGGCAGGTAGCGCGCCTCGGTGAGCAGGAACCAGCAGATCTGCGCCACGTGGGTACCGGTGGTGATGTGCACCAGGTAGTCCTCGTGCTCGGTGTCGAAACGGTAGGCGCTGACGAAGTCATGCAGCGCGCCATACACCTCCTCGAAGTCCCAGGGGTTGCGCAGCGGCATCTCGTGCAGGCGCACCTCGGTCTGCGGCGACACCTGCTCCACGTCGCCCTTGATGCGCTGGGACAGGCCCAGGTCGCGGGCATCGCTGCCGTGGATCAGCTCCAGCCGGTCCACCAGCAGGTCCGGCTGCTGGCACAGGCCCACAGTGGGGCGCCATTTGTTCCAGCGGTCGGCGCCCTTGCCCATGCGGTCCAGGGTCGCGCCAACGAAGCCGATGGCAACGGTCTTGCGGCTCATGTTCATTCCTCCGCCACGGCACTTGCCGCTGGCGACTCGAAGACGATTGAAAGAGCGGCAGTTTATCCAAAAAGATAAATTCGTATATACAGGAATAGGAAAGCCATGCAGCAGTCGGCTTGAGATTCTGCACCCGAAAATCTCGAATAAAAATAAAACCCTTAAATATCAATGATTTGAAAAATATTTTCGGAACGCAAAGCGAAGTTGGCACGCGCCTCGCTATATCCCTGTCAACGAAAGGACAACAGAGCGAGACGCCACGATGGCCAACACCGCCCTCTTCAACACCCGGGCAGCCAGCCTGCCGCAGGTGGATACCTACAACCGCAGCAAGGCCGGCGCCTACGCCCTGCAACCGAAGCACAAGCTGGCCCAGCTGGCGATGACCGGTTGCCTGAACCAGACCTTCTACGCCGACGCCCCCGAGCAATTGGCCGAGGTGCTGGCCCTGGTGACCCAGCTGGACGCGGCCTTCGTGGCCAAGACCGCCGTGTACGCCCGCCGTGCCGGCCACATGAAGGACATGCCGGCCCTGCTGGTGGCCGCCCTGGCGGCGCAACGCTCCTCCCTGCTGCCGGCGGTTTTCGGCCAGGTGGTGGACAACGGCAAGATGCTGCGCAACGTGGTGCAGATCCTGCGCAGCGGCGTGACCGGTCGCAAATCGCTCGGTACGCAGCCCAAGCGCCTGGTGCAGGCGTGGCTGAACAGCGCCAGCGAGCGCCAGCTGCTGCAGGCCGCGATCGGCAACCAGCCGTCCCTGGCGGACGTGCTGAAGATGGTCCACCCGAAACCGAGCGAAGCCTGGCGTGAAGCCTTCTTCGCCTGGGTACTCGGCAAGCCGGCGGATGCCGACGCGCTGCCGCCGCTGACCCGCGCCCTGCTGGCCTTCCGCAGCGGCGCCAGCGACGAGCTGCCGGACGTGCCCTTCCAGTTGCTGGGCGACCGTCAACTGAGCGCCGCGCAATGGCTGGAGCAGGCACAGCGCATGGGTTGGCAGGCCCTGCGGATGAACCTCAACACCCTGGCGCGCCACGGTGTGTTCCAGTTGCCCGGCGCGGCCTACACGGTTGCCGCGCGGCTGGCGGACCGGGAAGCGGTGGCCAAGTCACGGGTCTACCCGTACCAGTTGCTGACCGCCTACACGATGGCCGGCAACGACGTACCGGGACCGGTGCGCGAGGCGCTGCAGGACGCCCTGGAACTGTCGCTGGCCAACGTGCCGGCACTGGCAGGCAACGTGGTGGTGTGCCCGGACGTGTCCGGCTCCATGCAGAGCCCGGCCACCGGCTACCGCCAGGGCGCCACCAGCACGGTGCGCTGCATCGACGTGGCGGCCCTGATGGCGGCGGCGGTGCTGCGCAAGCAGCCGGCGGCGCGGGTGATGCCGTTCGAGAACCAGGTGGTGGACGTGCGCCTCAACCCGCGTGACAGCGTGATGAGCAACGCGCAGAAGCTGGCCTCGATCGGCGGCGGTGGCACCAACTGCTCGGCACCGCTGGCGCAGTTGGTGAAGGAGAAGGCCAAGGTGGACACGCTGATCCTGGTTTCGGACAACGAATCCTGGATCGACGCCAAGCGGCGCGGCGCCACCGAAACCATGCTCCAGTGGCAGCAGCTGAAGCGGCTGAACCCGAAGGCGAAGATGGTCTGCATCGACATCCAGCCCTACGGCACCACCCAGGCGCAGGAGCAGGCGGACATCCTCAACGTCGGCGGTTTCGGCGATGCGGTATTCGATGTGATCGCCCAGTTCGCCAATGGCGAATACGGCGCGCGGCACTGGGTCGAGCTGATCGAGGCGACCGAGCTGTAGCGATAGGAACTGAACAAGGGCCCCGCAATAGGGTGGGGCCCGCAACGCGTTGAAGCGCGAGACGGCGAATGCAGCCGGGACTCCATCACCGATGTCCCTGCACACCTTTGTCACCGTAGCGCGCGGCACGAATGCAGGTGGCTGTACATCGGTTGAGCCGGTTCGATTCCGGCCCGCGGCAACGCGGAACAGTCACCTTCCCTTGTCGTGCCACCTTGAGTTTTGCGACGAATGCCGGTGGAACTACACCCTCCAACGGTCGAAATGCGGGTTCGAATCCCGTCGGCTCCAATACTGCGGGGCCGTAGTTCAACGGTAGAACACGAAAACGTTTCACCACCTTTTGTCGTCGCACCTGTTTCACCACGGCCCGCAAGGGCGCCTCAAAAACGTAGGCGAGGCCGCCAGCGCAAGGCAAAAACAGGCGAAAAAGCGCAGTTTACGCAGTGTAAATGAGCATTTTGAGCCTGTTTTTAACGCCGCGATGGCAACGCAGGTAGTTTTTGAGGTGCCCGCAAGGGCTGGCAGCGAATGCAATGGGCACTACATGTGTCGCGGGTTCGAGCCCCGCCCCGGCAACGGGTAGCTCAGCGGGTAGAGCAATTCATGTCCACATCCCTTGTCGCTGCACCCCGGCCGCCCAGGCGGCCAACCGAATTTGCCCGGCGAATGCCGGTGGAACTACAGGACGTCGTGGTTGCGGGTTCGACTCCCGCCGGCTCTCCGGGGCCGTAGCTCAATCGGATAGAGCGCGATGCCGTTTCACCCGACTTGTCGCCGTTTTGAAAGGAAAGAAGGAACCATGGAAAAGCACTACAACCTGCTGGAAGTCGCCAACGGCAAGCCGATCAAGCTCTGGACCCAGGGCGTACCGGTGGAGGACGACGCGCGCAAGCAACTGATCAACACCGCGAAGATGCCCTTCATCTTCAAGCACCTGGCCGTGATGCCGGACGTGCACCTGGGCAAGGGGTCGACCATCGGCAGCGTGATCCCCACCGTCGGCGCCATCATCCCGGCCGCCGTGGGCGTGGACATCGGTTGCGGAATGATCGCCGCGCGCACCTCGCTGACCGCCTCCGACCTGCCGGATAACCTGGCCGGCCTGCGCAGCGCCATCGAGAAGGCCGTGCCCCACGGGCGCAGCGTGTCCCGCGGTGGCCGAGACAAGGGCGCCTGGGAAGACGTGCCGGAGCTGGCGGACCACGCCTGGTCGGCCCTGGCCGGGCGCTTCAAGGTGATCACCGACAAGTACCCGCGCCTGGAGAAGACCAACAACCGCAAGCACCTGGGAACCCTGGGAACCGGCAACCACTTCATCGAGGTCTGCCTGGACGAGGCCCAGCGCGTCTGGTTCATGCTCCACAGCGGATCACGCGGTGTGGGTAACGCCATCGGCAGCCTGTTCATCGAACTGGCCCAGGCCGATATGCGCCAGCACATCGCCAACCTGCCGGACCGCGACCTGGCCTACTTCGAAGAAGGCAGCCAGCACTTCGACGACTATGTGGAGGCCGTGGGCTGGGCCCAGGACTTCGCCAAGCAGAACCGCGCACTGATGATGCACGCCGTGATCGCGGCGGCGCGTACGGTGATCAAGAAACCCTTCGAGGCCAACCTGGAAGCGGTGAACTGCCACCACAACTACGTGCAGAAGGAACAGCACTTCGGCCAGGAAGTCCTGGTGACCCGCAAGGGCGCGGTATCGGCACAGAAGGGCCAGCTGGGCATCATCCCGGGCTCCATGGGCGCGCGCAGCTTCATCGTGCGCGGCCTGGGTAACGAGGAGGCGTTCTGCTCCTGCAGCCACGGCGCCGGCCGCACCATGAGCCGTACCAAGGCGAAGAAACTGTTCACCGTGGACGACCAGATCCGCGCCACCGCCCATGTGGAATGCCGCAAGGACGAGGACGTGATCGACGAGATCCCCATGGCCTACAAGGACATCGACGCCGTGATGCACGCCCAGCGCGAGCTGGTGGAAGTGGTGCATACCCTGCGCCAGGTGGTCTGCGTGAAAGGATGAAAAACGATCGGCGTTGCCCCGCCAACGCCTTTCGACCCTGAGGGAGAGCGGCTGATGCTGCAGAAACTGGAAAACCGCCGGATCACCGAATTACGGGCCCGCCTCGACGAAGCCGGCAGCGTCTTCGACTTCGTCGTGCTGAGCCTGGATGCCACCGCCCGCCCCGGCGAGGCCGAGCACCGCGATGCGCTGCGGGTGCTGTTCGAGGCTATCGACGAACGCACCCAGGTCTGGCGGCGAAAGCTGGTGGAACAACACCCGCGGTACGCCAACCACCCGTGGCCGGACCTGAGCCCCGACCTGGCGCAGGCCCGCCCGCAAGCCCTGGACAGCGCACGGATCGCCGAGCTGGCCCGTGAGAACGGCCCACTGCACCGCGCCCTGGTCGACCCGCCCTACGGCACCCCGTTGCAGGCAGCGGACTTCCAGGAGTGGCGCGACGTATTGCGCCTCTATCCGGACGAAGGCCTGCAGGTGCTGGACTGGGTCGGCAACGCCGACCGCGAGCCCCAGCGCAGCGCCTGGAGCCGCTACTTCGATGACGGCAAGGAATGGTGGGGCATCTGGTGCCTCACGCTGTACAACCCGAGACGACGAACACTCAGCGCGCTGGCCGCCAGCGCCACCGATTGAAGCAGTAAGGGAACAAACGAAATGACCAGCGACCACCGCCATCCCCTCCCCGCCGCCATGCGCGAGCGGGTGCTGGAGGAACTGCAACGGGTCGAGCGCGAGCGCAACGTCACCGTGCTCTACGCCTGCGAATCCGGCAGCCGCGCCTGGGGCTTCGCCTCCAGCGACAGCGACTACGACGTGCGCTTCGTCTACGTCGAGCAGCCCGACTGGTACCTGCAGGTACGCGAGCCGCGCGACGTGATCGAGCGCCCGCTGGACGACGAACTGGATGTGAGCGGCTGGGAGCTGCGCAAGGCCCTGCGCCTGCTGCGCAACTCCAACCCCACGCTGCTGGAGTGGCTCGACTCGCCCTTGGTCTACCGCCAGGACGACGCCGCCACCGCATGCCTGCGCGAACTGGCCGAAGCCTTCTGGTCGCCCCGGGCCGTGCGCCATCACTACCTGTCCATGGCCAAGAAGAACTTCCGTAGCTACCTGCAAGGCGACGAGGTGCGTTTCAAGAAGTACCTCTACGTCCTGCGCTCGCTATTGGCGGTACGCTGGCTCGACCAAGGCCGTGGCCGCCCGCCGATGCCCTTCGAGGACCTGCTGGTGACCCTGGACGACCCGACGCTGCTGGCGGAAATCGACGAGCTGCTGCAGCTCAAGCGTACCGCCACCGAAGCCACCCACGGCCCGCGCCGCGAGGGGCTGCACGCCTTCATCGAGGCCCAGCTGGCCCGCGCCGGCGAAGCCCCGCAACTGCCGCGCGGCCAGGGGGACGACGCCTTGCTGGATGAATTCATGCGGCACTGCGTGCACACCCACGCCACCTGAGGCCATCGCATAAATGGAGAACAGCTGAAATGGACTTCAAACCCTTCACCAGCCTGCTGCTCCTGGGCCTGGCCAGCGGCCTCGCCGCCCAGGAGCGCCAGGTGCTGGACGCCCTGCCCCTGGACTCGGCGACGGCCTACGAGCTGTCACTGCCCGCCTGCACCACCGCGCCCTGCCCGTTCGAGCTGCGCCTGTTGAAAGACGGTCGCCCACACGGCACCACGGTGGCGCTGCACTGGGCAGCGACAGCGGCACCCGCCAGCCAGGCAGCGCCCGATCCCCTGTACGGCGCCGGTACGCCCCTGGGGGCTGGCGCGGCGCCCAGGGTGTGGATAACCGGCGAGGAAGAGGGGCAGGTCAGCGCGGCCGCTCGCCTGCTGCGGCTGGCGGATGGCACGCCCGCGTTGCTGGTCAGCCAGATGGGCGGCTTCGAGCACCCCAAGCGCCATCACGCCCTGTACCTCGCCACGCCCCAGGGCCCGCACCTGGCCTGGTTCCACGACGAAGCCCCGGGGCCGAACCAGAGCTGGGTGCTGGCACCCACGGGCGACGTCCCGGTGCTGCTGGTGCACGAGCGTGCCGCCGCGATCGACGCAGCGGACCGCCTGGAGACGCGCCGCCTGACCTGGCACCCGGATCGCACGGCCTTCAGCGAGTCGATGGCACCGCCCTCGCCAGCCCTGCGCGCCGTGGTCGCCGAACGCCACCCCAGCGCCATGGCCGCCCGGGACCGGCAGGAAGGCTGCCTGGCAACCTACGCGGTCATCGATACCGGCGCGCCGGCAGCGGCCCGCTACGCCCTGGCACAGGTGGCGGAAAGCGACGCCGAAGCCCAGGCGGAAACCACCCGCCTGCACGCGTGCGCAGCGACCCTGCGCCCGGAGACCGTGCCGCTGGCACAGCTATCGACCACGCCCGCACCGACGCAGTAAGCCGGCGGGAGGCGGATGGGCCATCCCCGTCCAAGGAGCATCCAATGAACACCACGCAATGGCTCGCCCATTGGCGGGACCAGCTACGCGTAAGACAGGCCGCAGGCGAGTACACCGACTGGCTGCGCTACCGGCTGGACGAGGCCGAAACCGTACTGGCCAATGGGACCGTCATCACAGCCCGCGAATTGCCGCTGCAACGCAACGGCTTCATCCGCGAGGGCGTGCTGCGTCGCCAGCTGGAGCGCGAGGATGAAACCGCCCTCGCCTACTGCCTCGTCTGCCTGAACGACCCGGTGGCGAGCCTGCGCGAACTGGCCCGGGCCGAACTGGAGCGCCGGCAACTCAACGCCACGGCCGAAAGCCTGCTGGACAACCTCGACCTGCTGCTGGACCTGCAGCGCAAGCAGCGCGCCGACCACAGCGTGGCCCTGGAGCGCATCCGCGCGCGCCTGCGCGAGCCCGCCCTGCGAGGCAGCGTGCGGGCGGCATTGCCAGGCCTGCGCGGCCAGGAAGCCCGCTTCGTCTTCGACGCCCTGGCAAACGAAGAACAGCCGGATGCCGAGCTGATCGACAAGGCCCTGGTGCACCCCGATCCGGCACTGCGTGCCCGGGTCATGGACAGGCTGGGTCGCCTGCCGGCGGAGTCCGCCGCACCGCTCTGGCGGCTGGCCCTCTCGGACCGCAACGGCCGCCTGCGCGCCAGGGCGCTGTACGCGCTGATCAAGGCCGAGCCCAATGCACCGGAACTGCACGGCTGGCTGGAAACGGCCCTGCTGGACGTCTCGCCATCGGTCCGCAACCTGGCCCGCTGGGCCGCGCCGCGCCACGGTGTCGATGCGGCGGCCGTAGTACGCCGGGCGCTGGTGCTGGCCCCGGTGGACAAGGGGCGCTGGCACGGCGTGCTCGGCCAGGCCGCCGAACTGCGCCTGGAGGAGGCCGTGCCCCTGGCCCGCCAGGCGCTCGCCTCGCCCTTGCCGTCGGTCCGCCGCAGAGGCTTGCAGGTGCTGGTGGAGCAGGTTCCGGAGCAGGCCGTCGATGCCTGCCTCGCCTTGCTGGATGACAGCGCGCCGGGTGTGGTCGTCGAAGCGCTGCAGGGCCTGGAGCGCCTGTGCCATCCAGCGTTCGAACCCGCACTCCGGGCCGCGATGACACGCCTTGCCGCAACCGACATGGCGGGCAGCCTTCGCCTCAGCCGGATACTCCCCACCCACGCCCAGCTGGAGGCACTGCTGGACGGGCTCTGCGAGGCGCCGCAAGCATCACGCGAACCCTGGTTGCAGGCGCTCCGCGCGTGGCGCCACAGGCAGAAAAGACTCGTCAACTGGACCAGCACGACCCACCTCAAGGCACGGCTGGAGAGCCTGCGTGGCCAGCAACTGATGCCGGAGGAAGAGCTCTCGGCGCTGATGAGGGCGCTGTGAGCAGGCAAACGACGTACAACTCACAACCCATTGCACCATTGGCCTGGCCAGAGCGCCGGGCACGAACAACTGATTGGAACACCGAACCATGAACACGGATTTTCTCGAACTCGACGGCGCCATCGGCGGTGGCCAGATCCTGCGCAGCGCGCTGAGCCTGTCGATGATCACCGGCCGCCCGATGCGCATCCGCAACATCCGCAAGCAGCGCGGTCGTCCGGGCCTGTTGCGCCAGCACCTGACGGCGGTCCAGGCCTCTGCACAGATTTGTGGCGCACGCACCCAGGGGGCCGAATTGGGCTCGATGGAGCTGACCTTCATTCCCGGCGCGATTCGCGGGGGCGACTACCGCTTCGCCATCGGCAGTGCGGGCAGCTGCACCCTGGTGCTGCAGACCCTGTTGCCGGCCCTGCTGTTCGCCGACAGCCCGGCTCGCCTGTGGATAAGCGGTGGCACCCACAACCCGCTGGCCCCGCCAGCGGACTTCATCGAGCATGCCTGGCTGCCCTTGCTGCGGCGCATGGGCGCCCAGGTGGAGATGAAGCTGTTGCGCCACGGCTTCATGCCCGCCGGCGGTGGCGAGGTGACGCTGCAGGTGCAGCCGGGCGAACTGCGCACGCTGGTGCTGCCGGCACGCGGCGAGGTACGCGAGCAGGAAGCCACGGCCGTGCTGGCCAACATCCCGCATCACGTCGGTGAGCGCGAGCTGCGCCAGGTGGCGATGCGCCTGGGCTGGCCGGAGGAGGCGCTGAAACGCGCCTACCTCGCACCCGGCATGGGACCGGGCAATGCCTTGCTGCTGAAGGTGGGCTGCGAGGCGGTGACCGAGCTGTTCTGCGCCCTGGGCCAGACGCGCCTGTCGGCCGAACGGGTGGCGGACCTGGCGATCCGCCCGCTGCAGGCCTGGCTCACCAGCGGGGCGGCCACCTCGGAGTACCTGGCCGACCAGCTGCTGCTGCCGATGGCCCTGGCCGGCGGCGGGCAGTTCAGCACCTGCGTGCTGAGCGACCACCTGACCAGCAACATCGAGGTGATCCAGCAATTCCTGCCCGTGCGTTGTCTGATCCAGAGCGAGCGGGAGGACTTCCACAACGTCACGCTCACGGCGTCTTGACGAAAAGACGACATCCCGCTGCCGAGAATGGGCGCGCGGACCCGGTCCGCGCCCCGACCATCCGGCGAATGCGCCCGCCCTATCGGCGCATGGGAGCTCACCATGGCGTGCATGCGCGCCACCCTGCCTGTCCTGCTCTGCGCGGCCCTGCTTCTCGCCGGCTGCGAGACCACCCATGACTACCTGGTTGCCCAGGGTTATCCACCGGCGTTCGCCGACGGTTACCAGGACGGCTGCAGCAGCGGCCGCCAGGCCGCCGGGGCGATCACCGGCGAGTTCCGCAAGGACGTGCCCCGCTACCTGCGCGACCGCACCTACGCCGAGGGCTGGGGCGACGGCTTCGAGCAGTGCAAGGAGCAGATGCGCAGCCAGGAGTTGCGGGAGTTCCGCGAACAGGTGACGCGGGACCGCGATGACGAGTGGAAGCGGGACAAGGACCGCGCGGCCGCACGCGCCCTGGGCGGGCACAGCGATTGAGTGCGAGCCCCATGTGCGGGTTGGACGGTCCGTTGCAGTGAACAGCCCTTGCCGTCAGGGCGACATGAAAAGGGCAGCCGATTGGCTGCCCTTGTTCGTCCGGGTGCGGGTGGGTCGTGTCAGACCAGCCCCTGCGCCAGCATGGCGTCGGCCACCTTGACGAAGCCGGCGATGTTGGCGCCCTTCACGTAGTTGATCCGGCCGTTTTCCTCGCCGTAGTGGACGCAGGCGTGGTGGATGTTCTGCATGATGCCGTGCAGGCGCTGGTCCACTTCGCCGGCGGTCCAGTGCAGGCGCATGGCGTTCTGGCTCATCTCCAGGCCGCTGGTGGCGACGCCGCCGGCGTTGGAGGCCTTGCCCGGGGCGAAGAGGATGCCGGCCTCGAGGAAGGCATCCACCGCTTCGAGGGTGGAGGGCATGTTGGCACCCTCGGCCACGCAGATGCAGCCGTTGGCGAGCAGGGTGCGGGCGTCTTCGGCGTCCAGTTCGTTCTGGGTGGCGCAGGGCAGCGCGATGTCGCAGGCCAGCTTCCACGGCCGCTCGCCGGGCAGGAAGCGCAAACCGGCGCCCTGCAGGGACTCCAGGCGCCCACGGCGCTCGTTCTTCAGCTCCATCAGCTCATCCCACTGCTCGGGGGTCAGGCCGTCTTCGATGAACAGGGTGCCGCCGGAGTCGGACAGGGAAATCACCTTGCCGCCCAGTTCCATGACCTTCTGCGCGGCGTACTGCGCCACATTGCCGGAGCCGGAGATGGCCACGCGCGCGCCGTCGAAGCCACGGCCCTGGCCCTTGAGCATTTCCTGGGCGAAGTAGACGCAGCCGTAGCCGGTGGCTTCGGGGCGCACCAGGCTGCCGCCGTAGGCCAGGCCCTTGCCGGTGAACACCGAGGTGAACTCGTTGGAGAGGCGCTTGTACTGGCCGAACAGGTAGCCGATCTCGCGGGCGCCGACGCCGATGTCGCCGGCGGGTACGTCCAGGTCCGCACCGATGTGGCGGTACAGCTCGCTCATGAACGACTGGCAGAAGCGCATCACTTCGGCGTCGCTCTTACCCTTGGGATTGAAGTCCGAACCGCCCTTGCCGCCGCCCATGGGCAGGGAGGTGAGGGAGTTCTTGAACACCTGCTCGAAGGCCAGGAACTTCAACACGCCGAGGTTGACCGAAGGGTGGAAGCGCAGGCCGCCCTTATAGGGACCGATGGCGCTGCTCATCTGCACGCGGAAGCCACGGTTGACCTGGGCCTGGCCTTTGTCGTCGACCCAGGGTACGCGGAACAGGATGGCGCGCTCGGGCTCGACCAGGCGCTCCAGCAGGCCGTCGCGCAGGTAACGGGGGTTGGCTTCGAGGAAGGGCCAGAGGCTGCGCAGAACCTCTTCCACCGCCTGGTGGAATTCGGGCTGGTGGGGGTCGCGTTGCTTGAGCCGTTGCAGGAACAGGTCCAGGGAAGGAGTCATGATGCTCACCAGTATTTTTCTTTTGTGGACAATCGGTAGCGCGAGACTCTAGCAAGCGATCCGGCACATAAACAGGGCAAAATGACGCATTGATGAAACTTTTTGGTGCATTTGCTGTAAATCCCCACCGCCACACGCCATAAACCTACGCTTAGAACGCTCTGTTCCGGCAGATACCCGTGCCACTGGATTCTTGCGTTTTTGCACTTTTTTCGAGCGCTTCAAGCACCAGAAAGTGACGTTTTCACGACACCGGGAAACCGGCTCGGCGTTCCGTCGTCAGCGGCCGTCATGATTGGATACAACTCATCCTTCCCGACAAACGGAACGGCACCCCGGCGCTCCAGTCATAGCGATGTGCCATATCGGCACCCACTCAGGAGCACCTGTTCATGTCCAGCTTGCCCAAGCGTTCTGTCCGCCCCTTCACCGCTTCCCTGGCCGCCCTGGTCCTGGCGGGTCTTGCCGGGGCGGCTCAGGCGGGCATCGAGGTCGGCAGTTCGTCCAGCAGCTACAGCAACCTGGTTACGGTCGATCGCAACCCGGTCAGTGGCACAACGCTGAAGGAATCCCGTATCAGCATCGACACCCTCGAGAAGATGCAGGAGCAGTTGAAGAGAACCCAGGAAAGCCTGGAGAAGCTGACCCGGCAGGTCAGCGACCAGGCCAGCACCATCAGCACCCTGAACCGCCAGCTGGAAGAGGTGAAGCGCACCACCGGCTCGTCGGACCTGTCAAACGTCCAGCGCGACCTGGACAGCCAGAAGGGGCGGATCGATCAGCTCCAGCGCAGCCTGGAGGACGCCAAGCGTGGCAGTTCGTCGTCCAGCGATGTCTCCAGCCTCAAGCGCGAGCTGGAGAGCCAGGACAACCGCATCGACCAGCTGCAGCGTGGCCTGGAGGATGCCAAGCGCAACAGCTCCTCCTCCAGCGACCTGTCCGGCCTCAAGCGTGAGGTGGACAGCCAGGACAGCCGCATCGACCAGCTGCAACGCAGCCTGGAGGACCTGAGCCGCAAGGTGAAGTAAGCGCCCCCGGAATGAAAAACGGAGCCCGAGGGCTCCGTTTTTCGTGGTGCTGCCGGCTTACTGGGCCAGCTTCTTGTAGCGCACGCGGTGCGGCTGGGCAGCCGCCTCGCCGAGGCGCTTCTTGCGGTCCGCTTCGAACTCGGTGTAGTTGCCTTCGAAGAAGGTCACCTTGCCGTCGTCCTCGTAGGACAGGATGTGGGTGGCGATACGGTCCAGGAACCAGCGATCGTGGGAGATCACGATGGCGGCGCCGGGGAAGTCCAGCAGCGCCTCTTCCAGGGCGCGCAGGGTTTCCACGTCGAGGTCGTTGGACGGTTCGTCGAGCAACAGCACGTTGCCGCCCTGCTTCAGGGTCAGGGCCAGGTGCAGGCGGCCGCGCTCACCACCGGAGAGGTCCTTGACGAACTTCTGCTGGTCGGCGCCCTTGAAGTTGAAGCGGCCAACGTAGCTGCGGGACGGGACTTCGTAGTTGCCGATCTTGATCTGCTCGAAGCCATCGGAAACCTGCTGCCACACGGTCTTGCTGCCGTCCAGGCTGTCGCGGCTCTGGTCGACGCTGGCGATCTGCACGGTCTCGCCGATCTCGATGCGGCCGGAATCCGGCTGCTCCTTGCCGGTGAGCATGCGGAACAGGGTGGACTTGCCCGCACCGTTGCCGCCGATCACGCCGACGATGGCGCCTTTCGGGATGCTCAGGGACAGGTCGTCGATCAGCACGCGATCGCCGTAGCCCTTGGTGACGTTGTGCAGCTCGATGACCTTGTCGCCCAGGCGCGGACCGGCCGGGATGTAGATCTCGTTGGTCTCGCTGCGCTTCTGGAATTCCTGGGACTGCATTTCCTCGAAGCGCTGCAGACGGGCCTTGGACTTGGCCTGACGACCCTTGGCGCCCTGGCGCACCCACTCCAGCTCAGCCTTCATGGCCTTGGCGTGGGAGGCTTCCTGCTTGGCTTCCTGGGCCAGGCGGTTGGCCTTGGATTCCAGCCAACCCGAGTAGTTGCCCTCGAAGGGGATGCCGTGGCCACGGTCCAGTTCGAGGATCCAACCGGCGACGTTGTCGAGGAAGTAACGGTCGTGGGTGATGGCCACCACGGTGCCGGGGAAGTCGTGGAGGAAGTGCTCCAGCCAGGCGACGGAGTCGGCGTCCAGGTGGTTGGTGGGTTCGTCGAGCAGCAGCATGTCGGGGGCCGACAGCAGCAGGCGGCAGAGCGCAACGCGGCGCTTCTCGCCACCGGACAGGTGCTCGATCTTCGCGTCCCACGGCGGCAGGCGCAGGGCATCGGCGGCAACTTCCAGCTGACGCTCCAGGTTGTGGCCGTCGGCGGCCTGGAGGATGGCCTCCAGCTTGGCCTGCTCGGCGGCCAGGGCGTCGAAGTCGGCATCCGGCTCGGCATAGGCGGCGTAGACCTCGTCCAGGCGGGCCTGGGCCTGCTTGATCTCGCCGACCGCCTCTTCGACGATCTCGCGGACCGTCTTGCTGGCGTCGAGCTGCGGTTCCTGAGGCAGGTAGCCGACCTTGATGCCCGGCATCGGGCGGGCTTCGCCGTCGATCTCGGTGTCGACGCCGGCCATGATGCGCAGCAGGGTGGATTTACCCGCGCCGTTCAGGCCGAGCACGCCGATCTTGGCGCCGGGGAAGAAGGACAGCGAGATGTCCTTGAGGATTTCACGCTTAGGGGGCACGACCTTGCTGACCCGATGCATGGTGTAGACGTACTGAGCCAAACTGTTTGACCTCGCTGAACGTGTGGAATCGGGCCAATGGCTTGCGTGGCAAGCCATTGGCCGCAGACGGAATGAATAGGAAAGTGCGTCAGCTTATTAGCTCCCCTGGGGTTGTGCAAACGCCGCACGCGCACGTCCGCCACGTATCGCCTCGACCGCCTTCGCTTGCCGATATGTCCAAGGTGATAGCCGAATTCCCCAAACGCCATCTCACCCACCTACGCGATGGCGGCCAGCGTCCCACAGGGCACGCTTTCTACCATGTTGCGCACCTGCCCCGCGGCCTCCCAGGCCACGGGGCAGGTCTCTCCTAACACTCAAGGAATGCAACATGATCAGGAAACTCGTGACCTCCGCCGCCGTCCTGGCGCTCTCTGCCTCCAGCCTGTCCGCCTACGCATACAGCGACGCCGACGGTGCTGAGATTCACTTCACCGGGAAGATCCTGGAGAAAACCTGCACCGTGGCAGTGAACGGCGTCCCGACCCCGGGCGCGGCCACCGTGACCCTGCCGGACACCCAGGCCGCCCTGCTGCGTATCGCAGGCCAGACCGCTGGCGATACCCCGTTCGTCATCAGCCTCAAGGACTGCAAGACCAACGCCAGCTCGGCAGATGTGCTGTTTACCTCGGCCTACCTGGATGGCGACCAGTTGAGCAATATCGCCTCCACGGGCGCAGCGACCAACGTCGCTCTGGAGCTGACTGACAATAACGGCACTCCGGTCGACCTGAGCGGCCAGATCCCGACCATCATGAGCCTCAACGCCGGCCAGGGCAGTGCCACCTACAAGGTGCGCTACTACGCCAAGGACGTCGTCGAGCCGGGCGCCGTCGAGGCCACCGCTCTCTACGTAATCGGCTATCCGTGACGCACAGGAAGGCAGGCGCAACGCCTGCCTTTCCTACCTTCCGTGAAGTGCTTCGAGTCCACATGAAACGCATCCACATCTGGCTGGGCATGCTCGCCATGCTCGCACCTGCTTTCGCCCAGGCCGGCATTGTCATCACCGGCACCCGCGTGATCTACCCCGGCGAACAACGCGAGATCACCGTCCAGCTCACCAACAACGGCGATGTACCCGCGCTGACCCAAGCCTGGATCGACCAGAGCCCGAACATCGAGAACGCCGCCAAGGCCCGCAGCCCCTTCCTGCTCACGCCACCCGTGACCCGGGTCAACCCCGGCAAGGGACAGAGCCTGCGCATCCGCCTGATCGAGCAAAGCCTGCCTCAGGACCGCGAATCACTGTTCTGGCTGAACGTGCTTGAACTGCCACCCAAGCCGGCGGAGGGCACCGCCACCAACAAGCTGCAAATGGCCTTTGCCAGCCGTCTCAAGCTGTTCTATCGCCCCAAGGGCCTGGGATCCCTTGAGTCCGGAATCCAGAACCTGCAATGGAAGGTGCAAGGCGATGAACTGGTATGCACCAACCGCGGCGCGTTCCACATCACCTTCGTCGACATCCGCCTGGGTGGGCAGGAGGTCACACTGAACAAGGGCTCGGCAATGGTCGCCCCTCAGGACACCTTGCGCCTGCCACTGAAGCAACGGGTACCCGGCTCCGCTGACACCTCCATCGACTTCAAGGTCATCAACGACTTCGGAGCAGACGCCACCCATACCGCCCGCCTGTCGCCCTGACGCTCGATGTGCCACGCCCCGCAGCGGTCCTGCCGCTGCCTGCCACCTGCAGTGCTGCTCGGGGGCATGCTGGCTCTGACAAGCCAAGGCCACACCGATGAGCGCGTCATCTTCGACGACTCCTTCCTGCCCCCCGAGGCCCGCAACTTCGACCTCAGCCAATTCGAAGACGAAGCCCCAGTCGTGCCAGGGCACTACACGGTGGACATCCGCCTGAACGAACGGATAGCCCTGCGGCGCGAGATCGAAGTGACGACCGATACGCGAGGATCCTTTCCCTGCCTGCAGCCGGATCTGCTCCAGCTCATCGGCACTGACCCTGCCCACCTGCGCTCCATCGAGCCCGATACCTGCGGCCGCCTGGAAGACCAGGTGGACGGCGCCCAGGCGCGCTTCGACATGGCCGAGCTGGTGCTGGAGCTGCAGATCCCCCAGTTCGCCTTGCGCCGCAACGCCTATGACTATGTGGACCGGACCCTGTGGGACGCAGGCGTGACCGCCGCCATTCTCGGCTACAACCTCAACGCCAGCCGCCAGGAACAGACGGGCAGCCGCAGCGACAACCTGTTTCTCAGCCTGGACGGCGGCCTCAACCTGGGCCGCTGGCGCCTGCGCCACCAGGGCTCCCAGACCTGGCAGAGCGATGTTTCCAGCGCCTATCGCAATGCCGCCACCTACCTGCAGCACGACCTGGACGACTGGGGCAGCCAGGTGGAGGTCGGCGAAGTCAACAGCAGCGGTCAACTGCTCTCCGGCGTACCACTGACCGGCGTCCATTTGCGCAGCGATGCCAGCATGCTGCCTTACTCCCAGCGCAACTTCGCTCCGATGTTCCGTGGTGTCGCCCGAACCCAGGCACGCATCCAGGTCTGGCAGGGCACCACCCTGCTGAAGGAGCTGAACGTCGCCCCTGGTCCCTTCGAACTGGATGACCTCACGCCCCCCGGACGCGGTGGTGATCTGGAGGTACGGGTCCTCGAAGCAGACGGCAGCGAGCAACGCTTCACCCTGCCATACAGCCCTGCCGTCGAACTGCTGAGGCCCGGCCAGGTGCGCTTCAGCCTGGCTGCAGGCCGCCTGCGTGATGCCACGCTCAAGCGCCAGCCAATGGTGATCGATGGCGTTTTCAGACGCGGTGTTAGCAATCACACCACCGCCTACCTGGGAGGCCAGGCCAGCCCCGACTACACCGCACTCATGATCGGGGCGGCACTCAACACGCCACTGGGCGCGCTCGCAGCCGACCTTACCCGCAGCCAGGCACACATCCATGGCCAGGACGAAACGGGCAACAGCCTGGGCCTGGCCTTCTCCCGCAGTTGGCCAACCGGAGGCCCCGCCATGGCCCTGGAACTGCGCCATGCTCCAACACCGGGCTACCAATCGCTGGCCAGTGCAGCCCGTCGCCAGGACCAACCCACCCCGCTCAAGGCGAACACCCGACCAGCCGGCTTGCGCGACAGGGCCAGCGCCACCCTGACCCTCGACGTCACCCAGGATGCACAGCTCAACGCCGGGCTGCTGCTGCAACGCGACTGGCAAACCCCAGGCTGGGCGCGGCAGTACCAGGTCGGCTATACCCATCGTTTCCGTCGTTTCAGCCTAAGCCTGGACACGGTCCGCGCGCGCGACGCCCAGGGCCAACCCGACGGCCAGACGCGGCTGAGCCTCAATATCCCGCTGGGTGCCCGCTTCGGCGGCAGCCAGAGCCTCTCCGCTGCCTTCACCCGGCGCCGCGATGGCACCCACGACGAACGCCTGTCCCTGCGCGGCAGCGCGGGTGAATCCCGCCAGTTGGCCTACACGCTGTCCACCAGCCGCAACAGCCAGGGCTCGAACGCCAGCAGCCTCGGTGGCAGCTATCAATCCTCCCGAGCCTTGCTCAGCGGCGCACTGAGCCAGGGCGACGGCTACCGCACCACCGCCCTCGGCCTCAACGGCAGCCTGCTGGCCCACCCGGAAGGCATCACCCTGACGCCCATGCAGGGCGACACCTTCGCCGTACTGGTGGCCCCTGGCGGAGCCGGCGCCTGGGTCGCGCAGCAGCCTGGCCTGGCCCTGGACGGCCAGGGCCAGGCCGTGGTGGCCGGGCTGCAGCCGTACCAGATGAACGAACTGGTCCTCGACCCCGCCGGCGCCGCCGACAGCGTCGAGTTCGAAGAAACCGAGCAACGCGTTGCCCCGCGGAGCGGCGCCGTGGTGCTGGTGAAGTTTCCCACCCGTTCCGGCAGCGTCCTGCTGGCTCGCGGCCTGCTGCCCGATGGCGAACCCCTGCCCTTCGGCACCAGCCTGCAGGACGAACAGGGACAAGCCCTGGGCGTGATCGGCCAGGGCGGGCTGATCTACCTGCGCCTGGACGGCGCGCCCACCACCCTGCGGGCCAACTGGGCCCCCGGAAAGTCCTGCAGCCTCGCCGTGCCGCAACCGTTGCCGCCCGTCGACGAAGCCCCTCGCGACCTCACCTGCCACCCCTGACCCGGAGCCGACCATGCCGAACCTGCGCCCCCCGTACCTGGCCACCTGGCTGTCCCTCATGATCGCCGGCCTGCTGCCGCTTGCTGCCTGGGCCGACTGCCCGGCCCCCGTGGCAGCCAGCCGCCAGGTGCCATTTGGCGCGCCCGCCATCAGTCAACCACCCGCTGCACCGATCGGCACCGTCCTCTATGAACAATGGTTGCCGGTGCCCCAGATGGCTGACGACGGCAGCGGCCAGCCCCTGACCCTGGCCCTCACCCCGCGCCCCGCCCAGGCCCTCTGGCAGGACGCCCGCTCGGCCGAGTCACCGGTGTACCAGACCAACCTGCCCGGCGTCGGCGTGCGCTACAGCGCCCCCGACGGCGGTGCCCTGGCCAGCGCGCGGGGCTCGGCCGTGATCTTGCAACTGGTGAAGACCGAGCCGACCCTGCAACCCGGCACGCTGGCCGGTGACCAGTTACCGGCCCTGGCGCTCTACTGCGGCCAAAGCGAACTGGGGCGCACCGAGCTGAGCGGCAGCCTCAACCTCGTCAGCAGCACCTGCATGGCCACCGACGTCGACGTGCCCCTCGGCACCTTCCCCGCCAGCGCCCTGGCCCAGCCGGGCGATGCCACACCCTGGGTCGACTTCGCCGTGCGGCTGGTCAACTGCCCCCCGTTCCATGGCACCCGTCGACTCTTCGACGGCCAGGCCGGCTGGCAGCAGAACGATATCGGCATCGCCCTGCGCCCCAGCGACGGTGCTGTGGACGCCGCCCGAGGCCTGATGCGCCTGAGCCCCGGCCCCGACAGCGCCCAGGGCGTGGCCATCGAGGTGCGCCAGCGTTTCGAAGGGCAGGCGGGACCCGCGCCTCTGGACAATCGGGTGGTACGAGGCGTGCTGGCATTGACGGACACCCCCGGGCAGTCGTACGCCTTTCCCTACAGCGCGCGTTATCTAAGGCTGAACGAACCGTTCAACGCCGGTCTAGCCAACGGCGCGTTAGTGTTCACCCTCATCTATTACTGACATGCCGATGACCGACACGACCCAGGGGCGGGTGATCGCCGCCAGCCTGCTGCTGGGCTGCCGCCATTTGCTTCCTCCCCTCGCCCAGGCGCTCGGACATGGTCCGGACGCCTTGCTGCCGGACTCGCACTGGTCCCTGGATGACTTTCTCCACCTCTTGCAGCGTGCCGACGAGGGCCCACTCCCCCAGATCGGCCTGCACCAGGGCACCCTGCTGGACCTGGGCGCACTCGGCCTCTACGGCCTGGCAGTACAGAGCGCCAATACCTTCGGCGAAGCACTGATGTGCGCCCAGCGCCACCTGGCCTCGCTCGTCACCCCCGCCCGGCTCGACCTGCGGCTCGATGCCCGTGGCCTGGTGGTCGACTTCCGCCTGCTGTCCAGGGGAACGGCCAGCACCCGGCAATTCGACGAACTCTTCCTGGCCCTGCTGGCCAATGCCCTGGCCCCGCTGACCCACCCGCCGACCCAGGCCCTGCGCCTCGAACTCGCCCACCCGGCACCGGACGACGAACGGCTCCACCGTCAGGCCTTCGCCTGCCCTATCGCGTTCGAGCGCCTGCACAACCGCCTGCACTTCCCCCGCGCCGCCCTCGAGCGGCCATTACGCACAGCCCAACCCGCCCTGCACCAGCACCTGCTGGCCTACCTCGGCCAACCGCCGCACTCCGCCTCGCTACCCCTCGATATCCCCCATGACGAGGACGAACGCTGGGAGTGGGTCAAATACCAATTACGCGCTCGCGGCCACAGCCTGGCGGAGGTGGCCCGCCAGCTCGGAGTCTCCAGCGCAGCAGTGAAGAACGCCAAGCGCCAGCCCTATCCCCGGGTCGAACGCGCCATCGCTGCGCTCCTGGAACTGGCGCCGGCACAGATCTGGCCGGAACGCCGGCACCCCACCTTGGGAACAACCGGCCCGTCTACCGCGTCCAACGTCCGAACGACGGTAGCGCGCGACGAAGAGGACTGATCGGGGCCCTGGTCGCGCGCCAGCCGTGGGCATTTCCTGCCGTGGCGCGCCAGTATTTGCGGCCCGCCGGACGCTCGTCGGCTGTGCTGGCACTTTGCCGCAACCCCAGGCATGCTAGCCCGCTTTCCCCAGACAACCCCGACCAGCCCGTTCGGCCCTCGCGCCGATGGATCAGGATTGCCCCGTGCCCGACATCTCGCCCGCCCTCACCCACCGCGCGCCCGGAGAGCCCCAGGGGCCCGCCCTTCAGCGCTCGGTCAAGAGCCTGCTCGGGGTGCTGGTGGTGGTCATGATCGGGCTGCTGTTCTGGCAACTGCTGCAGGAGTACCACCGCCTGCAGACCGGCCAACGCCAGCACGACCGGACCCTCGCCGAGCAACTGGCGCGCCAGCTGGAAGGCGCCATGGAACAGGAGGCCGAGGCCGGCCTCGCCCTGCTGCAATACAGCGGCCGCGAGATCAGCGAACCGGCCCTGCTCGACAGCCTCCATGTACTCTATCCGCAGATGCACAGCATCGCCCGAGTCTCGCCCCGGGGCGGCGTGCTCGACGACAGCGACCCCGCCAGCGACGACAGCCTCTACATCGCCGCCCTGGCCCAGCGCAGCGCCGGCCAGCCCTACCATTTCGCCTTCACCGCCGAGGCCGGCGGCCGCGTCTACCTGATGCTCCACGACGGCCAGGGGCGCAGTTGGGTGCTGCGCCTCGATGCCTCCACGTTGCAGGCCTGGCTGCGTGAACGCGGCCTGAGCTGCGGCTGGCTGCTGGAGGACCGGCTCAACCAGCGCGTGCTGATCCATGGCGGTACCGAAGCGGACCAGAGCAAACCCACCGGCGTGCCCCTCACCGCCGAAGAGCAGGCCCAGACCCTCGCCCAACTGCCCCTGGCCAACAGCGACTGGCAACTGCGCGCCCTGTACGACGAGCGCCAGGCCCGCGCCACGATGCTGCCCGGCCTGATCGGCAAGCTCGCCCTGTTCTCCGTCTGCGCCGCCATGGCCCTGTTGGCGCTGTTCGTCCTGCAACGCGAGCAACGCAGCCTGAAGGCCCTCAACGACGCCTCGCGGCGCTCCCTGCGCCAGGCCGCCAGCGCCCTCGGGGTGATCGAAGAGCGTGTGGTGGTGACCTGGACCGACGGCCTGGTGTGCTACCTCAACGCTCAGGCCGAAGCCATGTTCGGCCTCAGCAGCGAGGACGCCCAGCAGGTCCACCTGCTGGCCCTGCTGCCCAACCTCGACCCGCTGCTGCTGCACACCATCCACTACAGCCAGGACCTCGGTCCCGACCTGGTGCAGGTCAGCGTCGGCACCGTGCAGCGGCTGTTCACCGTGACCCGCAGCGACCTCAACGACGGCGCCAAGCTCATCGGCTACGTCTGGGTCCTGCGTGACGTCACCGAGGAGCAGCAAGCCCTGCGCGTACTCCAGGAAACCCGTCGGCGCTACCAGGAAATATTCGAAGGCACCGGCGTCGCCCTCTGCGTGCTCGACCTCGCCAGCCTGCGCGAGCACCTGCTGCACAACGGCATCCGCGACGCCCAGGCCCTGGAGCACTGGCTGCAGGGCCACCCCGAGCGCCACCTGCCACTGCAACAGCGCCTGCGGGTCACCGAGGTCAACCAGTTCGCCCTGCGCCTGCTGGGCGCACGCAACGCCGACCAGGTCTGGCAGCTGATCATCGGCGACCGCCCGCTGCGCCCCGGCGGCATGCGCATGCAGCTCATCGCCGCCGTGCTCGGCACCCAGCAGCAGCTGGAGCTGGAAACCCGCATCGTCACGCCCCAGGGCGTGGAACGGCACCTCTGGGTGGTGCTGCGCATGCCCGAGATGATCCAGGACCTGCACGCCGTCACCCTCAGCATGAGCGACATCACCAGCCGCAAGCGCATGGAGCTGTCGCTGATCGAGCGCGAGCGATTCTGGTCCGACGTGGTGCTGGCGGTGCCCGACACCCTCTACGTGCACGACATCGGCGCGCGCCGGGTCATGCTCAGCAACAACCGCCTCGGCCAGCAGCTCGGCTACAGCCGCCGCGAACTGCGCGAGATGGGCGAGCACTTCTGGGAACAGATCCTCCACCCCGACGACCAGGAACAGTACGCCCGCATGCGCAGCCTGCAGCAGGTGGTCAGCGACGGGCAGCTGCTGCAATGCCTGCTGCGCTGGCGCCACCGCGACGGCAGCTGGCACTGGTTTGACATCCGCGAGCAGGCCCTGACCCGCGACGACCAGGGGCGGGTCAGCCGGCTGATCGGCGTGGCCAAGGACATCACCGAACAGATCGAAGCCAGCGAGCAGATGCGCGACAGCGAGCGGCGCTACCGCCTGCTGGCCGAGAGCATCAGCGACGTCATCTTCACCAGCGACCGCGAACTGAAGCTCAACTACATCAGCCCCTCGGTGCAGCCGGTGCTGGGCCTGAGCCCGGAATGGGTGATCGACCACGGCTTCAACGGCACCGTGGCCAACCCGCGCCAGCTCGCCTCGCTGTTCGTGCTGATGGACAAGGTCAACCACGCCCTGGGCGATCCCCAGCGACTGGCGGAACTGCGCAGCCAACTGCCGCCGCAGCTGTTCCTGTTCGACTGCCTGCGCGCCGATGGCCGCAAGATCCCGGTGGAGCTGCGCATCATGCTCATGTGGGACGAGCACGGCCGCTTCGAGGGCCTGCTCGGCGTCGGCCGCGACATCAGCCAGCAGCGCCGCGCCGAGAAGGACCTGCGCATGGCGGCCACGGTGTTCGAGCACTCCACCTCGGCCATTCTGGTCACTGACCCGGCCGGCTACATCGTCCAGGTCAACGAAGCCTTCACCCGCATCACCGGCTACCAGTCCGCCGAGATGCTCGACCAGCTGCCCTCGATGCTCACCGCCGACCGCCAGCAGGCCACCCAGCTGGACTACATCCTGCGCCAGCTCAACCAGCGCGGCAGCTGGGAGGGCGAGATCTGGCTCAAGCGCCGCGCCGGCGACCACTACCCCGCCTGGGTCGGCATCACCGCCGTGCACGACGAGGAAGGCGACCTGGTCAGCTACGTGTGCTTCTTCAGCGACATCAGCGAGCGCAAGGCCAGCGAGCAGCGCATCCACCGCCTCGCCTACTACGACGCCCTCACCCAGCTGCCCAACCGCACCCTGTTCCAGGAGCGCCTGCACACCGCCCTGCAGCACGCCGAGCGGCGCGAGGAATGGGTGGTGCTGATGTTCCTCGACCTGGACCGCTTCAAGCCGATCAACGACTCCCTCGGCCACGCCGCCGGTGACCGCATGCTCAAGGACGTGGCCGTGCGCCTGGCCGACTGCGTGGGTGACGACGACACCGTGGCGCGCATGGGCGGCGACGAGTTCACCCTGCTGCTGTCGCCCTGCACCGGGCGCGAAACGGCCCTGAACCGGGCCATCACCGTCGCCGAGCAGATCCTCTCGCGCCTGGCCCGGCCCTTCGTGCTGGAAGGCCGCGAATTCTTCGTCACCGCCAGCATCGGCATCGCCCTCGGCCCGCAGGACGGCCACGAGCCGAGCCAGCTGATGAAGAACGCCGACACCGCCATGTACCACGCCAAGGAACGCGGCAAGAACAACTTCCAGTTCTACCAGGCCGAGATGAACGCCCGCGCCCTGGAGCGCCTGGAGCTGGAGAGCGACCTGCGCCACGCCCTGGAACAGCGCGAGTTCGTCCTTTACTACCAGCCGCAGTTCTCCGGCGACGGCAAGCGCCTGACCGGCGTCGAGGCCCTGCTGCGCTGGCGCCATCCCGAGCGCGGCCTGGTACCGCCCGGCGAGTTCATCCCCGTGCTGGAAGAGCTGGGCCTGGTGGTGGAAGTCGGCGACTGGGTCCTGCGCGAGGCCTGCCGCCAACTGCGCACCTGGCACCAGCGCAAGATGCGCCTGCCCAAGGTCTCGGTGAACATCTCCGCCCGCCAGTTCGCCGACGGCCAACTGGTCCAGCGCATCTCCGGCATCCTCGCCGAGAGCGGCCTGCCGCCCGCCTGCCTGGAGCTGGAGCTGACCGAGAGCATCCTCATGCGCGACGTGGCCGAGGCCATGGAGATCCTCGCCAACCTCAAGCGCCTCGGCCTGTGCATCGCGGTGGACGACTTCGGCACCGGCTACTCCTCGCTCAACTACCTCAAGCGTTTCCCCATCGACGTGCTGAAGATCGACCGCAGCTTCGTCGACGGCCTGCCCGACGGCGAGCGCGACGCCCAGATCGCCCGCGCCATCATCGCCATGTCCCACAGCCTCAACCTCGCGGTGATCGCCGAAGGCGTCGAGACCCACGCCCAGCTCGACTTCCTCCGCGAGCACGGCTGCGACGAAGTGCAGGGCTTCCTCTTCGGCCGGCCGATGCCCGCCGACCAGCTGGAAGCCCAGTTCGGCGGCGCCGCGCTGTTCATGCTCAGCTGAGCCTGCGATTCGTGACCTGCGGCCGGGCCCCGGCCGCCCGCCTGCCGTAAGATCGCGCCACCCGCACCGCCACCGCCACACCACTCGCCATCGACCGGCACACGACACGACAAGGAGCCCGCATGTCCTGGTGGAAACGCTTCCTCCGCCCCCCGCACGCCACGCCCGCCACCGACAGCGACCACGACGCGCCCGAGGCACCCGAGGCTACCGGCGGCAGCATCGAATTGCGCCAGGGCACCGCCGAGTACGAGCACTTCATCACCCTCGCCGAGCTGGAGCAGGGCAACCTCGTCCACGGCGCCGAACACCTGGCGGAGCTGCTGCGCTACGCCCCCGGCAACCCCGAATGGCTGGCCCTGGCCGAGCAGTACCGGACCCGCGTCGGCCGCCCGGCCGACGCCGAGCTGCTGCCCATCGGGGAGCAGCGCTACTACGCCAGCGAAGCCCTGCGCAGCTGGCTCATGGCCCGCGAAGAGCGCCTGCCGGAGGCCGTCGACCTGCTGCTGCAGGTGATCGACGTCGCCCCGGGCACCGACTACCTCAACGCCTGGGCACTCGGCTGGCTGGAGCCGGCCGGCGCCCTGGAGCGACTGGACCCGGCGCTGCAGATGCGCCTGTTCTCCCGGGTCATCCAGGCCACCCCGGAGGCCCGAGAGGCCAGCGTCCGCCAGCTCACCGCCGCGCGCCGCTGGGCCGCCCTCGCCGGACGGGTGACGCCCTCTTCGGACCTGGCCGCACAGTGGCCCATGCTGCACATCGGCCTGCTGCGCCGCGCCGCCTGCTTCGAGCAGGCCCTGGCGCTGGCCGACCTGGCCCGCGCCGAGCAGGACTGGCACCTGGCCGTCGCCCGAGGGCTGCTGCTGCGCCAGCAGGGGCGGGCCGCCGAGGCCGACATCGCCTTCAGCCTGGCCGTGCGCCAGCAGCCCGAGGAAATCAGCGCCTACCTGGAGGCCGGCGACACCTGGCTGGAGCAACAGGGCTGGGCCCAGGCCAGCGGCTGGTACGAACAGGTACTGGCCCGCCAACCCGAGCATGACTGGGCGCAGCCCTCACTGGACTACTGCCAATGGCGGGCCAGCGGTGACGACGCCCGGCTGCAGCGGGTGATCGACGCCGCCCGGGCCGGCAACGAGCGCGCCTACCAGCTGTGGTTCCTCGCCGCCGGTGCCCCGCCGGAGCCGAGTGACGCCAGCGCCAACGTGCTGCGGCAGATCCGCGAAAAGCTGCTGGAGGGGGCCTTTTCCGGCTCGGCCAACGACCGCATCAGCCTGCGCACCTCCTCCCTGGAGGCGCCCAGCAACACCCTGGCCATCGCCCTCGAACTGGCTGCCCACGGCCTCACCGGCTGCACGGTGGAGGTCACCACCGAGGCCATCGCCCACCCCGATCCGCGCCAGCCGCTGGGCCCGGTGGACCACCTGCTGTGGCGCTACGAAGGCGACCAGCCCAGGCCCGCCCTGCCGCCGCCCGGCGAGCGGGTCTGCGCCCTGATCGCCGGCCTGGCCGCACAACCCTACGCCCGCAGCAACTGGGCCCAGGCCAGCCATGTGGCCACCGGCCTGGGCGAGGACGAGGCCCTGCAGGTGCTGGCGTGCCTGGTGCACCCACCGGCGGTGCCCGACCGTTCGACCCCCGCGCTGGTCTGGCTGACCCGCGTGCAGACCGCCGCCGCCCAGGTCCTCGCCCAGCTCGACGGCGGCTGGGAGGGCTCGCGTCGCCGCGCCCTGCTGCTCAGTGCCCTGTTCGGCCCCACCGACTGGACCACGGTGGCCGCCATCCGTGCGCTGACCACCCTGGCCCAGGAGGAGCCCGCCCACGCCCTGGCGATCCACACCGCCTTCGAGCAACTGGAGCGCCAGCGCCCCGATGCCGGCTACTGCTGCTGGCTGGAGCCGCTCTACGAATGCTGGCAGCAGCTGCCGCTGCTGGCCGACCACGAACGCGAAGCCCTGCAAGGAAAGCTCGCCGAGCTGCACGGCGCAGAAGAGGAATCCGCGTGAGCGCCACTTGTCTGTCGCATGACCGACCTTCATGTGTCAGCCAGCGACCTATGGGTTAGAATGCGCGCCTTTCCACGTACCGATCCCTGAGAGGACCGCCATGTTCAGCCGTGATTTGACCCTCGCCCGCTACGATGCCGAACTCTTCGCCGCGATGGAGCAGGAAGCCCAGCGCCAGGAAGAGCACATCGAACTCATCGCCTCGGAGAACTACACCAGCCCGGCGGTGATGGAAGCCCAGGGTAGCGTGCTGACCAACAAGTACGCCGAGGGTTACCCGGGCAAGCGCTACTACGGCGGTTGCGAGTACGTCGACGTGGTCGAGCAGCTTGCGATTGACAGAGCCAAGGAGCTGTTCGGCGCCGACTACGCCAACGTCCAGCCCCACGCCGGTTCCCAGGCCAACGCCGCCGTCTACCTGGCCCTGCTGTCGGCCGGCGACACCATCCTCGGCATGAGCCTGGCCCACGGTGGCCACCTCACCCACGGCGCCTCCGTCTCCTCCTCCGGCAAGCTGTACAACGCCGTGCAGTACGGCATCACCGACGCCGGCCTGATCGACTACGACGAAGTCGAGCGCCTGGCCGTCGAGCACAAGCCGAAGATGATCGTCGCCGGCTTCTCCGCCTACTCCCAGGTGCTGGACTTCGCCCGCTTCCGCGCCATCGCCGACAAGGTCGGTGCCTACCTGTTCGTCGACATGGCCCACGTGGCCGGCCTGGTCGCCGCCGGTGTGTACCCGAACCCGGTGCCGTTCGCCGACGTGGTCACCACCACCACCCACAAGACCCTGCGCGGCCCGCGCGGCGGCCTGATCCTCGCTCGCAAGAACGAAGAGATCGAGAAGAAGCTGAACTCCGCCGTCTTCCCCGGCGCCCAGGGTGGCCCGCTGGAACACGTGATCGCCGCCAAGGCCGTGTGCTTCAAGGAAGCCCTGCAGCCCGAGTTCAAGGCCTACCAGCAGCAGGTCCTGAAGAACGCCCAGACCATGGCTGGCGTGTTCATCGAGCGCGGCTTCGACGTGGTCTCCGGTGGCACCCAGAACCACCTGTTCCTGCTGTCGCTGATCAAGCAGGACATCACCGGTAAGGACGCCGACGCCGCCCTGGGTCGCGCCTTCATCACCGTGAACAAGAACAGCGTGCCCAACGACCCGCGCTCCCCCTTCGTCACCTCCGGCCTGCGCATCGGCACCCCCGCCGTGACCACCCGTGGTTTCAAGGAAGCCGAGTGCCGCGAACTGGCTGGCTGGATCTGCGACATCCTGGAGAACATGGGCGACGAGTCCGTGGTCGACCGCGTGCGCGAGCAGGTCAAGGCCATCTGCGCCAAGTTCCCGGTGTACGGCAACTGATTGCCTGAGCGGTGAACGAGAAAGCCCGGCACCTGCCGGGCTTTTTTGTGCCTGTCGTACACGCCCTGGGGCCGCTACGCAGCCCTTGGCGAATGAATTCGCCCCTACAAGGCGCAGGGTGGATGGCGCTTTTTCCATCCACCGGGGTGTTGCCGGCAGCTCCAATGGTGGGCTGAAGCCCACCCTGCGCGCCATGCAGTAGCCCGGTCGTCAGCCCGGGAACACCCCTCAGGCGCAGGGTGGATGGCGCTTTTTCCATCCACCAGGGGTGTTTCCGGCTGCTCCGATGGTGGGCTGAAGCCCACCCTGCGCGCCATGCCGTAGCCCGGGCTTCAGCCCGGGAACGCTCCTCAGAAACCGAACGTCGCCGACATCAGCCAGGTACGCGGGGTGGAGAGGGTGAGGCCGGTGGCGGTGCCGTCGGGGACGTTGGCGGAGGCCCAGTAGGCCTTGTCCATGACGTTCTCCACGCTGGCGCGCAGGGTGACGTCCGTCTCGCCGACGCTGAAGGCGTAGCGCGCGCCCAGGTCGTAGCGCTGCCAGGCATCGGCCTTCTGGGTGTTGGCCTGGTCGAGGTACTGGGCGCCGGTGTGGATGGCCCGTGCGGTCAGGGTCAGGCCCTGGACCTGGGGCAGGTCCCATTCGAACCCCAGGTTGGCATTGAGGATCGGCGCCCCGACCGCGCGGTTGCCGTCGTTGGTGCCATTGGCGGTGCGGGTCAGTTCGGCGTCCAGCAGCATGGCGCCGCCGAGGATGCGCACGCCCTCCAGCGGTTCGCCGAACAGGTTCAGCTCCACGCCCTGGTTGCGCTGTTCGCCGTCGGGCCGCAGGAAGCCGTTCTCGGTGTAGTAGGCCGGCTTCTCGATGCGGAAGACGCTGAGGGTGCTGGTCAGGTTGCCCATGTCGTACTTGATGCCGGCCTCCACCTGCTTGCTGCGGTAGGGGGCGAACACCTGGCCGGCGTTGTTGGCGGTCTCCGGCGCGGTCTGACCCTGGGTCAGGCCTTCCATGTAGTTGGCGTAGAGCGACAGGGACTCGGTGGTGCGCCAGACCACGCCCAGGGCCGGCGAGGTGGCGCGCTCGTCGTAGCGCTGGTCGGGCTCGCCGGGTTCGGAGCTGTCCACCTCCACCCGCTGCAGGCGCGCACCGAGGGTCAGCAGCACCTGGTCGTCGACGAAGCCGAGGGTGTCGGCCAGGGCCAGGCTGCTGAGCACGCTTTCGGTGTGGGTGGGGTTGTCCGGGGCGGTGGGCGTGCCCGGCACCGGCAGGGTCACCGGGTTGTACAGGTTGCTGACGCCGTTGGCGTAGCGCGCGCCACTGTTGTCGAAGGTCATCTCGTAGCGGTTGAGGCTGGCGTTCAGGGTGTGGCTGACCGGGCCGGTGGCGAACCAGTGACGCAGGCCGACGGTGGCGGTGCGCACGTCCTCCTCGCGCTGGAAGGCGCGGGGGCTGACCACGAAGCGCCCGGCGTCGTTGGTGACCTGCACGGCATGGCGGAGGAAGTCGTAGTCGCCCTTGCGCGCGCCGACGGCGGCATAGAGCAGGGTGGAGTCCCCCAGGTCGTACTCGCCACGCAGGGCACCGAAGGTGTCCTTGGCGCGGGAGTAGGTCCAGGGCTGGGCGAAGTTGTCGTGGATGTCCTTCGGGTCGGGCACCTTGACCCCGGCGTTCAGGCCGACCCGCTCCATGGGGCCGTCCACGTCACGGGTCTGCCGCCCGAGGTCGAGGGACAGGCGCACGCGCTCGGCACGCAGGTCGAGCCCGAGCACGGCGGAGTCGCGGTCCAGGTGCTGGTGGTCCCATTCGGTGTCGCCGGACTGCTTCACACCGTTGAAGCGCAGGCCGAAGCGCTGGTCCTCGCCGAAGCGCCGGCCGATGTCCACGTGACCGCCCAGTTGCCCGGTGGAGGCCTGCATGGCGGTGAATTCGGTGACCGGGTCGGCCCCGGCGCGCTTGGGCTCGATGTTGATCGAGCCGCCGACGCTGCCGTTGGGCGCCAGCCCGCCGAGCAGCGCGCCCGGGCCCTTGAGCACGTCCACCCGCTCGACCATCTCCATGTCGATGGAATAGGTGGGCAGCACGCCGTACAGGCCGCCGAAGGCGACATCGCTGTTGTAGAGGCTGTAGCCACGGATGGAGAACTGCTCGAAGCGCCCCGCCGAGGGGTTGGTGCTGCGCACCGAGGGGTCGCTGGCGACCAGGTCGGCCAGGGTGCGGGCCTGCTGGTTCTTCACCATCTCGCTGGTGTAGGAGGTCTGGCTCAGGGGCGTTTCCAGGAAGTCCCGCTCGCCCAGCAGCCCGAGGCTGCCGCGGCGCGACACCTGCCCGCCGGCGTAGGCATCGCCGCCCATCCCGACACCTTCGCCGGTGACGGCGATGGTCGGCAGCTCCTCGGCCCCCTCGGCACGCGGCGGCAGGCGTTGCAGGGTGTAGCCCCCCTCCCCGGCCGGCAGCAGCATCAGCCCCGAGCCCCGCAGCAGGGCATCGAAGCCCTCGTCGATGCCGTATTCACCCTGCAGCCCGGGGCTGTCGAGCCCGTCCACCAGGGCCGGGTCCACGGACAGGCTCACGCCGGCCTGGCCGGCGAAACGGGTCAGGGCACTGGCCAGGCTGCCGGCAGGAACCTGGTAGCTGCGCCGAGCGCCGTCATCGGCCCAGGCGCTGGGCAGGCCGAGGGCCAGGAGAAGGCTGGCCCGCAGCAGGTGCCGGGCCAGGGGGAAGGATGGGGAACGGGAGGTCATGGAAGGCTCTCTTTTTCGTGTTGTCTCCTGGGATGACAAGCGACGCGAAAAAAAGGGACAGCCTTCACCCGACATGGGCACGCGGCACCAGGGAGACCCAGTAGCGCGTGCGGTAGTGCACCTCCAGCGGCAGGGTGGCGGCGAGCAGTGCGAGCACGCGGTCGGTGTCGTCGAGGCGGAAGGTGCCGGTCACCGGCAGCGCCTCCAGTGCCGCGTCCCAGCGCAGCAGGCCGGGGCGGTAGCGATCCAGCTCGCGCAGCACGGTGCCGAGGGGGCGGTTCTCGACAATCAGCACCCCCTGCCGCCAGTCGGGCTGCTCGGGGTCGAAGCGCGTCACCGGCGTGGTGCCTGTCGGGAGCAGGCCGGCACGCTGGCCCGCAGACAGCGCCACCACCTGCCCGGTCGCAGGGTGCAGGCGAACCGTGCCCGCTTCCACCGACACCAGGCAGCCCGCCTCCAGTTGCCGCACGCAGAAGCGCGCTGCGTCGGTCAGCAGCCGGCCTTCGGCCCGCTCGACCCGCAGCGGGTCGGGGGTTTCCACGGCGATCTCGCCGGCCACCAGCTCGATGACGCCGGGGCTGAGGTTGACCGCGCTGGCGGTGTTCAGGTGCAGGCGGCCCCCACCGGGCAGGTCGACGTCGCGGCGTTCACCAGTGGCGGTGCGCAGGTCCGCGCGCCAGCTGGCCACGGGCGCCTGGCGGTAGGCCAGCCAGGCTGCCGGGGCGAGGGTGGCGAGGCCCAGCACCTGCTTGAGCGCGCGGCGCCGGCCAAGGTCGGGGCGGTCCAGGCTGGCCAGGGCCAGGGGCGCGGGCAACCCGGCGAAGCGTTGGCGTAATGTCTCGGCCCGTTGCCAGGCGGCCTCGTGGGCCTCGCTGAGGGCGCGCCAGTGCTGCAGCGCAGCCGCTTGCTCCGGGCCCAGCCCGCCGGCGTCCCGGAGCACCAGCCATTGCGCGGCCTCGCGGGCGATGCGCCGCGCCGGTTCCGCAGCGTGGGCGCTCACAGTTCCACCAACAGGCAGTGCTCGTAGGCACGCGCCATGTAGCGCTTCACCGTGCGCTCGGACACCGCCAGGCGCTCGGCGATACGGGCGTAGTCCAGCCCTTCGAGCTGCGACCAGAGGAAGGCCCGGCGCACCGCCAGGGGCAGGCCGTCCAGCAGTTCGTCGAGGGCGTGCAGGGCTTCCAGCACCAGCCAGCGCTGCTCCGGCGACGGCACCTCGGCCTCGGGCAGGCAGGCCAGGGCGTCCAGGTAGGCCTGTTCGAGGCTGCGGCGCTTGTGGTGATTGATCAGCAGGCGGCGGCCGATGGTGAGCAGGTAGGCGCGTGGCTCGGCCAGGGTCGGCAAGGTGCGCTGCTGGTGGGCCGCCAGCACGCGGACGAAGGTGTCCTGGGTCAGGTCGGCGGCATCCCAGGCGTTGCCCAGGCGGCGCCGCAGCCAGCCTTCGAGCCAGCTGCGGTGCTCACGGTAGAGCGAACCGGGGGTGTCGCCGGGTGCCGCTACGGCATCGGTCATACGGGGCACGCCGAAAGAGGAAAAGAATCAAATGCGAGTGATTCTATTTACTTTCAAGCGGCATTCCAATCACCGATGACGCTCAGTGGGCGGCGGCTTCGAATCCGGCGCGGATCTCGTCTTCCGGGAGGTTGTCGCCGATGAAGACCATCACACTCTCGCGCGGCTCGTCCGCCTCCCACTCGCGGTCCCAGTCGAAGCCGTAAAGGCGCAGTACGCCCTGGAACACCAGGCGACGGGCTTCGCCGGCCACCGCGAGCACGCCCTTGTAGCGCAGCAGGGCGTTGCCGTGGCGCTCCAGCAGGCCTTCCATGAAGGCGCTGAGGCGCTCCATGTCCAGCGGCGTGTCGCTCTTGAGCACCAGGGTGCCGATGCGGTCCGGGGTGGCAGCCGGGCGCACGGGGCGCAAGGTCAGCACAGGGCCGATATCGGCGTTGAGGTTGAAGCCGCGCACGTCGAGCAGCTCGGCCAGCTCGATGCGGCCGTGGTCGACGACGCGCACCGGCGCCCGGCGGTTGATCCGCGCGAGGCGCTGGCTGAGGGCGTCGAAGTGCGCCTCGTCCACCAGGTCGCGCTTGCTCACCAGAATGCGGTCGGCGAACCCCACCTGGGCCTGGGCGATGGGTTCGGCCAGGTGGCGCTCGGCATTCACGGCGTCCACCAGGGTGATGATGCCGTCCAGCACGTAGCGCTCGCAGAGGGCTTCATCGGCGAAGAAGGTCTGCGCCACGGGCGCCGGGTCGGCCAGGCCGGTGCACTCGATCACCAGGCGGTCGAAGGCCAGTTCGCCGGCGTCCAGGCGCTCCAGCAGGAGGAACAGGGCCTTCTCCAGCTCGACGTGGATGGAGCAGCAGACGCAGCCGTTAGCCAGGGTCATGACCTGCACGGGCTCGTCGCCCAGCAGCTGGCCATCGATGGGCGTCTCGCTGAATTCGTTCTCGATCACCGCGATCTTCAGGCCGTGCTCGGCCTTGAGGATGTGCTTCAGGAGCGTGGTCTTGCCGGCACCGAGAAAGCCGGTGAGCACGGTGACGGGGATGGGGAGGTGTGCGGACATCAGGGCATTCCTCAATGTGGCGGTGACCTGCGCGGAAGGCAGGTCATGGGTGTTTCGGCGGTGCGCGGAGCAGAAAGAACAGCGCCACGACGAGTCGTGGCGCGTGGGTAACTATCAACCTGTCTCGCCAGGCGTCGCGAGCGCAGGCAGGTTGGTGGCGACCAGCGCGCAGGAACCGCAATGTACTCCAGTACATGAGGATTCCGAGCACTGCCCGCCTCCAAGATGCCAAGCGCAGCAGCCTGGCGGGGCAGGTTTCAGCAACAGCGGATGGGCCGCCCTTTCCCGCCCCCGTAACGGGCTTCCTGGCGCTCCCGGAAGAACGCCTCGTAGCTCATCACCGGCTGGTCCGGGTGCTTGTTGCGCATGTGCTCGACGTAGGTGTCGTAGTCGGGCATGCCCACCAGCATCCGGGCGGCCTGCCCGAGGTACTTACCCATGCGGCTCAGGTCATTGAACATGCGCGTTCACTCCTCAGGCGTCCGGGATCGGCTGGAACGGCGTTTCCTTGTCGCTGCGCTCGGGCTTGCTCCAGGCGGCACGGCCGACCTTGACGGCATAGAACAGCACGCTGAGCACCACGAACAGGAACAGCACGGTCAGGGTGGCGTTGGTGTAGGCGTTGAAGATGACGTGCTGCATCTGCGCCATGTCCTTGGCCGGTGCCAGCACCTGGCCGGCGGCGGCGGCGTCGCTGTACTTCTTGGCCAGGGCCAGGAAGCCGACGGCAGGGTTCGGGTCCAGCAGCTTGATCAGGCCGGCGGTGGTGGTGCAGATCAGCAGCCAGGTGGCCGGGATCAGCGTCACCCACACGTAGCGCTGGCGCTTCATCTTGATCAGCACCACGCAGCCCAGCATCAGGGCGATGCCGGCGAGCATCTGGTTGGAGATGCCGAACAGCGGCCACAGGGTGTTGATGCCGCCCAGCGGGTCGATCACGCCCTGGTACAGCAGCCAGCCCCAGAGGGCCACGCAACCGGCGGTGGCGAGCACGTTGGCGAACCAGGAGTCGGTCTTCTTCAGCGCCGGGACGAAGTTGCCCAGCAGGTCCTGCAGCATGAAGCGCCCGGCACGGGTGCCGGCGTCCACGGCGGTGAGGATGAACAGCGCCTCGAAGAGGATCGCGAAGTGGTACCAGAACGCCATGGTGTTTTCGCCCGGCAGCACCTGGTGGAGGATCTGCGCGATGCCCACGGCCAGGGTCGGCGCACCACCGGCACGGGCCAGGATGGTGTGCTCGCCGATGTCACGGGCGGTGGCTTCCAGCTGCTCGGGGGTGATGGTGAAGCCCCAGCTGCTGACGGTGGCCGCCACGGCGGCGACGTCGGAGCCGACCACGGCCGGCGGGCTGTTCATGGCGAAGTACACGCCCGGCTCGATCACCGAGGCGGCGACCATAGCCATGATGGCGACGAAGGACTCCATCAGCATGCCGCCGTAGCCGATGTAGCGGGCGTGGGTCTCGCTGGCCAGCAGCTTGGGCGTGGTGCCGGAGCTGATCAGCGCGTGGAAGCCGGACACCGCACCACAGGCGATGGTGATGAACAGGAAGGGAAACAGGTTGCCCTTCCACACCGGGCCGGTGCCGTCGATGAACTGGGTCAGGGCCGGCATCTTCAGCATCGGCATGGTCACCAGGATGCCGATGGCCAGGGCGATGATGGTGCCGATCTTGAGGAAGGTGGACAGGTAGTCGCGCGGGGCGAGGATCAGCCACACCGGCAGCACGGCGGCGACGAAGCCATAGCCGATCAGCATCCAAGTGATCTGGATCCCGGTGAAGGTGAACGCCGGCCCCCAGACCGGGTCTGCGGCGACCTGGCCGCCCAGCCAGATGGAGGCCAGCAGCAGGACCACACCGATCAGCGAGATCTCACCGATTCGGCCCGGCCGGATGTAGCGCATGTACACACCCATGAACACCGCGATGGGGATGGTCGCCATCACCGTGAACATGCCCCAGGGGCTCTCGGCCAGGGCCTTCACCACGATCAGCGAGAGCACCGCGAGGATGATGATCATGATCAGGAAGGCGCCGAACAGCGCGATGGTGCCAGGCACCTGGCCCATTTCCTCGCGCACCAGCTCACCCAGGGAGCGGCCGTTGCGGCGGGTGGAGATGAACAGGACCATGAAGTCCTGCACCGCACCGGCCAGCACCACCCCGGCGATCAGCCAGAGCGTGCCGGGCAGGTAGCCCATCTGTGCGGCGAGCACCGGGCCCACCAGCGGGCCGGCGCCGGCAATGGCGGCGAAGTGGTGGCCGAAGAGGATGTGCTTGTTGGTCGGGACGTAGTCCAGGCCGTCGTTGTTGATCAGCGCCGGAGTGGCGCGGGTCGGATCGAGCTGCATCACCTTGCTGGCGATGAACAGGCTGTAGTAGCGGTAGGCGATCAGGTAGAGCGCCACGGCTGCCACCACGATCCACAAGGCGTTGATGGCCTCGCCGCGGCGCAACGCGACCACGCCCAAGGCACTGGCGCCGATGACGGCCAGCACTGCCCAGGGCAGGTGGCGCGCGACGCTGTTGTTATTGTTCATAGGAGACTCCCAATGGATGGACAGACAAGCTGCCGCGCAAGCTTAGTCCCATCTGCCCCGATTGAGGTCTAGACATTGGTCTAGAGCCTTCCGACAACCGAGCCGGAAGACACCTTCGATGGATTTCCTTCCTCACGCAGAAAATCGCAGGAAGGGGCTGAGGACACCCGCAACGCTGCCCGTCACGCCGGCGCGCGCTGCGCATGCCCCCTCACATATCCCGCAGGCATGAAAAAGCCGGGCATCGCCCGGCTTCTTCGTTGCTCCTGCCGATCAGGCCGGTTGCTTGGCGTAGCGCGCCAGCTGCTGGTCGCGGCTCATCACGTCAAGGGTGTTGGCCAGCACCTGCTCGCCGGTCACGTCGGGGGCGGAGAAGATCTGCGCGAAGTTCTCCTGGGTGATCTTGGCGAAGTGGGCACGGTCGGCCTTCTCCACGCCCAGCAGGGTGGCGTAGGCATCCAGCGCCTCGCCCTGGCCCTGGGCCATGTCCTCGGCGATGTTGTCGAGCATGCCGTTCATGGCCAGCATCGAGCGGCCGCCATAGCCCAGCTTGACGCTGGTGTCGCACCCGTTGGTCCCGGAGGTCATGCCGAAGGTGGCGTTGCCCGAGGTGCCGTTGGTGGTGGTGGCGAGGAAGTGGGGGGCCATGCCGCGCTGCCCTTCGAAGAGCATGTTGCCCCAGCCGCATCCGTTGCCGCCGGCAGCATCGGCATGAGCCGCCACGCTGCCAACACAGAGCAATCCCGCAATCAGACCTTTGACCAGCAGTCGGTTGTCCATTAGCTGCACTCCACAGGTAATCAGAAGGTGAATAGCTCATGCAGCTTTGGTGACAGGAAAGCGGCTGTCAAACCGAACGGCCAACCATCCGGCGAGCGGTCGCCGGGGATGTGAACGGGTTGGCGGGCGCCCCTTGCCGGCGCCGGGGATTGGGAGTCTAATCCGCCGCGACCGGGCCAGCAGGCCCGCCTGCCCCATCGATGACCGTCCATGACCGGCCCCCTCCGCCGCAGGATCGCGGCACTCTTCGCAGCCTTGCTGATGCTGGCCGCCTGCCGGGACGGGCACTCGCCGCCGCTCGACCAGCAGCTCTACGTCTGGCAACGCCAATGGACCCCGGCCCACGCCGAGGCCCTGCGCGCCAGCCACGCCACCTTCTCCACCCTGCGCGTACTGGCCCTCCAGGCCCACCCGGGCGCCGGCTGGTCGCGGGCCCGCATCGACACCGACCTGCTGCGCCAGGACGGCCGCCCCTGGGTTGCCGTGGTGCGCCTGGACGGCCAGTTGCCGCAACTGGACAGCCAGCGCGCACGGGACGAGATCGGCAGCCTGCTGGCGGACTGGCAACGCACCGGGCTCACCCCGGTCGCGGTGGAGATCGACCACGACTGCGCCAGCGCGCGCCTGGCGGACTACGCCCGCTTCCTCGGCGAGTTGCGCGCCAGCTTGCCCACCGGCATGCAGCTCGGCATCACCGCCCTACCCGCCTGGCTATCGAGCCCCCGCCTGCCGGACGTGCTCGCCCAGGTCGACGGCAGCGTCCTCCAGGTGCACGGTGTCAGCGCGCCGGAGAAGGGCCTGTTCGACGAGCGCCAGGCCCTGGAATGGGCGCGCCGCTGGGATGCCATCAGCCCCACGCCCTTCCTCCTCGCCCTGCCCGCCTACGGCGCCGGCCTGATCCGCTCCGACGACGGCGTTCAGGTCGAGAGCGAAGCACCGCTGCCCATCGCCGGGGCGCGCCAGGAATGGATGGCCGATCCCCAGCAGGTCGCCGGGCTGGTCGCCCGGTTGCGCCGCGACCCGCCCGCACACCTGGCGGGCCTGATCTGGTTCCGCCTGCCCCTGCCCGGGGATCGCCGCGCCTGGCCGCTGGCGACGCTGATGGCGGTGGCCCGGGGCGAAGCACTGGCAGCCGACCTGCGCCTGGACGTGCGACGCCCGGACAACGACCCCCAGCTCAACGAACTGACCCTGGCCAACCTCGGCAATGCCCCGGCAGCGCTGCCCGCTCGCCTGCAACTGGCCGCCCATGACTGCTTCGCCCATGACGCCCTGCCGGGCTATCGCCTCGTCACGGACGACGCCGGCCTGCGCCTGGAACGCGAGGCCGGCCCCACCCTCTACCTGCAAGCGGGCCAGCGCCGAGCGCTGGGCTGGGCCCGCTGCCATGCACCTGCTCAAGGAGGACTCCATGCACAGCCCTGATCGGCCCCTCGCCCGCCTGGCCCTGGCCATCGCCCTGGCCCTGCCGCTAGCCAACCAGGCCCTGGCCTGCGGGCCCGACTTCAACCTGACCCTGCTGGACAACCGCGCCCGCACCCTGGCCGAGATGCCGGAGAACAACTTCGTCTTCGAAGCCACCCACCTGGCCCCGCCCATCGCTGGGCTCAAACCGGTGAGCCAGGCCACCCTGGTGATCTATTGGGAGGCGGACAACGAGAACTACGTGCGCCAGCGGGAGTGGGTGGAGCGGGACGAACTGGGACGCGACGTGGCCCAGCGCGTCGAGCAGTTGCGTGCCCTGGATGACCCCGCCCAGGTGGAAGCCCAGGCCGGCGACCTGCCAAAAGAGCAGCGTCTCTACATCGCCGGCGCCGTGGCCTTCCGCCGGGACGGGGAAGAGGCCAGCGGCTACTTCCGCCGCCTGCTCGCCCTGCCCGCCGACCAACGTCGGGCCCGCAGCACCTGGGCGGCCTATTCCCTGGGGCGCGCACAGGCGGAAATGAGCCGCAACCTGCCCGCTTCCGACGACGTGACCACCGATGCCGAGGCCGAGCAGCGCCGGCAGGCCCACGCCCAGGCCGCCCGCGAGGCCTTCCAGCTGACCCGCCAACTGGTTCTGGACGGTTTCCCCGACCCCCTCGAGCTGGCCGCCGCCAGCCTCGGGGAAGAGGCCCGCGTGGCCAAGGACGCCGGCGACTGGGGCCAGGCCATCCGCTTCTATTCCAACCAGGCGGCGCTGAACTCCAGCGTCGGCATCAGTTCCCTCAAGTTCCTCTCCAGCGAACTGGCGCAGATGCCGGTGGATCAGTTGCGCCCGCTGCTGGAGGTTCCGGAGGTCCAGCAGTTGCTGACCACCCGCCTGCTGACCCGAATCGGCTGGGACTACGAGGGCCAGACCGAGGCCGAGAAGCCCCTCGTCCAACTGTTGCTGTCGCTGGACGAACCGGCCCTGCCCAATGCCGACCGCCTCGCCACCCTGGCCTACCAGAGCGGCCAGTACGACACGGCCCGGCGCCTGCTGGAAAAGGCCGGCGACTCGGGCCTCGCCTGGTGGATCCGCGCCAAGGTGGCGCTGCACGACGGCGACATCACTACGGCCACCCAGGCCTATGCCAAGGCCTCCCAGGCCTTCCCCGAGGACGAGAGCTGGGCCTACCGGCGCGACGACGACGGCTACCTGGAGACGGTGAAGCCCCACTGCCGGGTCGATGGCGAACGCGCCGTCCTCGCGCTTAAGCGAGGCGACTACCTGGACGCCCTGGACATGCTCTACCGCAGCGGCGAGATCTACTGGGAAGACACCGCCACCCTCGCCGAACGGGTGCTCACCGCAGACGAGCTGAAGGGCTTCGTCGACGCCAAGGTGCCAGCGCCCAATCCGCAGGACCAAGCCCAAGGCGACGCCTACCTGCCTCGCCCGATTGCCACCCTGCTGCGGGAGCTGCTGGGCCGTCGCCTGATGCGCGAAGGGCGCTACGACGAGGCACCGGCCTACTTCGCCACCGAGGAGCTGCGCACCATCGCCCGCGAGTACGCCCGGGCACGCCGGGAGGCGGAGAGCCGCTGGACCGACATCGGCCAGGCCGAGGCCTACTACACCGCCGCCGTCCTGGCACGCTGGCGCGGCATGGAGCTGCTGGGCTACGAGATGTCGCCGGACTTCAAGGTCTACGAAGGCAACTACTACCAGCTCCAGGTGGAACGACAGGACCCGGCCGGCTGGCTGAGCGAAGACGAAGCCAGGCGCCAGAACAGCGCACTGGCCGAGCCCAACCGCCGCTTCCACTACCGCTGGGTGGCGGCGGACTTGGCCGAACGCGCCGCCGACCGACTGCCGCACACCAGCCAGGCCTTCGCCGCTGCACTGTGTCAGGCCAGCGGTTGGCTGGAGTACCGCGATCTGGACAGCGCCCGGCGCATTTACCGCCGTTACGTGGAGAACGGTCCGTTCGTGGAGTGGGCCGGCAACTTCGGCAAGACGTGTGAAGATCCGGATTTCGAGCGGGCCAAGCCCCGCCAATGGAAAGAACGCTGGGCCTCCATCACCGCCCTGGCGCCGTCCCGACGCCATGCCGCCTATGGCCTCGGCGCACTGCTGGTGGCCGGCGGCCTGCTGCTGGCCTGGCGTCGTCGTCGGGGATGAGCGGGTACTCTAGCCCTTGTCTATAGTGATCCAAACTGCCCAGGAGTCTTGAGCGATGAGCCAGAAAGAACACGAACGACGGCGCTTCCACCGGGTCGCGTTCGACGCCGTGACCGAACTGATCCAGGGCGAGCGCCAATGGCAGGCCGAACTGCAGGACATCTCCCTGAAAGGCCTGCTGCTGAGCCGCCCGAATAATTGGAACGGGGACGGGGACCAGCCCTTCCAGGCGGTCATCCACCTGTCGCGGGACGCCCTGGTGCGCATGGACGTGGTCCTCACCCGGATCCATGACGACCAGCTGGGCTTCGTCTGCCAGCACATCGACCTGGACTCCATCGCCCACCTGCGCCGGCTGATGGAGCTGAACCTGGGCGACGAGACGCTGCTGGAGCGCGACCTGGCCGCCCTTGTGGAGGCTTGAGCGCTACTCGAACAGCGCGTCGAGCGCCTGCTCCAGGCGCGTCACCGCGATGACCCGCAAGCCGGGGGGCGCCTCTTTCGGGGCGTTCCCCTTGGGCACGATGGCCCGCTTGAAGCCATGCTTGCCCGCCTCCTTCAGGCGCTCCTGCCCGCTGGGCACCGGGCGCACCTCGCCAGACAGGCCCACCTCGCCGAACACCAGCAGATCATGCTCCAGCGGCCGGTTGCGCAGGCTCGACATGATGGCGGCGATCAGCGCCAGGTCGGAGGCCGTCTCCAGCACCTTCACCCCGCCCACCACGTTGAGGAACACATCCTGGTCGTGGGTGGGGATACCGCCGTGGCGGTGCAGCACCGCCAGCAGCATCGCCAGGCGGTTCGGGTCCAGGCCCAGGGTGACCCGGCGCGGGTTGGCCAGGTGGCTGGTGTCCACCAGCGCCTGCACTTCCACCAGCATCGGCCGCGAGCCTTCCCAGGTGGCCATCACCACGCTGCCGGGCACCGCTTCCTGGGCGCGGGTGAGGAAAATCGCCGACGGGTTGGAAACCTCCTTCAGGCCGCGATCGGTCATGCCGAACACGCCCAGCTCGTTCACCGCGCCGAAGCGGTTCTTCACCGCCCGCAGCAGGCGCAGGCGGCCGTCGGACTCGCCCTCGAAATACAGCACCGTGTCGACCATGTGCTCCAGCACGCGGGGGCCTGCCAGGGCGCCCTCCTTGGTCACGTGGCCGACCAGGAAGATCGCCGTGCCGCTCTGCTTGGCGTAGCGCACCAGCAGCGCGGCGCTCTCGCGCACCTGGGCCACGCCGCCGGGAGCGGACTGCAGCTGCTCGGTGAAGATGGTCTGGATGGAGTCGATCACCATCACCTTGGGCTTCTCCACCCGCGCAGTGGCGATGATGCTTTCGATGCAGGTCTCGGTCATCACCTTGAGCTTGTCTTCCGGCAGCCCGAGGCGACGGGCGCGCATGGCAACCTGCTGCTGGGATTCCTCACCGGTGACGTAGAGCGCGGGGAAGCGGGTGGCGATGTTGCAGAGGGTCTGCAGGAGGATGGTGGACTTGCCGATGCCGGGGTCACCGCCGATCAGCACCACCGAACCGTCGACCAGACCGCCACCGAGCACCCGGTCCAGTTCGGCCGAAGCGGTGGAGAAGCGCGGCATCTCCTCGACGCTGACCTCGGCCAGGGTCTTGATCTGCGCCTGGCCGCCGGCCCAGCCGGCGCGCCCGCTGGAGGACGAGGCGGCAGCCCCTTCCACCACGGTTTCCACCAGGGTGTTCCAGGCCCCGCAATCGGCACACTGGCCAGCCCATTTGGGGAAGGTCGAGCCGCACTCGGTGCAGCCGTACATGCGCTTGGCCTTGGCCATCAGCGGACTCCGTCAGAAAAACGAAGCCCGCATGATAGCGGATCACCCCTTGCAGGCGCGCCCGCAGCCGCAGCAGCCTTCCTTGCGTGGCAGGCGGGCCAGGTCCTGGGCCAGGCCTTCGCGTCGCATCTGCAGGGCCTGCAGGCTGGAGCCGTCCAGCGGCTCGGTGCCGGCCTGGACGCGGGCGATGCGCTTGTCCAGCAGGTCCAGCTGCTGGCGCAGGCGATCACGTCGTTCCTCGGCTCGGCGCGCCTCGTACTGGGCCTTGCGGTCGGATTCGGGGGTGGCGCTCGGAAGGGTGTCGTAGGCCGTCATGGCGAGTGCTCCGAAGGGGAAAGGCGGCCAGCCTAGCCAGCCGCCCCAGGCACCGCGTTGACGCCGGTCAACCGCCCTGATGGGCCCTGAGCAACTGGGCGATCTCGTCCTTCAGGGCGACCCGCTTCATCTTCAGGCTGTGCAGTTGCAGGTCATCCAGGGCATGCCGGCCGTCCTCCACTTCATAGATGCGCGTGTCGAGGTGGTGGTACTCGGCGGCCAGGCGGGCAAAGTGCACGTTGTGCTGGAGAAGCTCGTGCATCGTGGCGTGATCATCAGGGAATTCGCGTTCCAGGGCATGGTGTTCGAGAGGCATGGCAAGGCTCCTTGCAAGACCGAAGCAGCAGCTAGAGGCTAGACCAGCCTGGGCAACCGGACAGCCACCTGTTTCATCCGCTTTACAGTGAACGCTCGTGACTGGGCGCCGCCTGGCGGGCGCACTAGGATGAGCGGTCGCCCCCCCAGGAGAACCCCCGATGCTCGAGCTGCGCCCCACCTGCGAAGCCTGCGCCCGCGCCCTGCCGCCCGCCAGCACCGAAGCCCGCATCTGCTCCTTCGAATGCACCTTCTGCGCCGACTGCGTCGAGCGGCTGCACAACGTCTGCCCCAACTGCGGCGGCGGCTTCTACCCGCGCCCGGTGCGCCCGAAGGTGCTGCTGGGGCGCTACCCGGCAGCCGGCGTGCGGGTGCAGAAGCGCCCCGATCCCCAGGTACACGAGGACTTCTGCCGGCTCTACCGCTACACCGAACCGCAACACCGGTAGGATGGCGCTGTCAGAACACTCGGTTACACTTTCAGCCCATCAGTCCAATCCCCGGGGGAAATCGCATGAGCTTGCTGTCGGAATTCAAGGCCTTCGCGGTCAAGGGCAACGTGGTCGACATGGCCGTGGGCATCATCATCGGTGCCGCATTCGGCAAGATCGTCTCGTCCTTCGTCGGCGACGTGGTCATGCCGCCGGTGGGGATGCTGGTCGGGGGCGTGGACTTCTCCGACCTGGCCATCACCCTCAAGGCCGCCGAGGGCAACGCCCCGGCCGTGGTCCTGGCCTATGGCAAGTTCATCCAGACGGTGCTCGACTTCGTGATCGTGGCCTTCGCCATCTTCATGGGGGTCAAGGTGATCAACAAGCTCAAGCGCGAGGAAGCCGCCGCCCCCGAAGTACCGCCGGCCCCCACCAAGGACCAGGAGCTGCTCAGCGAGATCCGCGACCTGCTCAAGGCCCAGCAGAAACAGCAGCCCTGAGCGGCAGGTGAATGAAAGAACGGCGCCCGAGGGCGCCGTTCTTCACGGGGCAGGCTCAGCCTGAACGCCGCGGGTGACCGGGCGGCGGCTCCAGCAGCAGCCGGTTGACCCGACGCTCCTTCACCTCGATCACCTGCAGGCGCCAGCCTTCCACCTCCAGCGCGTCGCCCACCACCGGCAGGCGGTCCAGCAGGCTCATGGCCAGGCCGGCAACCGTCTGGTAGCCCTCCTGGGCACGGGGCGGGAAGCCCAGACGCTCGTTCAGCAGGCTCAGGTTCACCGCGCCGCTGACCTTCCAGCCCGTGTCCACGGGCTCGATATCCAGGCCGTCCACCTCGCTGGCGTCCGGCAGTTCGCCGGCGATGGATTCGAGGATGTCGGTCATGGTCAGCAGGCCCTCGAAGCCACCGAATTCGTTGACCACGAAGGCCACGTGGGTCGAGGCCTTGCGCATCTCCTCCAGGGCACTGAGCACCGAGGCGCTCTCCGGCAGGTTGGGCGGGATGCGCAGCAAGGGCTCGATCTCCGGCACCTGGCCCTGCAGCAGCGCGCGCAGCAGTTCCTTCTTGTGCACGTAGCCCAGGGGCTCGTCCACGTCGGCGTCACGGACCACCACCAGGCGCGAATAGGGCGAGCGCAGCAGCGCGTCGTACACCGTCTCGCGGCTGTCGGCCAGGTCGATGCGCTCCACTTCCACGCGGTTGGTCATCAGGGTGCGGATGGGGCGCTCGGCCAGGCCGAGCACGCCGCTGATCATCACCCGCTCGCGGCGGTCGAAGGGCACCTGGCCGCGGCCGTTGTCCTTCACCAGGTCGGCGATCTCCTCGCCCACCTCGTCGGCCTCCACGCCACGGCCACCCAGCAGGCGCAGCACCGCGTGGGCGGTCCGCTCGCGCAGGCCGCCGGCTTCCTCCTGGCGGCGGCGACGGCGCCAGCGCACCGTCTGGTTGGCCAGCTCGATGAGGATCGAGAAGCCGATGGCCGCGTACAGGTAGCCCTTGGGAATGTGGAAGCCCAGGCCTTCGGCGGTGAGGCTGAAGCCGATCATCATCAGGAAGCCCAGGCACAGCATGATCACCGTGGGGTGGGCGTTGACGAAGGCGGTCAGCGGCTTGCTGGCGACGATCATCAGGCCGATGGAGATCACCACCGCGATCATCATCACTTCCAGGTGCTCGACCATGCCGACAGCGGTGATCACCGCGTCCAGGGAGAACACCGCGTCCAGCACCACGATCTGCGCCACCACCGGCCAGAACAGGGCATAGGTGCGGCTGCCGGTGCTCGGCTGGGCATGGCCCTCGATGCGCTCGTGCAGCTCCATGGTGGCCTTGAACAGCAGGAACACACCGCCGAACAGCATGATCAGGTCACGGCCCGAGAAGGCGTGGCCGAAGACCTCGAACAGCGGCTCGGTCAGCGTCACCAGCCAGGAGATGCTGGCCAGCAGGCCCAGGCGCATCAGCAGTGCCAGCGACAGGCCGATCAGGCGCGCGCGGTCACGCTGGTGGGGCGGCAGCTTGTCCGCGAGGATGGCGATGAACACCAGGTTGTCGATGCCCAGCACGATCTCCAGCACCACCAGGGTGAGGAGGCCCAGCCAGGCCGTGGGGTCGGCGATCCACTCCATGTCAGCCCTCCTCGCCGCAACGACGGGCAGCCGCCATCCGGCACGCCGAAGGGGCGCGGAACGGGAGGCCGAAGGGATTCACGGCAGGGAGCCAGGGAACGGGAAGGCGCGAGGCGCCGGAGAGGGAGGGGGCCGGGGGAGGCCGGGTACTGTCGCTGTCCATTGGGGTCCGATCAGAAAAAACGGACGTGCATCGTAGGACAGAACGCGGCCTTCCCCCGAGCCGTCAATTTTTACCAATCGTGACATCGGCTTCGCGGCGCCGGAACAGCGGGCGCGGCTCGATCACCGAGCGGCCGTAGAGCACGCTGAGCCCGGCCAGCCCCTTGAGGGCGTCCTCGGCGGACTTGTCAGCACGCACCGCAAAGGCGTCGAAGCCGCACTGGCGCATGTGCGCCAGCTGGTCCCGCAGCACGTCCCCCACGGCGCGCAACTCGCCGGCCCAGCCGAGCCGGCTGCGCAGCAGGTAGGCCTGGCTGTAGCCCCGGCCATCGCGAAAGCTGGGGAAGTCCACGGCGATCAGCGGCAGGCTGTAGAGGCAGTCCCGCAGGGCCTCCACGTCGTCGTCCGGCTGCAGCAGCAGCGCATCCTCGCTGACGCGTTCGCCCGCCAGCACGGTGGCGTCCTGCCGGGCTTGCCAAAGCGCCAGCGGCAGGATCAGCGGCCCGCCGTCCGGCAGCGCCTCGTCCGGGCGCACCAGGGTCCAGGGGTCGTCCTCGACCAGGCCGGGCACGCCCTGGCGCAGGCGGATCAGGTTGTTCATGCCGGTTCCTCCTCACGGGTGTAGACCCGTGCCTTGAACGGCTCCAGGCCGATGCGGCCGAGGGTGTCGACGAAGCGCTCGTCGCCCTCGCGGTGCGCCAGGTAGGTGTCGGCGATGTGCTCGATCACCTGGGGCACTTCGGCCGCGCTGAAGGACGGGCCGATCACCCGCCCCAGGGCCGCCGACATGCCCTGGGAGCCGCCGAGGGTCACCTGGTACCACTCGCTGCCGCCCTTGTCGACGCCGAGGATGCCGATGTTGCCGATGTGGTGGTGGCCGCAGGCATTCATGCAGCCGGAGATGTTCAGGCTCAGTTCGCCGAGGGCCTCCAGCCGCGCCGGGTCGCGGAAGCGCGCCTGGATCGCCTGGGCGATGGGGATCGACTTGGCATTGGCCAGGGCGCAGTAGTCGCCGCCGGGGCAGGCGATGATGTCGGTCAGCAGGCCGACGTTGGGGGTCGCCAGGCCCGCCTCGCAGGCGGCCAGCCAGAGGGCGTGCAGGTCGCGCTTGGGCACGTCCGGCAGCACCAGGTTCTGTTCGTGGGCAATGCGGATCTCGCCGAAGCCGAAGCGCTCGGCCCACTCCGCCACCGCCTCCATCTGCGCGGCGGTCACGTCACCCGGCGGGGCCTCGGGACCGGGCTTGGTGGAGATCACCACCGACGCATAGCCGGGCACCTTGTGCGGTTGCAGGTTGCGCGCGCACCAGCGGGCGAAGGCCGGGTCCTCGGCAAGGCGCCGGCCATGTTCCAGGTCGGCGGCATCGAGGGTGGCGTAGGCCGGTGTGGTGAAGGAGGCCGCCACGCGGGCGTACTCCGCCTCGGTCAGCTGGGCCGGGCCGTCGCGCAGGTGCTCCCATTCGGCCTCCACCTCACGGGCGAAGGCCTCGATGCCCAGGGCCTTGACCAGGATCTTGATGCGCGCCTTGTACTTGTTGTCGCGGCGGCCGTGGCGGTTGTAGACCCGCAGCACCGCCTCGACATAGGACAGCAGGTGGCGCCAGTGCAGCCCCTCGCGGATCACCTGGGCGAGGATCGGCGTGCGCCCGAGCCCGCCGCCCACCAGCACCTTGAGGCGCATCTCGCCGTCCCCGTCGCGGTACAGGTAGAGGCCGATGTCGTGCATCTGCACGGCCGCGCGGTCCTCCTCGGCGGCGCAGAGGGCGATCTTGAACTTGCGTGGCAGGAAGAGGAATTCCGGGTTCACCGTGGACCACTGGCGGAGGATCTCGGCCAGCGGGCGCGGGTCCAGCAGCTCGTCGGCGGCCACCCCGGCGAAGGCCTCGGTGGTGATGTTGCGCACGCAGTTGCCGGAGGTCTGGATGGCGTGCATGTCGACATCGGCAAGGCGTTCGAGGATGTCCGGCACCCGCTCCAGATCGATCCAGTTGAACTGGATGTTCTGCCGGGTGGTGAAGTGGCCGTAGCCCCGGTCGTACTCCCGGGCGATGAGGGCCAGGGTGCGCAACTGGTCCGACGACAGCGTGCCGTAGGGGATGGCCACCCGCAGCATGTAGGCGTGCTTCTGCAGGTACAGGCCGTTCTGCAGGCGCAGGGGCAGGAACTCTTCCTCGCTCAGCTCGCCGCTCAGCCGCCGCGCCACCTGGTCACGGAACTGCGCGACGCGTTCGCGGACCAGGGCGCGATCGTAGTCGTCGTATCGGTACATGGGGATCCTCATCGGGCCGCCGGAGGCGGCAATCGTCCGGGTAGCCACTATGGCGAGCCCCCCGGCGCAGAAACAGAATCAGATCGAAGCAGAAATCCGATATCAGATGACCCAGGCCGCCCCTGGTGTCGCCTGGGAGCAGATGGCGCCAATCTGATCTCCTAAAAGCAGCCAAAACTGAGGCTGTTTCGTCCCGCCCCGCCTTCCTAGAGTGGCGCCCCGGTCGGCAGTGCCGGCCAGCCATTCCCACTCCTGAAGGTTTTCCGCATGAAGACTGCAGAAATCGAACCCGCCTACGACTACCGGGTGGTGCGCCAGTTCGCGCTGATGACGGTGGTCTGGGGCATCGTCGGCATGGGCCTGGGGGTGTTCATCGCCGCCCAGCTGGTCTGGCCGTCCCTGAACCTCGACCTGCCCTGGACCAGTTTCGGCCGCCTGCGGCCGCTGCACACCAACCTGGTGATCTTCGCCTTCGGCGGCAGCGCGCTGTTCGCCACCAGCTACTACACCGTGCAGCGCACCTGCCAGGCGCGGCTGTTCGGCGGCAGCCTCGCCGCCTTCACCTTCTGGGGCTGGCAGGCCCTGGTGATCTGCCTGCTGGTGACCCTGCCCCAGGGCCTGACCACCACCAAGGAATACGCCGAGGTGGAATTCGCCGGGGCGGTGTGGATGGGCATCGTCTGGGTCGCCTACGCGGTGGTGTTCTTCGGCACCGTGATGAAGCGCCAGACCAAGCACATCTACGTCGGCAACTGGTTCTTCGGGGCCTTCATTCTGGTCACGGCGATGCTGCACATCGTCAACCACGTCGCCATCCCGGTGAGCTGGTTCAAGTCCTACCCGGTCTACTCCGGGGCCACCGACGCCATGGTGCAGTGGTGGTACGGGCACAACGCCGTGGGCTTCTTCCTGACCACCGGCTTCCTCGGGATGATGTACTACTTCATCCCCAAGCAGGCCGGGCGCCCGGTCTACTCCTACCGCCTGTCCATCGTGCACTTCTGGGCGCTGATCACCCTGTACATCTGGGCCGGCCCGCACCACCTGCACTACACCGCGCTGCCGGACTGGGCTCAATCCCTGGGCATGGTGATGTCCCTGGTGCTGCTGGCCCCCAGCTGGGGCGGCATGATCAACGGCATGATGACCCTGTCGGGTGCCTGGCATAAGCTGCGCGACGACCCCATCCTGCGCTTCCTCGTGGTGTCCCTGGCCTTCTACGGCATGAGCACCTTCGAAGGCCCGATGATGGCCATCAAGACCGTCAACGCCCTCTCCCACTACACCGACTGGACCATCGGCCACGTGCACGCCGGTGCCCTCGGCTGGGTGGCGATGATCTCCATCGGCTCGCTCTACCACCTGATCCCGCGCCTCTACGGCCGCGAGCGGATGTACAGCACCGGGCTGATCAACGCGCACTTCTGGCTGGCCACCATCGGCACCGTGCTCTACATCGCCTCCATGTGGGTCAACGGCATCACCCAGGGCCTGATGTGGCGGGCGGTGAACGACGACGGCACCCTCACCTACTCCTTCGTCGAGGCGCTGGAGGCCAGCCACCCCGGCTTCATCGTGCGCTTCGTCGGTGGCCTGTTCTTCCTCAGCGGCATGCTGCTGATGGCCTGGAACACCTGGCACACCGTGCGCACCACCGACCGTGCGACGGCCCCGGCCGGCGCCACGGCCTGAGGAGCGGAGCATGGATGCCGAAACCCTGAACGTGCTGTTCGGCCTGGGCACGGTGGCCTTCTTCTTCGTCGCCGTGCAACTCAGCCTCGGGCGCAGCCAGCGCCAGCTGGACGAAGCCACCATGCTGCCGTTCGCCGACGACGAGCCCGTGGCCCGGCGCATGGAGCGCGCCACCGGGCGCAGCAGCACCGGCTGCAGCTGCCCGGGCCGCTGCGACGGCAGCTGCGCCACCCGCACCGACCTGGAGGCCTGAGGGCCTCAACGAGCGCGCCGGGGCGGCCCTCTCTCCCGTCCCGGTCATGCCGGGTGGGCCGCCCCCTAAGGGCGCCTCTGAAAACGTAGGCGAGGCAGTCAGCGCAAGGCAAAAACCGGCGAAAAAGCGCAGTTTACTTGCGGTAAATGAGCATTTTGAGCCGGTTTTTAACGCTGCGATGACAACGCAGACAGTTTTCAGGGGTGTCCCTTATCGGTCCACCCGGCTACTGCCTGGCCACAACCGAGGTGTCTTATCTACGATGCGCGACGTCTCCCGCTTCTGAATGTGCTGTTACCGCATCTAGCAACCGAGGTTTCCATGATCATCAAACCGCGCGTGCGTGGCTTCATCTGCGTCACTACCCATCCGGCCGGCTGCGAGGCCAACGTCAAGGAACAGATCCGCTACGTCGAGTCCAAGGGCCCCGTGGCCAACGGCCCGAAGAAGGTGCTGGTCATCGGTTCGTCCACCGGTTACGGCCTGGCCGCACGCATCACCGCCGCCTTCGGCGCGGGCGCCGACACCCTGGGCGTGTTCTTCGAGCGTCCGGGCAGCGAGACCAAGGCCGGCACCGCTGGCTGGTACAACTCCGCCGCCTTCGAGAAAGCCGCCCAGGCCAAGGGCCTGTACGCGCGCAGCATCAACGGCGACGCGTTCTCCGATGAGGTGAAGCGCGTCACCATCGAGACCATCAAGCAGGACCTGGGCCAGGTCGACCTGGTGGTCTACAGCCTGGCCGCCCCGCGCCGCACCCATCCCAAGACCGGCGAAGTCTTCAACTCCGTGCTCAAGCCGGTCGGCAAGACCGTCAACTTCCGTGGCCTGGACACCGACAAGGAAGTGATCAAGGAAAGCGTGATGGAGCCGGCCACCGAGGCCGAGATCGCCCACACCGTGGCGGTCATGGGCGGTGAAGACTGGCAGATGTGGATCGACGCGCTGCAGGAAGCCGGCGTGCTGGCCGACGGCGCCAAGACCACCGCCTTCACCTACCTGGGCGAAGAGATCACCCACGACCTGTACTGGAACGGCTCCATCGGCGCCGCCAAGAAGGACCTGGACCAGAAGGTCCTCGGCATCCGCGAGAAACTCGCCGCCACCGGTGGCGACGCCCGCGTCTCCGTGCTGAAGGCCGTGGTCACCCAGGCCAGCTCGGCCATCCCGATGATGCCGCTGTACCTGTCGCTGCTGTTCAAGGTGATGAAGGAAAAGGGCACCCACGAAGGCTGCATCGAACAGGTCGACGGCCTGTTCCGCGAGAGCCTCTACGGCACCGAGCCGCACCTGGACGCCGACGGCCGCCTGCGAGCCGACTACAAGGAACTGCAACCGGACGTGCAGGACACCGTGAAGGACCTGTGGAACAAGGTGACCAACGAGAACCTGTACCAACTGACCGACTTCACCGGCTACAAGACCGAGTTCCTGCGCCTGTTCGGCTTCGAAATCGACGGCGTGGACTACGAGCAGGACGTGAACCCGGACGTGCAGATCCCCAACCTGATCCAGCTCTGACCGGCTTCACCGCTCCACCCACCGGCGCCCCAGGGCGCCGGTTTTCGTTTGGACGAGACAGGAAGCCCCCACAACCCCCGGTAATCCGCTGGGCTCCGGGGTGATCAGCGACACCCTCTACCAGTAATTCTCCACCGCCACCTGCCCCGGCCGCCGGCTGAGCGACAGGTTCATCCCCCTCGCCTTCAACACCGCCCGGGTGTCCTCGATCATCTGCGGGTTGCCGCAGAGCATCACCCGCGAATGCTCCGGCTCCAGCGCCAGCCCGGCTGCGCGCTCCAGTTCGCCGTTCTCGATCAGGGTGGTGATGCGCCCACCCAAGGCCCCAGGGTGGGCCTCGCGGGTGACCACGGACAGGTAGAGGAACTTCTCGGCCACGCCTTCCAGGTGCTCCAGCCCCGCCAGGCCGTGGATCAGCGGCTGGTAGGCCAGCTCCGCCGCGTGGCGCACGCTGTACACCAGCACGATGCGCTCGAAGCGCTGCCACACCTCCAGGTCCTGCAGGATCGACAGGAACGGCGCCACGCCGGTGCCGGTGGCCAGCAGCCAGAGGTCGCGGCCATCGACGAAGCGGTCGAGGGTGAGGAAGCCGAAGGCCTGCTTGTCGACCAGCAGGGTGTCGCCCGCCGCCAGCCGGCTCAGCTCGGAGGTGAACTCGCCGCCGGGCACGACGATGGAGAAGAAGTCGAGGAACTCGTCATGGGGCGCCGAGACCATCGAATAGGCCCGCCACACCGCGCTGCCATCGGCCTTGGTCACGCCCAGGCGGGCGAACTGGCCGGCGCGGAAGCGAAAGCCCGGGTCACGGGTGGTGCGCAGGGTGAACAGGTTCTGGGTGAGGGGCCGGACCTCACGGAGGGTCTGGCGGGTGAACTTCTCGTCGCTGGCGGACATGGCACGGCTCCGGGTCGGATACCGCGCCAGTCTCGCGCAAAGCAGGCCCGGCAAACACCCGCGGGCCATGTGGCTATCCGCCGGAAGGCGGACAGCCGGGGGGCATCAGCGCTTGCGGTTGACGGTCTGCGCGGCGCGCAGCACATCGGCACCGATCTCGGCCTCGTACTTCTTCCACACCGGCATCATCGCCTGGCGCCAGGCCTCGCGCTCCTCGGGAGTGAGGGTGATGACCTTGGCCTTGCCGGCGGCGATTACCTTCTCGCGGTCCTTCTCGTTCATCGCCTCGGCTTCCTTGTTCACCTGGGCGGTGACCTCGTCGATGATCGCTTCCAGCTCGGTGCGGGTCTCGTAGGGGATGCCGATCCAGAACTTGTGGTTGGTGATCAGCATGTAGCTGATCGAACCATGGCCGGTCTCGATCACGTAAGGCTGCACGGTGTCGATCTTCTGGGTCGCCACGTTCGACCAGGGGCCTTCGGTGCCCTGGATGGTGCCGGCCTGCAGGGCCTTGAAGGCCTCGGCAAAGGGCATCTTCACGGTGGTGGCACCGAGTTGGGCGAACTGCGCCTCCAGCACCGAGGAGGGCTGGATACGGAAGGCCAGGCCCTTGGCGTCCTCGGGCTTGTGCAGCTCGCGGCTGGCGGTCATCACCTTCATGCCGTTGTTCCAGTAGCCCAGGCCGTAGATGCCGTCCTTGGACATGGAGCGCAGCAGCTCGCGGCTCTTCTCACGCTTCTGGAAGCGCTTCACCGCCTCCAGGTCGTCGAACAGGTAAGGCAGGTCGAACACCTGCAGCTGCTTGGTGTAGGCCTCGAACTTGGACAGCGACGGCGCCAGCATCTGCACCTCGCCCTTCTTCAGCGCCTCGATCTCGTTGGCATCGCCGAAGAGGGTGGAGTTCGGGTAGACCTCGACCTTGACCTTGCCGGCCAGGCGCTCCTCCACCAGCTTCTTGAACAGCAGGGCGCCCTTGCCCTTGGGGGTGTCCTCGGCCACCACGTGGGAGAACTTGATCAGCACCGGCTCGTCGGCCAGCACCGCATTGGAAAAGACGAACAGCGAGGCGAAGACCGCCCCCAGCAGAGACCTGTACATGCAAGCACCTATGCAAATGGAAACGGCGAAGCCCGCGCAGGAAGGCGCGAGCCCCGTCCGGATTCGATGTGTGGTTCGGTGGTCGACCCGCCCCCAACCAGCGGATTCGCACCGTCAAACGGCGTACCAGGTCGTTCAGGGCAGAGAAAAGCCCGAGGCCTGGTTATTATTGGTGCCGCTTCGGCGCACGGGGCCCGTCCGGGCCCGCCGCAGCGGAAGCGCGGAATTCTAGTGATATCGGGGCAATAGACAAGCGCCGGTTTCCCCAACCACCTCTCAGTTTCAGCAGATTCTTTCATGGCCCTCCTGGTAACCCCTTTCGCCCAGCTCGACCTTGTCCGCGTACCCGACCAGCAGGGCGAGCCGTTGCAGGCCTTCGACGCCGCTGACGAGTACCTGCTCAACCACCTCCATGCCCAGGGGCCGTCATCCGACACCCGTGTCCTGGTCCTCAACGACAGTTTCGGCGCCCTCGCCGCCAGCCTCGCTCCGCACCTGCAGGTCACCAGCAGCGGTGACTCGCACCTGGGTTTCCTCGGCCTCTCGCGCAACCTCGCGCGCAACGGCCTGGAGGGCGCCCCGGTGCGCTTCGTGCCGGCCAGCGAACCGCTCACCGGGCCGTTCGACCGAGTGCTGATCCGCGTGCCCAAGACCCTCGCCCTGCTGGAGGAACAGCTCATCCGCCTGCACGGCCAACTGGCCCCCGGCGCCCAGGTGGTGGCCGCCGGCATGGTCAAGCACCTGCCCCACGCCGCCGGCGACCTGCTGGCGAAGTACATCGGCCCGATGCAGCCCTCTCTGGCAGTTAAGAAGGCGCGCCTGCTGATCGCCACGCCGGAAGCGAAGCCGTTCGTCGCCTCGCCCTACCCGACCCGCTACCGGCTGGACGAACCGCGCGTGGAACTGCTGAACCACGCCAACGTGTTCTGCCGCGACGGGCTGGACATCGGCACCCGCGCCTTCCTCCCGCACCTGCCGCGCGGCCTGGCCCGCGTGCGAGCCGCCGACCTCGGCTGCGGCAACGGCATCCTCGGCATCGCCTACGCCCTGGCCAACCCCGAGGCCGAGCTGACGCTGGTGGACGAGTCCTACATGGCCGTGCAATCGGCCCGGGAAAACTGGCAGGCGGCCCTCGGCGAGCGCCCGGCGGACATCCGCGCCGGCGACGGGCTGGCCGAGCAGCCGGCGGACTCACTGGACCTGGTGCTGTGCAACCCGCCGTTCCACCAGCAGCAGGTGGTGGGCGACTTCCTCGCCTGGCGGATGTTCGTGCAGGCGCGCAACGCGCTGGTGACGGGGGGCGAGCTGTGGATCGTCGGCAACCGCCACCTGGGCTACCACGCCAAGCTCAAGCGGCTGTTCCGGGGCGTCGAACAGGTCGCCGCCACGCCGAAGTTCGTGATCCTCAAAGCCACCAAGTAAGAAGGGCGGGACAAGATACGCGCGGATTGATGGGCATCGCTGCGCTAAGCGCCATCCTACGGGGCATAGCCTGGCGAACGACATGAGCGCACACGACGCAGCACACGACGTAGCCCGGACTTCAGTACGGGAATGCTCGGCGCCGAGCCCGGGCTAGCCGCAGGGTGGATCGCGCTTCATCGATCCACCACCCAGCCGCGCCGAGCTCCGCGTGGTGGATGCAAAGAGCGGCATCCACCCTGCGCCAGACGAAACTCCACAGCTTGGCGAACGACATGAAGCTCACACGACGTAGCCCGGACTTCAGTCCGGGAATGCTCGGCGCCGCGCCCGGGCTGCTCAGTGGGTGCTGAGCCCCGCTGCCGTCATCACCATGCGCAGCAGGTAGGCCACCACGCCGAGGGCCAGGACGCTGAGGGCCCAGATGCCCACCAGCCAGCCCAGGCGTTGCCACAGGGGCTTCTTCGGGGTGTCGTCGAGGTTCATGGTCGCTCTCCTGTCCATCAGTGGTAGCCCTGGTCCGGGGTGACCTTGCCGCGGAACACGTAGTAGCTCCACGCCGTGTACACGAGGATGAACGGGATGATGAACAGCGCCCCCACCAGCGCGAAGCCCTGGCTCTGCGGCGGCGCCGCGGCATCCCAGACGCTCACCGCCGGCGGGATCACGTTCGGCCACAGGCTGATGCCCAGGCCGCTGTAGCCGAGGAAGATCAGCACCAGCGTGAGCACGAACGGCAGGTGGTTGGCGTTGTTCGCCACCGCCCGCAGCAGCGCCCAGGTGCACACCAGCACCAGGATCGGCACCGGCAGGAACCAGAACAGGTTGGGCAGGCTGAACCAGCGCTGGGCGATGGCCTCGTGGGCCAGCGGCGTCCACACGCTGACGATGCCGGTGATGCCCAGCAGCACCAGCACCAGCGGCCGCGCCAGGTCATGCATCTGCTGCTGCAGGCGCCCTTCGGTCTTCATGATCAGCCAGGTGCAGCCGAGCAGCGCATAGGCGGCGATCAGCCCCAGGCCGCAGAACAGCGGGAAGGGCGCCAGCCAGTCCAGGGAGCCGCCGGCATAGGCGCGGTTCACCACCGGCAGGCCCTCGATGTAGGCGCCCAGGGCCACGCCCTGGAAGAAGGTGGCAGCAATGGAACCGCCGATGAAGGCCTTGTCCCACAGGTGGCGCTTGGCGGGCTTGGCCTTGAAGCGGAACTCGAAGGCCACGCCGCGGAACACCAGCCCGATGAGCATGAACATCAGCGGCAGGTACAGCGCCGAGAGCACCACCGAGTAGGCCAGCGGGAAGGCCGCGAACAGCCCCGCCCCGCCCAGCACCAGCCAGGTCTCGTTGCCGTCCCACACCGGCGCCACGGTGTTCATCATCACGTCGCGCTCGGTGTCGTCCTTGACGAAGGGGAAGAGGATGCCGATGCCGAGGTCGAAGCCGTCCATCACCACATACATCATCACGCCGAAGATGATGATCACGGCCCAGATCAGAGAAAGGTCGATACCCATGTTCAATTCCTCGTACCCAGCGCATCGCCGCTGGTGTCATCGTCCGCCGACTCGTCGGCCGCCGAGAGGGGCCGCGCCGGGGTGCGTTGCTGGCCGGGGCCGCCAGTGCCCTGCTCCTTGCCCTCGTCGGTGACCGGGCCCTTGCGCACCAGGCGCATCAGGTAGGCGAAGCCGGCGCCGAAGACGGCGAAGTAGACCACCACGAACATCACCAGGGTCAGGCTCAGCTGGGCCACGCTGTGCTGGGACACCGCCTCGCTGGTGCGCATCAGCCCGTAGACCACCCAGGGCTGGCGGCCCATCTCGGTGGTGAACCAGCCGGCGAGGATGGCGATCAGCCCGGAGGGGCCCATCCACAGGCAGAAGTAGAGGAACGGCCGGGAGCTGAACAGCCCGCCGCGCCAGCGCAGCCACAGGCTCCAGACACCGGCGAGGATCATCGCCAGGCCCAGGGCCACCATGATGCGGAAGGACCAGAACACCACGGTGGAGTTCGGCCGGTCTTCCTTGGGGAACTCCTTCAGCGCCGGCACCTGCTGGTCCAGGCTGTGGGTCAGGATCAGGCTGCCGAGGTAAGGGATTTCCACCTTGAAGCGGGTTTCCTCGCGCTCCATGTCCGGCCAGCCGAAGAGGATCAGCGGGGTCGCCTCACCGTGGCTGTTATCCCAGTGGCCTTCCATCGCGGCGATCTTCGCCGGCTGGTGCTTGAGGGTGTTGAGGCCGTGCAGGTCGCCGATGAAGGCCTGCACAGGCGCCACGATCAGCGCCATCCACATGGCCATCGAGAGCATCTTGCGGATCGCCGGGTTGTCCCGGCCGCGCAGCAGGTGCCAGGCCGCCGAGGCGCCGACGAAGAACGCCGTGGCGAGGAAGGCGGCGGTGGCCATGTGCATCAGGCGGTAGGGGAAGGACGGGTTGAACACCACGGCGAACCAGTCGGTGGGGATCACCCGGCCGTCGACGATCTCGAAGCCCTGGGGCGTCTGCATCCAGCTGTTGGAGGCGAGGATCCAGAAGGTGGAGATCAGCGTGCCGATGGCCACCATCACCGTGGAGAAGAAGTGCAGGCCCGGGCCGACACGGTTCCAGCCGAACAGCATCACGCCGAGGAAGCCCGCTTCGAGGAAGAACGCGGTGAGCACCTCATAGGCCAGCAGCGGCCCGGTCACCGAGCCGGCGAAGTCGGAGAACGCACTCCAGTTGGTGCCGAACTGATAGGCCATTACCAGGCCGGACACCACGCCCATGCCGAAGTTGACGGCGAATATCTTCGACCAGAAGTGGTACAGGTCGCGGTAGACCTCCTGCCGTGTCTTCAGCCACAGACCCTCCAGCACGGCGAGGTAGCTCGCCAGGCCAATGGTGATGGCCGGGAAGATGATGTGGAAGGACACGGTGAAGGCGAACTGCATTCGGGCAAGATCGAGAGCCTCCAAACCGAACATGACGATTCCTCTAATCAGGTTGAAACAGGCACGGGCCAGCGGGTTCCATCGCACTTGGAACCGCGCCAGGTCGTAATTGTTCTTATGGAATCGCAGGCGGGCGGGGGGCGGGCCTGACAGCCCAATACCATTTCCGCCCACGACTTATTGATGCGGATCAATGCGCTTGAAGATTAACCAAGCGTAGCGCAGGGGTTGCTGTGGTTCGTTGCCGCGCGACAGGCTGCCGCGCGACCGAACGCCGCAGCACACACGGCGCGGCGCCGTCCTTGAGCGGCTGCATGGCTAGTCGGAGCGGAGGGCGTCGGGGTGGTCCACGTCGCGCAGCACGCCGGGGTCGTCCAGCGCCAGCGCCACGCAGGCATCCGGGTGGGCCTGCAGCACCGGGCGGGCGCCCTGGTCGCCGCCCAGGCCCTGCAGCTCCCTCCAGAAGTCCCGCCCGAACAGCACCGGGTGGCCCCGTTCGCCCTGGTAGCGGGGAAACACGATGCGCCCGGGTGCCGCCTGGGCCTGCAGTGCCCGCAGGCTGGCCTCGGTGATCCAGGGCATGTCCCCCAGCAGCACCGCCAGCGCCTCGGCGGAGTGACCGGCCAGGGCGCGTGCGCCGGCCGCCAGGCTGTGGCCCATGCCCTGGCTCGCGTCCTGGCAACGGATGATCCGCGCCCCGTCGGGCACGCCCAGGCGGGCCGGATCGTCCTCGGGCCGCAGCACCAGGTGCACCTCGTCGAACACCGCCTCTGCCCGCGCCAGGCTGGCAGCCAGCAGGGTGCGACCGTCCCCCAGCGCAGCCTGGCGCTTGTCGCTGCCGAAGCGGGTGCCGAAACCGGCAGCGAGAATCAGGGCGACGACCTTGGGCATAAGCACTCCAGGGGTTCGGACGAAGGGAGCGAATTTGAATGTGCAGGCGCGAAACGTAGCCCGGGCTTCAGCCCGGGAACAAGGCAAGGACGGAAGCGTACAAGCGTGGGAGCGAATTCATTCGCGAGGGCAGCCGCCAGTCTGCCCAGGCCGCTGCCGAGTGGGACAGCCCCGGGCTGAAGCCCGGGCTACGGGAGCCAGGCCCTCACACCCGCTCGCGGGCAACCCCGCTGCGCACGCGGACGATGTCCGCCATTACCGCCAGGGCGATTTCCGCCGGGGTCTTGCTGCCGAGGTTGAGGCCGATGGGGGCGATGATCCGGGCGATCTCCGCCTCCGACAGCCCGCCTACCCGGCGCAGGCGCTCCAGGCGCTTGGCGCTGGTGGCCATGGAGCCCATCACGCCGATGTAGAAGGCCTCGGTGCGCACCGCCTCGATCATCGCCAGGTCGTCGATCTTCGGGTCGTGGGTCAGCGCCACCACCGCCGTGTCGGCGTGGCAGCCGCCCAGGCGGATGTATTCCGAGGGCAGCTCGCGGCGGATCTCCACACCCGGCAGTTCGACGCCCTGCAGCGCCTCCTCGCGGGGGTCGCAGAGCACCACCTCGAAGCCCAGGCTCAGGCCAAACTCGGCGCACACCTGGGCCACGCTGGAGTAGCCCGCCAGCAGCAGGCGCTGGGCCGCGCCAACCCGCAGCTGAACCCGCTCGGCCTCGCGCAGCACCCGGGGGCCCTGATCGCGGTCCGGCAGCAGGCGGCGCGTGCCGTCGCCCAGGGCCACCTCGCGGATCAGCCGGCGTTGGCCGGCCAGGGCGCCTTCCAGCTCGCGCAGGTGCGCCTGGGCCTCGCAGTCCGCCGGCAGGCGCTCCACCAGCACGTCGAGGATGCCGCCGCAGGGCAGGCGGATGGACGCGTGGGTGTCGCTGCCGTCGCCGTAGCGCACCACCTGCACCGGCCGTTCGAAGACACCGGCGGCCAGGCGTTCGAGGAAGTCATCCTCCACGCAGCCGCCGGACAGCGAGCCGATCCAGTGGCCGTCGGCGGTGGCCGCCAGCAGCGAACCCGGCGCGCGGGGCGCCGAGCCGTAGGTGGCGAGCACGGTGCACAGCCACACCGTGCGCCCGGAAACCGACCATTCCAGGGCCTTGCGCACGACCAGCAGATCGAGGTGTTGCATCGACGGGGACCTATCAGTGGGTGGGCACGTCCGCGCGCAGGGCTTTCACCTGCTCCAGGGTCAGCTCGTCATCGAGCCCGCCCCAGGTCTGGCGCAGGTAGTTGAGCAGGTCGCGCAGGCGCGGGTCGTCGAGTTTATCGCTGAAACCGGGCATCGGCTGCATCCGCTCAAAGCCGGTGAACTGCTGCTCGCGGATGCCGTCGTCGATCACCCGCAGCAGGTTGCGCGAGTCGGCCTGGCGCAGGGTGGTGTTGCCGGCCATGGCCACCGCCACGTGGGGGATGCCCTGCCCTTCGGCGCCGTGGCAACCGGCGCAGACGTTCAGGTAGTCCTGCCGGCCGGCCTGGGCGCTGGGGCTCAACTCGCCCAGCGGGCGGGTGGCGATGATCGCCGGGGCCGGTGGCTGGTCGCCCATGAGGAACACCGCCATGGCCTTGTGATCCACCTCCGGCAGGTACTGCAGGCTGTGGTGCAGCACCGGGTACATCTCGTTGAACACCGTGCCCTGGGCACTGACGCCATGGCGCAGGAAGGTGGCCAGGTCCTCGGTGCTCCAGCCCCGCGCGGCCATGTCATCGGCCTTCAGGCTCGGCGCCAGGTAGCCGAGGATCACCCCGCCCTCCAGGCGCTGTTCCTGCTGCAGGGCACCCAGGGCGTTGCGCGGGGTGTGGCACTCGCCGCAGTGGCCGAGCACGTCCACCAGGTACTGGCCGCGCGTCCACTGCTCGCTCTTGCCGTCCGCCGGCTCCAGCTGCACGCGGTTCTTGTAGAGCATGTTCCAGAAGGACAGGCCGAAGCGCAGGTTGAAGGGGAAGGCCAGCTCGGTCTTCGGGCTCGGCCGGGCGATCGGCTCCAGGCTCATCAGGTAGGCGTAGAGGGCGTCGGAGTCCTCGCGGCTGATGAGGTGGTAGGAGGTGTAGGGCATCGCCGGGTAGAGCTTGGTGCCGTCGGGCTTCTCGCCCTCGGTCAGGGCGCGGAAGAAGTCGTCGGCGCTGTAGCGACCGATGCCGTGTTCCTTGTCCGGGGTGATGTTGGTGCCGTAGATGGTGCCGAACGGCGAGGCCAGCGGCAGCCCGCCGGCGTAGGGCGCGCCACCCTCGATGCTGTGGCAGGCCACGCAGTCGGCGGCCCGGGCGACGTAGCGCCCGTGCTCGATCTGCGCCGCGTCCCGGGGGGCGTCGGCGGCGCTGGCCAGCAGCGGCAGGGTCAGGCCCGCCGCGATCATCAGTGCTTTCATGCTCAGCCTTCCTTCACCAGTCCGAGGTCTTCCAGCACTTCCGCTGCGGCTTCGTAGTAGCGCACGTAGCCGGTGCAGCGGCAGATGTGGCTGCCCAGGGCCTGCTCGATGGCGTCTTCCACCTGGCTGCGGGGGATGGGCTGGCGCTGGGCCTTCTCCACCAGCACGGTGGCGGCGTTGACGTAGCCGGGGGTGCAGTAGCTGCACTGGAAGGCGAAGCGGTCGACGAACTTCTGCTGCACCGGGTTCAGCTCGCTCACGGCGCCCTGGGCGTCGCGGCGGGCGTGGCCCTCGATGGTGCGCACGCGCTTGCCGGCGAAGTAGTGGGCGCCGGTGATGCAGGTGCGCACTTCCTCGCTGGTGCCGTCCGGGTTGTCGAGGATCACCACGCAGGCGTGGCAGATGCCCTGGCCGCAACCCAGGCGCGAGCCGGTGAGGTTCAGGTGTTCGTGGAGGTAGTCGATCATCGGCAGGTCGTCCGCCACGTCATGGGGACCGACGGCCTGGCCGTTGACGGTCATGCTCAGCGCGCGATCAGCCATGGAGGGCCTCCTTGATGCGGGCGGGGTTCAGGGGAAGGTCACGCAGGCGCTTGCCGGTGGCATGGGCGACGGCGTTCACGATGGCGCCGACCACCGGGATCATCACCACCTCGGCGATGCCCTTGGCCGGGTCGCTCGGCGACAGCGGCGGGAGGATCTCGGCGCTCTGGTTCCACACGGCGCAATCCTTGGCGCGCGGCAGCACGTAGCGGTTGAAGTTCCAGGTGCCCTCGCCGGGGCCGCCCTCGTAGCGGGGCATCTCCTCCAGCAGGGCGTGGCCGATGCCCATGGCGATGCCGCCTTCGAGCTGGCCACGGACCAGCTCGGGCACGATCACCCGGCCGCATTCCAGCCAGGAGTGGTGGCTGAGCACGCGGACCTCGCCGCTGCCCTTGTTCACCTTGACCTCCACCAGGGTGGCCACGGGGCTGTAGTAGGTGACCATGGCGTTGTTCAGCTGGGTCGGCGGGTACTCCACGCGGGTGCGGTCCAGCAGGTGGTAGCCGTCGCGGTTCATGCGCGCACGGGTGGCCGCCGGGGCGCCGTCGCCGTACTTCACCGCCAGGGCGTCCAGGGGCAGGGTGTCGCGGTTGCCGTTGATCTCGAACTCCGCCTCGGCCCAGGCCCAGCGGTTGAAACCGTGGACGCTGACGCCGGTGACCAGGCCCAGTTCATGGGCCTTGTGCGCCAGCAGCTCGAAGGGGATCGGCGGAAGGCCGTTGGCGGTCAGCTTGCCGTCCACCCAGTGGGCGTCCTCGCGGCGCACCACGTAGGGGTTGGCCAGGCCGCCGTATTCGCCACGGCCCCAGATGGCCAGGGCCGCCGGCCACAGGCCGTGGTTGAACAGCACGCGCGCGGCTTCGCGGGTGGCGTGGCCGGAGTAGTAGGAGGAGTTGGTGGCCGAGGACGGCGAAGCCAGCTTGCCGACCCAGCGCGGGTTCTTCAGGGCGGCGTCCTGTTCGGCCTGGCTGATCAGGTAGGGGTTGCCGCTGGTGGTGAGGCCCAGCTCCGGCCATTCGGTGACGCCGGTGCGGATCTCGTCGGCCGGGTGACCGAGGTAATCGGCCACCAGCAGGGCCTGGGAGGTGGCGGTACCGGTGCCCATGTCGATGGCGATCTGGCGCAGGAACACACGCCCTTCGGCATTGAACTCCAGGCTGGCCATGGGCGCTTCCGCCCCGGTGCCGAAGTCCTTCTGGCAGATGGCGAAGCCGATGCCGTAGAGGTTGTCCGGGTCCTTGGCCTCTTCCTCGCGCTTGTGCGCGTCACGCTGCTTCCACAGTTCGTGCTGGGCGGCCTTGTCGAGGATCTCGTCGAGGCGCAGGGCCCCGGCGGGAATGGCGCCCTGGGTGTTCTTCATGCCCGACTTAAAGACGTTACGGCGGCGCAGCTCGATGGCGTCCACGCCCAGGCGCTCGGCCACCTCGTCCACCATCATCTCGGTGGCGGCCATGGTCTGCAGGGTGCCGTAGCCCCGCACCGAGCCGGCCTCCACGCCACGGGAGTGGTAGGCGGTGGCGGCCAGGTCGCTCTGCGGCATGTAGTAGATGGACTGCGCCGCCGTGGCGCCGACCGCCGCCACCGAGGGGCTGTAGTTGATGCGACCGCCGCCATCGACGTCCATGTGGGCGCGGAAGATCTGGAACGACAGGTCGTCCTTCTTCACCGCCAGCTGGTAGTGCATGTCGAAGGGGTGGCGCTTGATCCCGCTCTGGAACTGCTCGTAGCGGTCGTTGGCCAGGCGTACCGGTACGCCTTCACCGTAGATCGCGGCCAGGGCGGCGTAGAACACGAAGATGTTGTTGTCCTTGGTGCCGTAGCCGACGGTGTAGCCGGGGTGCATGTTCAGCTTGCGCACCTTGAAGCGCGACGGCGCCAGCATGTGGGCAGTCTGCTCGGCGGCCTCGAACGGGCACTGGGTGGCAACCACGAAGTGCAGGGTGCCGGTGGCCGCGTCGTACCAGCCGTTGCCGTTGTCGGCTTCCAGGGCCGCCGGCTCGATGGACTGGGTGGTGTAGCGCTCGTCGAAGACCAGCCAGCCTTCCGGCGGCGCGCCCAGGGTCTGTTCCATCTGCTGGGCGTGGAACAGGCCCTGCTGGGTCAGGTCGCCGTTGATGTCCGCCTGCTGGCTCCAGGTCGGTTTGCGCTGGCGAATGATGGGGAACAGCATGCTGTCCTTCAGGCTGGAGAAGCGGTCCGCCTCGTAGGGCGTGTCGCCGCCGACGCGGACGAAGCGGAAGCTGCCGTAGGGGTCGCGCTCGAACAGCGGGGCCTGGGCGCCGTAGCGCACCACCTTGTCGTTGTAGCGCAGCAGGTTCTTGGCCCGGCGGAAGCGCTCGAAGTCATTCCAGATCAGCAGCGCCACCGGGTGGCCGATGAACATCGGCACCTGGCCTTCCGGCAGCAGCGGGTCCGGGCTGTGGCCTTCGGGGAAGGCGATGCCGTCACGGGCGAGGTCGGCGGCGGTCACCACGCGATCCGGCTGCAGGCCGGCGTCGAGCATGGACAGGTCGAGCCCGGCGTAGAGGTGGTCGGCGCGGGTGGCCTTGATCAGCATCGCGTGGCCCTGCTGGCGCGGCCAGCCGGGCATGTCCTGGGCGCGGATGTCGCGGGCGAACACTTTCGCCCCGCAGGCCTTGGACACGCCGTCGATGCGGGCGCGGGCCTGGCCGTTGGGGGTGAACCAGGGTTGCGGCGAAGCGGTGACACGGTCTTCGAACAAGGCAGCGAAGGCCGGGCTGCCCAGCGGGGCGAGCGTGACGCCGATACCGGCGATGACGCTGCCCTGCAGGAAGGCGCGGCGGGAAAAATCACGGTTGGACATGCCCATTCCTCGGGGTCTCGGTCAGGCCGGCCCCTTTTCTTTGTGCGTGAAAATCCGTCGGCCCCGTCACGCGGGGCCGAACCAGGGAAAGGTCGAGGGTATTGACTCGGGGGTCAGATTCTATCCATCTGTCCCGCCGACACAAGGAAAAATTGTCCACGCGGTCAGAAAGATTTCGCCCTCGCAAGAGTCATCGCGTCGCACCCGGGCCGCTCCGTCCATCAGCGCATTCGTGGCAGGCCCCTGGCGTTCGCTGCGGGCCATTCACCGGCGGGCCTGCCGGTGCTAGTCTGCGCGTCCGGTAGCTTCCTAAGCATTTTCCCGCCATGTCCCAACCCCTGCTCCTGCGCCATCACCGCCCCTTCCTGGCGTTCTGGCTGGCCCGCGTGTGCACCGCCAGCGGCTTCCAGATGCTCACCGTGGCCATCGGCTGGCACCTCTACGCCCTGACCGGCAGCGTGCTGGACCTGGGCCTGGTGGGATTGGTGGAGTTCCTCCCGCGGGTGCTGTTCATGCTCCACACCGGCCACGTGGCGGACCGCTACGACCGCCGCCGGGTGGCCGCGCTGTGCCAGGTGCTGCAGGGGCTGGTAGCGGTGGCGCTGGTGTTCGGCAGTGCCACCGACAACGTCAGCCGCGAGATGATCTTCGTCCTCGCCTTCGCCCTCGGCGCCGCGCGGGCCTTCGAGATGCCGGCGACCCAGGCCCTGCTGCCCAACGTGGTGCCCGCCGACCTCTTCCCCCGGGCGGTGGCCGCCGCGGCATCGGCCATGCAGGCGGCGACCATCGTCGCCCCCGCCCTCGGCGGCCTGCTCTACGCCCTGGGCAGCCTCTGGGTGTACGGCCCGGTGGCGGTGCTCTACGCCATCGCCTGCGTGCTGGTGCTGGGACTGGCCAGCAGCCAGCAGGTGCTGAACAAGGAGCGCGCCTCCCTGGAGTCGCTGCTGGCGGGCATGCGCTTCATCCGCAGCCGGCCGGACATCCTCGGCGCCATCTCCCTGGACCTCTTCGCCGTGCTGCTGGGCGGCGCCACGGCGCTGTTGCCGGTGTTCGCCAAGGACATCCTGCTCACCGGTCCCTGGGGCCTGGGCCTGCTGCGTTCGGCGCCGGCCGTGGGGGCGCTGGCGATGTCCTTCTGGCTGGCGCGCTTCCCCATCGAGCGCAACGTGGGGCGGATCATGTTCACCTCGGTGGGGGTGTTCGGTGTCGCCACCATCGCCTTCGGGCTCTCCACCTCCTTCTGGTTCTCCCTGGCGGTGCTGGCGGTACTCGGCGCGGCGGACATGATCAGCATGGTGATCCGCGGGGCCTTCGTGCAGCTGCACACCCCGGACGAGATGCGCGGCCGGGTCAGCGCGGTGAACGGCCTGTTCATCGGCGCCTCCAACCAGCTCGGCGAGTTCGAGTCCGGCGTCACCGCCGCCTGGTTCGGCACCGTGCCGGCGGTGGTCATGGGCGGGGTCGGCACCCTGCTGGTCACCGGCCTGTGGATCAGACTGTTCCCCACCCTGGCCAAGCGCGACCGCCTGCACTGAGGGCCAGCGCCCGGCGGGTCCGGAGATGACCGGCGGTCCGTCCGCAGAGGCCTGCTCCGGCGCCGGGCGAGCTGATATGATGCGCGCCTTTTTTTCCGGGCTGGCGGCCCGGTTCGGTTGCGACGAACGGCCAGGCCGGTCGCCGTGTCCGCCGATCCGCAGGGGCTGTGCTTGACTGCATGCAGTCCGGACCAACACGACGCGCAGACGTCACGGGGAGCACACATGCTGGAGAGACTGTTCCAACTCAAGGCGCACGGCACCAACGTGCGCACCGAGGTCCTCGCGGGCCTGACCACCTTCCTGACGATGGCCTACATCCTCTTCGTCAACCCCGACATCCTCGGCGAGACCGGCATGGACAAGGGCGCGGTGTTCGTCGCCACCTGCCTGGCGGCGGCCATCGGCTCCACCATCATGGGCCTGATCGCCAACTACCCCATCGCCCTCGCCCCGGGCATGGGCCTGAACGCCTTCTTCACCTACACCGTGGTGCTGCACATGGGCCACACCTGGCAGGTGGCCCTGGGCGCGGTGTTCATCTCGGCATGCATGTTCTTCGTGCTGTCGATCTTCCGAATCCGTGAATGGATCATCAACAGCATCCCCCTGGAGCTGCGCTCGGCCATCGCCGCCGGCATCGGCCTGTTCCTGGCGCTGATCGCCCTGCAGAAGGCCGGCATCGTCGCCTCCCACCCGGTGACCATGCTGACCCTGGGCGACCTGGCCAAGCCCGAGCCGGTGCTGGCGGTGCTCGGCTTCTTCCTGATCGTCGCCCTGGAGGCACGCAAGGTGACCGGCGCGGTGCTGATCGGCATCCTCGCGGTGACCGTGGCCGGCATCGTCATGGGCGTGTCGAAGTTCGGCGGTGTGGTGTCCATACCGCCCTCCCTGGCGCCCACCTTCCTGCAACTGGACATCAAGGGCGCGCTGGAAATCGGCCTGGTCAGCGTGATCTTCGCCTTCCTCTTCGTCGACCTGTTCGACAACTCCGGCACCCTCATCGCCGTGGCCAAGAAGGCCGGCCTGATGGGCAAGGATGGGCACATGCCGAAGATGGGCCGCGCGCTGATCGCCGACTCCACCGCCGCCATGGGCGGCTCGCTGCTGGGCACCTCCACCACCACCAGCTACATCGAGTCCGCAGCCGGCGTCAGCGCCGGTGGTCGCACCGGCCTCACCGCCATCGTGGTCGCCATCCTGTTCCTGCTGGCACTGTTCCTCTCCCCGCTGGCCGGCAGCGTGCCCGCCTTCGCCACCGCCCCGGCGCTGTTCTTCGTCGCCGTGCTGATGGCCTCGGGCCTGGCCGAGATCGACTGGAACGACCTGACCACCGCCGCCCCGGTGCTGATCACCGCCCTGGCGATGCCCTTCACCTACTCCATCGCCGACGGCATCGCCTTCGGCTTCATCGCCTGGGCTGCCATCAAGGCCCTGGCCGGCCGCTTCAACGAGCTGAGCCCGGCGCTGGTGATCCTGGCGGTGCTGTTCGTGATCAAGATGGGCTTCTTCCACTGAGGAAGCACCCGGAGGCGGCCCGCCGGGCATGATCGGGCCGCACGACGCACGGGAGGTGCACCATGCAACACCACGACCAACAGGTGACGATTCGAGGTCACCAGCAAGCGTAGGAAGGGCTTCCCCTCGGAAACCCGCGTGAGAAAAGGCTACCGGACCATCGGCGACAAGGTGCTTGCCGAAAAGCTTGGGCGCAACGACTTGTGTCCCTGCGGTTCACGGAGGTTGTTTCAAGCGCTGTTGCCTGAAACAGGGCTGCTTTCGATGGCGCCAACCGTAACGACTACTTCCGCTAGGCGAACACGCCTTTGAGCCAGGCGGGCCATCCTCAGATGGCCCGCCCCGATCCCCAGAGTGAATGCCCCATGAGCCGCCCGCAGTTCGACCCGTCCACCTATGCCGCCCAGCTTGCCGAGAAGACCGAGCGCCTCAAGGCCCTGCTGGCGCCCTTCGATGCGCCGGAACCGGCGGTGTTCGACTCGCCCCGGGAGCACTACCGCCTGCGCGCCGAGTTCCGCCTGTGGCGCGAGACCGGCAACGAGAACCGCCACTACGCGATGTTCGAGGCCGGCGACAAGTTCACCCCGGTGCTGATCGAGGACTTCCCCATCGCCAGCCGCCGCATCAACGAGCTGATGCCGCGCCTGAAGGCCGGCTGGCAGGCGAGCCAGGTGCTGTCGTTCAAGCTGTTCCAGGTGGAGTTCCTCACCACCCTGTCGGGCGACGCGCTGATCACCCTCTGCTACCACCGTCCCCTGGACGATGCCTGGAAGGCCGAGGCCGAGACGCTCGCCGCCGACCTGGGCGTGAGCCTGGTGGGCCGTTCCAAGGGCAAGCGCATCGTCATCGGCCGCGACTACGTGGAAGAGGAGCTGACCGTCGCCGGCCGCGCCTTCCGCTACCGCCAGCCTGAAGGCGCCTTCACCCAGCCCAACGGCGAGGTGTGCCAGAAGATGCTGGCCTGGGCCTTCGAGGCCATGGGCGAGCGCCAGGACGACCTGCTGGAGCTGTACTGCGGCAACGGCAACTTCACCCTGCCCCTGGCCACCCGCGCCCGCCAGGTGCTGGCCACCGAGATCAGCAAGACGTCGGTCAACGCCGCCCTGGCCAACCTCGCCGACAACGGCGTGGACAACGTGACCCTGGTGCGCCTCTCCGCCGAGGAGCTGACCGAGGCCCTCAATGAAGTGCGGCCCTTCCGCCGCCTGGCCGGCATCGACCTCAAGGGCTACGCGTTCGGCACCGTGTTCGTCGACCCGCCCCGCGCCGGCATGGACCCGGACACCTGCGAACTGACCCGCCGCTTCGAGCGCATCCTCTACATCTCCTGCAACCCGGAGACCCTGGCCGCCAACATCGCCCAGCTGCACGACACCCACCGCATCGAGCGCTGCGCCCTGTTCGACCAGTTCCCCTACACCCACCACATGGAATCCGGCGTGCTGCTGGTGCGCCGCTGAGACCGAAGCGCCAAGCGGTGGGCTGAAGCGGAACGCCGCCCGGCCCACCCTATGCGCGCAGCACCGTAGCCCGGGCTTCAGCCCGGGGCCGAACCCCCGGCAAACCCGGACTGAAGTCCGGGCTACGGCTGCAAGCGCCATCGCGGTTGAAACCGCTCCCACACGCCGCGTAGTACGCCGGCCAGACCTGGTGGGAGCGAATTCATTCGCGAAAAGCTCCACGGCCAGCACCTTGGCCCTTGCCGTGCAACGTAAAAAGCGACGCCCCCCGTCCGGGATCGAGCCCGCTGCCGCTCCGGCCGGGCTGAAGCGGAACGCCGCCCGGCCCACCCTGCGGTGCGGGCCGAGAGTCAACGGGCGAACAGGCGGTAGGCGGGGTTGTCGCTTTCGTCCCACCAGGGGTAGCCGATGGCATCCAGGGCGGCGGGCAGTTGGTGCATCTGTTCCTCCGGCACCTGCAGCCCCGCCAGCACGCGGCCGTCGGCGGCGCCGTGGTTGCGGTAGTGGAACAGGCTGATGTTCCAGCGCCCGCCCAGCTTGTCGAGGAAGTTGAACAGCGCACCGGGGCGCTCGGGGAATTCGAAGCGCAGCAGGCGCTCGTCCTGCGCGCCCACGGCACGGCCACCGACCATATGGCGGATGTGCAGCTTGGCCAGTTCGTTGTCGGTCAGGTCCAGCACCGGGAAGCCCTGCTGCCGCAGCCCTTCCACCAATGCCTGGCGCGGGTCGTTGAGCGGGTGGGTCTGCACGCCGACGAACAACCGGGCCTGGTCGCCGTCGTCGTAGCGGTAGCTGAATTCGGTGATCTGCCGCTTGCCCAGCGCTTCGCAGAAGGCGCGGAAGCTGCCCGGCCGCTCGGGGATGGTGACGGCGATGATCGCCTCGCGCTGCTCGCCCAGCTCCGCACGCTCGGCTACGTGGCGCAGGCGGTCGAAGTTGACGTTGGCGCCGGAGTCGATGGCCACCAGCACCTGCCCCGTCACGCCCTCGCGCTCGACGTAGCGCTTGATCCCGGCCACGGCCAGGGCGCCGGAGGGCTCGGTGATGGAGCGGGTGTCGTCGTAGATGTCCTTGATCGCCGCGCAGATCTCGTCGGTGCTGACGGTGATCACTTCGTCCACGTACTCGCGGCACACCTCGAAGTTGTGCGCGCCGATCTGCGCCACCGCCACGCCGTCGGCGAACAGCCCCACCTGCTCCAGCACCACCCGCTCGCCCGCCGCCAGGGCGGCCTGCAGGCAGTTGGAATCGTCCGGTTCGACGCCGATCACCTTCACCTCGGGCCGCAGGTACTTCACGTAGGCGGCGATGCCGGCGATCAGCCCACCACCGCCCACCGGCACGAAGATGGCGTCGAGCTGGCCGGGCTGCTGGCGCAGGATCTCCATGGCCACGGTGCCCTGCCCGGCGATCACCTCGGGGTCGTCGTAGGGCGGGATGAAGGTCAGCCCCTCGGCCTGCACGCGCGTCCAGGCATGGGCCAGGGCCTCCGGGAAGGCATCGCCGTGCAGCACCACCTTGCCGCCCCGGGCCAGCACGCCCTGGACCTTCAGTTCCGGCGTGGTGCGCGGCATCACGATGGTGGCCTCGATGCCCAGCTCGCGGGCCGCCAGGGCCAGGCCCTGGGCGTGGTTGCCGGCGGAGGCGGCGATCACCCCGCGCGCCCGCGCCTCCGGCTCCAGCTGGACGAGGCGGTTGTAGGCGCCACGGATCTTGAAGGAGTAGACCGGCTGCAGGTCCTCGCGCTTGAGCAGCACCCGGTTGCCGAGCCGCTCGGCAAGACGCGGGGCCGGCTGCAGGGGCGTCTCGATGGCGACGTCGTAGACCGGCGCGCGGAGGATCTTCTGCACGTAGTGCTTGAGCAGGGCCTCGCTCATGGGGTCACCTCCGGCGCGGTGCCGTCCAGCAGGGCGGTGCCGTAGGAGTTGTCCACCGCGCAGCGCCAGGCGCCGTCCGGCTCCTTGCGGAACACGTAGGTGGCCTTGCGCTCGACGAAGGAGAGGAAGCCATCGGTGGCCCGCCACTGGATGCGCGCGCGGCCCAGCACCAGCGCCGTGTCCGTGGTCTCCATCACCTGCAGGTCACGCTGGGTCACCCAGAGGCTGTGCTGGAAGTGCGCGGCGATGCCGTCGAAGGCATGGCGGATGCGCTCGCGCCCCTGGACCTCCAGCCCCGGCCGCACCACCAGCACGGCGTCGTCGGTGTAGAAGTCCATCAGCGCATCGAAGCGCCCGCTGTTGATCAGGTGGTCGGCCCGTTGCACGGCCTCGACGAGGGGGGAAGGGTTCATGCTGTCTCCTGGCTTGGCTGGGACCCTGGAGACAGAAAGAAGAAACCCGCCTCTAGGGCGGGTTTCCGGTCGATGATCGCTAACCCGCCATGATCGGAATGGCGGTGATAATCTGCTGGCGCGGCATCGAGGTGTTCGGGTTCATGGGTTTGGAAACTATTCCAGCCGCCCCCACGGCGTCAAGCACCGGCATGCGTGTGTTCACCCCAGCAGTTCGGCGAACGCCTTGTCCGCCTCCAGCACGGCTGGCAACGCGTTGAACAGCGCCACCAGGTCCACCCCCTCCATCAACGGTCCGTCCAGCGATGCGCGCGCCTCGTCGGTGGCACCGCCATGGGCCTGCAGGGCTTCGCTGACCAGCACCGCCTGGGCCAGCACGCGGGACAGCTGGGCCTCCGCCGGGGCCTGCATGGGGCGGGCCTGGTAGGCGATGGCCTGCTGGATCACCACCGGCAGTTGCCAGCGGCGCGCCAGCTCGGCACCGACCTCGGGGTAGCCGAAGCCCAGTTGCAGCGTCTCGTTGGCGGCCCGCCCGGTAGCGCCGCCCTTGCCGCTGTTGAAGCGCTCGGCGAATTCCGGCGCACCGGTCTGGATCAGCAGTTCGCCGATGTCATGCATCATCCCGCAGGTGAAGGCGGTGTCCGGGTCGAGCCCGCGCTGCTTGGCCAGCAGGCGGCTGATGCTGGCCACCTGGAAGCTGTGCAGCCAGAAGCCCTTGAGGTCGAAGCTGGTGGGTGCCTTGAACGCGCCGGTGACGGCCGAGGCCATGACCAGGGTGCGCAGGGTGTTGAAGCCCAGGCGCATGGCCGCGTCCTCGACGCTGGTCGACTCGCGGGCGCCGCGAAACCGGGCGGAGTTGGCCAGGCGCAGCACCTTGGCGGCGATCACCGGGTCCAGCTGGATGTTGCGCGCCACGGCGTCGAGGCTGGACGTGGGGTTGTCGAATTGCTGGATCAGGTCCTGCGCCACCTTGGGGATGCTGGGCAGGGTGTGGAGCTGGGCGAACAGCGTTTCTATATCCATGGGAGCACCTCACTCATCGGCGTGTAAGCCAAAGGATAGGCAGTTTTCCGAGGCCTGCCCGGTGAACCGGAAAAGTCGCCCGGTAGGCTCTGTTCAGCGCTCTCCAGGCGTGCCGGGCGCCATTTCCGGGAGCCCCTGCGCCGGTGTGTCGCGGCCTTCACCCCGGCGCGGCGGCGGCACCGGGTCGTCGTCCAGATCGCCGTTCGTCGGCAAGTCCGCCAGCGGGGGCCGGGCGAGGCGCGACAGGGCGAACGCCGCCAGCAGGGCGCTGGCGAGCTTGTAGGCCAGGCCGTTGAAATCGAACGCAGGCAGCGCCGCATCGTCCAGCCACAACGCCCCCAGGCGCGCCAGGGCCAGGCAGCCCTGTATCAGCACCAGCAGCACCAATGCGGCGCGCACCCGCTCACGCTCGCGCAATGCCCACAGCAGGAACAGCGCCAGGCCGATCTGCAGGCCGCCGTAGTAGACGCGCACGTTGCTCACCGAGGCCATCTCCATCAGCAGCATGCCGTTGAGGTTGGCCATCTCGTAGGGACGGAACCAGTACGCCAGCCCGAAGCCGGCGAATACCAGCACCTGGATCACCAGGATCACGCGGGCCAGCCGCATCGCCTTGTCCTCTTGCGGTAACGGAATGAGCAACAGACCCGGCCCCCGCCGAATCGTTCGGCCAACCCATCGGACGGTGCCGGGACAGACGGGCCGGGACTAGGCTGCGGACAGTCCAGCCACCCGAGGAGACACCCATGCTGCCCCCGCGCCAGAGCCTGCCGTTGCTCGCCATGCTGCTCGGGGCCAGCCTCGCCCCCACGGCAGAAGGCGGTGGCGACACGCCCCCGGCGGCAGCCCCGGCAACCTTCAGCGTGCGCGGCAGCCTGGCCCCGGAACAGGCCGCCTTCGGCCGGCGCCTGGACAACGCCGTGCACAAGGCCATGGATGCCAAGGGCTACCGCTACCGCGAGCAGGAAGGCGACCTGGCGCTGTGCTACGGCCTGCCGGGGCCGCAGGAGGGTGACGGCTTCAGCCTGCGGGTGTTCGACGGCTTCGACGAGCGGCTGCTCTACGAGGCCCGCGCCGGCCAGCCCCTGGACAACCTGGCGCAGACCGACCTGGACCGGGCCATCGCCCTGCTGCTGCAGGACTTCCCCCTCCGGCGCGTGGGCTGAACGGCACATCCGGTAACAGCCTTGGCGCGCGCCACGGCCCGCATGGCGCTAAGCTCCGCCGATTTCCGCCAGGAGAACTCCCATGCGCCTCTACCTGCTCCCCCTGCTCGTTGCCCCGCTGTTCGCCCAGGCCGCCGATCCGGTCACCCTGGACGTCTACCGCGATCCCAACTGCGGCTGCTGCAAGGCCTGGATCAGCCACCTGCGGGACAACGGCCTGCAGGTCAACGACCACGTGGAAAACGACATGGCCGCGGTCAAGGAGCGCCTCGGCGTGCCCCACCGCCTGGGCTCGTGCCACACCGCCGTGATCGACGGCAAGTTCGTCGAGGGCCACGTGCCCGCCCGCGACGTGCTGCGCCTGCGCGAGCGCGCCGACCTGATCGGCGCTGCCGTGCCCGGCATGCCCATCGGCTCCCCGGGCATGGAGATGGGCGACCGCCAGGACGCCTACCAGGTGGTCGGCCTCGACAGCCAGGGCCGCGAGAGCGTGCTGGCGGAATATCCGGCACACTGATCGCCACTTATCCACAATGGCGGCCCCTCCTAGAGATGTACTTGGAGCGGCCGTCTGCACTTCAGGAGCAGGAAAAATGGAGTACTGGCAGGTCGATGTATTCGCCGAACGGGTGCTGGCCGGCAACGGGCTGGCGGTGTTCGCCGACGCGAGGGGGCTTTCCGGCGAGGCGATGCAGGCACTGACCCGGGAGCTGCGGCAGTTCGAGTCGATCTTCCTCGCGCCCAGCGCCGAGGCCGACCTGTTCTCCGCGCGCATCTTCACCCTCGAAGAAGAACTGCCCTTCGCCGGCCACCCGCTCCTCGGCGCCGCCGCCCTGCTCCACCACCTGCATGCCCGCACCGACAGCGCCACCTGGCGCCTGCGCCTGGGCGAACGCGACGTGCCACTGACGACCCGCCGCCAGGCCGGCGGCGGCTACCACGCTGAGATGGACCAGGGCCCGGCCCGGTTCGGCCAGGAACTGGACGCGACGGCCGCCGACGCCTTCGCCGCTGCCTTCAGCAGCCAGTGGGACCGCCGCCATCCGCCCCGGGTGGTCAGCACCGGCCTGCCCTACCTGCTGCTGCCAGTGACCGCCGCCGGCCTCGCCAACGCCCGCCAGCAGCGCCTGCTGGACGACGACCTGGAGGCCATCGGCGCGGCCTTCGTGTTCCTCATCGACGTGGACGCCCGCGAAGGCCGAACCTGGGACCCGGCCGGCCTGGTGGAAGACATCGCCACCGGCAGCGCCGCCGGCCCGGTCGCCGCCTGGCTGGTGGAGCGCGGCCTGGCGCCTCGGGGCGAGCCCTTCGCCCTCGCCCAGGGGCGCTTCCTGCAGCGCCCCAGCCGCCTGGAAGTTCGCGTCGAGGCCGACGGCCACGTGCATGTCGGCGGCGGCGTGCATCTGCTGGCCCGCGCCACCCTGCTGCCGACTCCCGAAACGCTGGCCTGACGACCGACCTGGCGTTCACGGCGCCGGGCGACAAGACTTGGCCGTTTGACGGCAGCGGAGGCAACGATGCGTTGGGAACGCGCAAGACGCAGCGACAACCTGGTGGACGCCCGCCGCAGTGGCCTGCCCGGCAAGGGCCTGGGCCTCGGCGGGCTGGCCCTGGTGGTGGTGGTCGGCCTGCTGCTGGGGGAAGACCCGCTGACCATCCTCGACCAGGTGGCGCGCCAGGCCTCGGTGGCTACCGCGCCGCCCCACAGCGGTGCACCGGTGGGCGACGAGCAGGAGGTGGAGTTCGTCCGCGCCGTGCTCGGCGACACCGAGGACACCTGGCAAGCATTGTTCCAGCAGGCCGGACGCAGCTACCCGGAGCCGCGTCTGGTGCTGTTCAGCGGCGCGGTGGAGTCCGCCTGCGGCCACGCCAGTTCGGCGGTGGGCCCGTTCTATTGCCCCGGTGATCGCCAGGTGTACCTGGACCTGGATTTCTTCCGCGAGATGAGCCAGCGCTTCTCCGCCGCCGGCGACTTCGCCCAGGCCTACGTCATCGCCCACGAGGTGGGCCACCACGTGCAGACCGTGCTGGGCCTGACCGCCCGCCTCGACGAGGCGCGCCGCCGGGGCGCACGGCTGGAAGGCGCGAATGGCTTGCTGGTACGCCAGGAACTGCAAGCCGACTGCCTGGCCGGGGTCTGGGCGCACCACGCGCAGAAGCGCCTGCAATGGCTGGAGCCAGGTGATGTCGAGGAAGCCCTCAACGCCGCCAGCGCCATCGGTGACGACCGCCTGCAACGCCAAGCGCGGGGCCAGGTCCGCCCCGATGCCTTCACCCACGGCACCTCGGCGCAGCGGGTGCGCTGGTTCACGGTCGGTTTCGAGAGCGGCCAGGTGAAGCGCTGCGACACCTTCGCGGCACAGCGCCTCTAGGGCCTGATCAGCGCGCGGGAAGCGCCTCGGCCCGCAACAGGTCGAGCATCGCCACGCAATCGGGCAGGTGCCAGTCGGCCAGTTCCGGCCAGGGGTTCTCCGGCAGGTTGACCAGCACCGTGGCGGCACCGGCCGCGCGGCCGCAGTCCAGGTCGAAGCGGTAGTCCCCCACCATCACCAGTTCCTCCGGTGCCACCGTCCACTGCTCGGCCAGGTGCAGCAGCCCGCCCGGGTGGGGCTTGGGCGGTGCCTCGTCGCGGCCGAGGATGTCGGCGTGGGCGAAGCAGTCATCCAGGCCGATGGCCTGCAGGGTCAGCAGCGCCAGCTCACGGGCATTGCGGGTGAGGATGCCGAGGCGCACGCCCTGCTCATGCAGGGCCCGCACCAGCGGAACCGCGCCGGTGGCCGGGCGCGAGGCCAGGGCCAGTTCGCGCTCGTGCTCCAGCAGCCAGGCGTGCTTGGCGCGGGACTCGGCCTCTGGCAGGGCGGCCAGGTGATGGAGGATGTCGTCCTCCGGGGGGATGTCCAGCGCCCGGCGGATGGCGGCGAAGTCATGCACGGCCACCGTCAGGGTGCCGTCCATGTCGAACACCCAGTGCCGGTAGCTGGCCAGCGGCCGCGCCTGGCGGGCGTTCACTTCCAGTCCTCGCGCAGGCGGGTCAGGCCTTCCTGGGCCACCGAGGCCACCAGCTGCCCGGCGCGGTTGAAGATGCTGCCACGGGAGAACCCGCGGGAATTGCCGGACCAGGGGCTGTCCATGGCGTAGAGCAGCCAGTCGTCGGCGCGCAGGTCGCGGTGGAACCACAGCGCGTGGTCGAGGCTGGCCACCTGCATGAACTTCTGCCACACCGAAACCCCGTGGGGCAGCATGGCGGTGGTCAGCAGGCCGAAGTCCGAGGCGTAGGCGAGGATGTACTTGTGCAACGCGGCGATGTCCGGCAGCGAGCCATCGGCGCGGAACCAGACGTGCTTGACCGGCTCGCCGGGCTTGGGGTCGTAGGGGTTGTTGGCGCTGACCGGGCGGATCTCGATGGGCTTGGCGCAGAGGAACTTGTCACGTACCCGCTCGGACAGCAGGTGGGCATTGCGCTTGGTCAGCTCCAGCTCGCTCGGCAGGTTCTCCGGGCCCGGTACGTCGGGCATGGTGATCTGGTGTTCGAAGCCGCCCTCGTCCTGCTGGAAGGACGCACTGCAGGTGAAGATCTGCTGGCCCTTCTGGATCGCCGTGACCCGGCGGGTGCTGAAGCTGCCGCCGTCGCGCACCCGCTCCACCGAGTAGACCACCGGCAGGCTGGCGTCGCCGGGGCGCAGGAAGTAGCCATGCAGCGAGTGCACATGGCGCTCCGGCTCCACCGTCTGGCTCGCCGCCGACAGCGACTGGCCCAGCACCTGGCCGCCGAACAGCTGGCGGAAGCCGAGGTCCTGGCTGACGCCACGGAACAGGTTCTCCTCGATGGATTCGAGGCTCAGCAGGGCGACCAGTTCGTCGAGCACCTGGGTCATGGGGTTCTCCTCAGCAAGGCACGCCGCCGCATCGGCCGTGCGGCGGTCTTCATCGTTCGGGGTGGGCCGAGCAGCGCGGCCGGGGGCAAATGATAAAGGTTCGGCCGCTCCGGGTTGAGCGAAAACATCGGGGATGTTCACGCCATTTCAGCGGGTGCCCCGTGCAAGGCCCAAAGAAGCGACCGGCGGCACGCCCGCCCTCAGCGTCGCGCCGCCCAGTCCGCCTGGCCGATGCGGTACAGCACGTGGCGCCTCAGGGGGTGACCCTCCGGCAGGCGCGGGTGCTCGAATTCCCCCGCCTCGTCGCGGCGCATGCCCAGCCGCTGCATGAGCGTCCAGGACGGCTGGTTGGCCGGCACGGTGAAGGCCACCACCTCCTCCAGCCCCAGGGTGGCGAAGGCGAAGTCCAGCACCGCGTCTGCCGCCTCGCCGGCCAGCCCCTGGCCCCAGAAGCGCGGCAGCAGGCGCCAGCCGATCTCCACCGCCGGGGTGAAGGGCGCCTCGAAGCCCACGTGCAGCAACGCCAGCATGCCGACGAAGGCGCCATCGCTGCGCTGCTCCACCACCCAGTGGCCGAAGCCGTGGGCCTCGACGTGCTCGCCCAGGCGCGCGGCCAGGGCGTCGCTTTCCGTGCGGTCCAGGCAGGCGGGGAAATGGCGCATCACTGCCGGGTCGGCGTTCAGTGCGGCAAAGGCCGGTGCGTCATCGTCGCGCCAGGGGCGCAGGCGCAGCCGGGGTGTCAGCAACTCGGGGGCGGGCATGGGCTTTCTCGGGCCGGGGCAAAGGCGCCTATCATACGGCCGCGCCCCGCCACGAGAACCCGCCGATGGACCTGCCGCTGGTCTACCACGACGACTACAGCCCGCCCTTCCCGCCGGAACACCGCTTCCCCATGGAGAAGTTCCGCCTGCTGTACCAGCACCTGGTGGCCAGCGGCATCGCCACCGACGCCACCCTGCACCGCCCGGCCCTGTGCCCGCCGGAGGTGCTGGCCCTGGCCCATTGCCCGGACTACATCGCCCGCTACCTGCAGGGCGAGCTGGCCCGGGAGGACCAGCGCCGCCTCGGCCTGCCCTGGAGCGAAGCCCTGGCCCGGCGCACCGTGCGCGCGGTGGGCGGCTCGCTGCTGGCGGCGGAACTGGCCCTGGAACATGGCCTGGCCTGCCACCTGGCCGGCGGCACCCACCACGCCCACTACGACTTCCCCTCGGGCTTCTGCATCTTCAACGACCTGGCGGTGATCAGCCGCTACCTGCTGGAGGCCGGGCGTGTCGGCCGGGTGCTGATCTTCGACTGCGACGTGCACCAGGGCGACGGCACCGCCCGCATCCTGGCCGACACCCCGGAGGCCATCACCGTCTCGCTGCACTGCGAAAAGAACTTCCCCGCACGCAAGGCCGAGAGCGACTGGGACATCCCCCTGCCCATGGGCCTGGCCGACGACGGCTACCTGCAGGTGGTGGACGACGCGCTGAACTACCTGCTGCCGCTCTACCAGCCGGACCTGGTGATCTACGACGCCGGCGTCGACGTGCACAAGGACGACGCCCTGGGCTACCTCCAGCTCACCGACGCGGGCCTGGCCCGGCGCGACGAAGCGGTGATGCGCCACTGCCTGGGCCGCGACATCCCGGTGGTGGGGGTGATCGGCGGCGGCTACGACAAGGACCGCGCCGCCCTCGCCCGCCGCCACGGCATCCTGCACCACAGCGCCGCGCGGGTGTGGCGGAGCGAGGGCCTCGCATAGGGTCCTGGGCACCCGTCCGGGTGGCCATGGCCATGTGCTAGCAGCCGTTCTGGGCCAGTGCTAGAGTCGCCCACCCCAACACAAGGACGTCCTCATGGAAGCCCAGCCCTACCAGGCGCCCAGCGCCAACCTCGAAGTGGAAAGCGTGTTCTGCCGCAACTGTGGTACCGCCATCGCCTCGACTGCACCCACCTGCCCACACTGCAACGCCGACCAGAACCTGAACGGCAAGAGCAAGATCAGCGCTGGCGTCCTCGCCCTGCTCCTCGGCGGCCTGGGCTTCCATCGCTTCTACCTCGGCCAGTGGTGGGGCCTGTTCTACATGCTGTTCTGGGGCACCGGCATCCCGAGCCTGATCTCGTTGATCGAAGCCTTCGTGTTCTTCTGCACCAGTGACCGGACCTGGAACGCCAAATACGGGCACACCAAAGGCAGTGCCTGGCTGGTCGGCCTGGCCGGCGGCTTCGTGATGATCTTCCTGGTCGGCATCCTCGCCGCCATCGCCATCCCGGCCTACCAGCAGTACGTCCAGCGGGCCAAGGCCGCCCAGGCCGCACGCCTCGAACAGCAACACGCCCAACCCCAGACCGAACCTCAGTTGCAGCAGCGCTAAACCACCAGGCGCCACCCACAGCGTGGGGATTGGCGCCTGTGTGAGCGCCAACAACGCGTTGGCTCGTTTTCCCGCGTGACTATCGGAAGCGCCTGATGGAATCGCCCTTGCCCAACCCGGCAGGCTCCGTCCTCCCAGTTCCAATGGACGGAGCCCCGCATGTTCAACCCGGCCAACCAGGCGCACTTCAGCCTCGACATCGAAGGCGCCACCCCTGACTTCAAGGTCCTCGCCTTCACCGGGCACGAAGCCCTCAACCAGCCCTTCCGTTTCGACATCGAACTGGTCAGCGAGCGCAGCCGCCTCGACCTCGAAAGCCTCCTGCACAAACCCGCCTTCCTCGCCTTCACCCCCGACGGCCGTGGCGTCCACGGGCAGGTCTTCGGCATCGCCGTCGGCGAGATCGGCAACCGCCTCACCCACTACCACCTGGCCCTCGTCCCGCGCCTCGCCTACCTCGCCCTGCGCCACAACCAGCGCATCTTCCAGCACCTCAACGTCCCGCAGATCATCGGCCAGGTCCTCGAAGACCACGGCATCCTCGCCGACGCCTACAGCTTCCGCCTCGGCCCCAAGGCACCGCCGCCCCGGGACTACTGCACCCAGTACGACGAAAGCGACCTGCACTTCATCAGCCGCCTCTGCGAAGAAGAGGGCCTGCACTTCCACTTCGAACACCAGAGCGACAGCCACCTGCTGGTCTTCGGCGAAGACGCCAGCGCCTTCCCCAAGCTCGGCCGCCCCGTCGCCTACCTCGCCAACACCGGCCAGGTCGCCGACGAACCCGTCATCAAACGCTTCGGCCTGCGGATGGAAGCCCGCACCCTGCGGGTCACCCGCCGCGACTACTTCTTCGAAAAGCCCAGGCTGCTGATGGAAGCCGCCCACACCCCCCAGGACGACCTCTCTCAACCCGACCTCGAAGACTACGACTACCCCGGCCGCTTCACCGAGCGCGATCGTGGCCGCCGCCTCGCCCGCCAGGCCCAGGAACGCCACCGCCGCGACTACCGCCTCGCCGACGGCGACAGCGACGAACCGCGCCTGGTCAGCGGTCACCTCCTCAGCCTCTCCGACCACCCCAAACCGGAATGGAACGACCTCTGGCTGATCACCGCCCTCCACCACGAAGGCAAGCAACCCCAGGTGCTGGAAGAGTTCGCCTCCATCGACGGCATGGTGAAAAGCGCCAAGGGCGCCCTGCTCGGCGCCGCGCAAAAAGCCCTCGGCGTCTCACTGCCCACCGCCAGCGAACCCGCCTCACCCGACAGCGACTTCAAACAGGGCTACCGCAACCGCTTCCAGGCCATCCCCTGGGACGTCCCCGCCCGGCCCGACCTCAACCACCCCAAACCGCGCATCCTCGGCAGCCAGACCGCCATCGTCACCGGCCCAAAAGGCGAAGAAATCCACTGCGACCGCCACGGCCGCATCAAGGTCCAGTTCCACTGGGACCGCGAAGGCCAGGCCGACGAACACACCAGCTGCTGGCTCCGCGTCGCCAGCAGCTGGGCCGGCAACGCCTACGGCGCCATCGCCATCCCCCGCATCGGCATGGAGGTCCTCGTCACCTTCCTCGAAGGCGACCCCGACCAACCCCTCGTCACCGGCTGCCTCTACCACGGCGTCCACCAGCCGCCCTACGAACTGCCCGCCAACAAGACCCGCACCCTGCTCAAGACCGACAGCAGCCCCGGCGGCGGGGGCTACAACGAACTGCGCATCGAAGACCGCAAGGGCCAGGAACAGATCTACATCCACGCCCAGCGCGACTGGGACGAGAACATCGAACACGACCAGAAGATCCGCGTCGGGAACCAGCGCCACGACCGCGTCGAAGGCAGCGTCTACAGCGAATTCCTCGGCGAGCAGCACCACACCCTGCACAAGGACCGTAAGACCGAACTGAAGCTGGATGACCACCTCACCATCGGGAACGAGCAGCACATCCGCATCGGCAGCAACCGGCTCGTGGAAGCCGGGCAGGAAATCCACCTCAAGGCCGGGCAGAAGCTGGTGATCGAAGCCGGCATGGAACTGACCCTCCAGGCCGGCGGCAGCTTCATCAAGCTCGACCCCGGTGGCATCACCGTCAGCGGCCCGCTGGCCAAGCTCAACGCCGGCGGGGCGCCGGGCAAGGGCTCGGGTATCGGCATCAAGCCGCCGGTGCTGCCGGGCAAGGCAGATCGAGCCAAGGCAGGCAGTGAGCTGGAGAAAGCCCTGCAGAACACACCCACAGAGCCCCAGCAGCCAAAACGGATGTTCAACTTCTCGAGCTGAGCGCTCAGGACGCAATGACTCAAGGATCGGTAGAAATGAGCGACACAACGAAGGTCAAGAACTGGAGTTTCCCCTTCAAGCCCAAGGCCGGGAAACTCGATCCCATCCAGCACCTGACGGCAATGGCCCAGGCAAGTGGCGGCTACTACCCGGTCGGCGCGAACGGCCAATGGCACGGTGGGGTTCACTTCGATGGCGAGACCGAAGCGGTATTCGATCAATCCCAGGCGTGCTGCATCGCCGACGGCGAAGTGATCGCCTACCGGATCGACACGCGCCACCCCGAAAGCCAGTACTTCACCTCCGCTGGCGCATCCTTCAATGCGGTCTTTTCCCGAAGCTTCGTGCTGGTCAAGCATCACCTGGAAGCACCGGCAAAACCGACAGCAGCCGGCACGGCCCCCGAACCGCCGCCGTCCCTGACCTTCTTCAGCCTCTACATGCACCTGCTGAACTGGGAGGGCTACACCGGCACAAACGCCCCAAACCCTCCAGCCTTCCTGGGGGAAACCCTCTACAAGGTGAAGGCGGACAAGGCCACGGACCCCGTAAAGGGGCTGCGCATCAGGGCCGAGCCACGCACCGGCCGGGTCGTCGCGCTGATCCCCAAAGGCAGCAAGGTCAGGGTCGGCGACGCCCACCCCATCCACAGTGGGTGGTACAGGCTCCTGGCGGTCGTGGAGGGCCGCACCCTGCCCGCCGTGGCGATCACGGAGAACATGTGGGTCTTCCCCGGGGAGATGGAGCAGACAGCCGAGGCCGGCATCTTCCTGGTCGGCGAACGGGCCAACGACCTGGAGCCCACCTTGGCGCCGGAAAAAGGGCTCAACGTACGCAAGAACGGCAACGGTCGCCGTGATGACCCCATCGTCGGCGTACTGCCCCTGGGTGCGACATTCCGCCTGGAGTCCTCCACGGGAACCTACTGCAAGCTGAAAGAGATCGTGGATGGCAAGGACATAGCCCCCCTCTCGCCCGACAGCGCAGGGAACATCCAGGGCTTCGTGCATCTCGGCTCGCTTGAAAGCACGCGCTCGGCGCCCGAGCCGAACAAGGTGTACGTCCTGCCAACGCCCCACCCGATCAAGGCTGGCGAACTGATCGGGCATCTGGGCCACTACCAGAACGAAAACGACCGCAGTCCACAACGGCTGCTGCACCTGGAAGTGTTCAGCTGCGAAGACGTACCCGCCTTCATCGCCAAAAGCCAAGCCTGGGCTGCCGGCCTTCCCGATGAGCAGAGGACCTTGCTCAAGGTCCACAAGAATGCGAGCAAACTTATCCCCCACCGCGACGACATCAACGCCAGCAATCCCCCGAAGATCAGCGATGCAGGAACGACCGTGGGCGTCGACCTGATCATCCCGCAAAGCCTGCTGGACGGACTCCCAGCCGACAGCAAGCTGCAAGAGAACACCACCTTACCCAGCAGTGCCACGCCCACAACGACCCGTTGGTGGCGGCTGGACAACCTGCTCGCCGACAACGACGGCAACCCCATCAGCGGCTGGCTGGCCGAGCAGGACCTCATCACCACCCGCCACAGCCCCTGGGAGTGGGAGGGCTACGACTTCATCCAGGAAACCGGCAGTCCCGTTGGCAAAGCCACCTACTTCTACGAAGCCTGGCGCCGGCTGACCAACGAGGAAAGCGCCAACTACCGCGCCCTGGTCAGCCAGGAAGACCAGGGCCCGATCAAGGCGCGCCTGTACGACATCATTCGCCCCGGCGGTGCCAAGGGCCTGCTGACCGCCCAGGAAATAGGCCCCGCCCTGGCAAAACCCTGGCACGCCCAATCCATCGCACAATTGGTGACTCACTATGAAAGCGAGTGGTACTGGAAACCCGATAAATGGGACGAACTGGATCCCCTGATGGGGCATCTCCCGGGTATTGATCCGAATCTCAATTGGGCAGGTGAGAAGGAACGCATCGAGGCACTCTGTTGGTGGGCCACGTTAGCGGGCAAGCATGGGATTAGTGAGGATGGGAAGGCGTGGCATTTTCATGCTTTGGCTTTACTAACCAGCCACTCCAACAGTAGTTGCAAATGTAAAAATAAATTAACAAAAGCACAACTTCGCGCAATCTCTCCTCAAGCATCTACAACTAACATCAACCTCTATATTGATCCGATCAATGAGATGTTTGAGGTATTTAAATTTGACCATTGCATAAGCCGAGCCCATACACTTGCACAAATATTACACGAAAGTGGAAATATGAATTTTTTGACCGAAGGGCTTAACCCAGGCTCACCGTTACCGGCCTATCACCCGTACATCGGAAGGGGATTACTGCAAATAACAGGAGAGACAAATTATCGCGAATACGGAAATTATATAGGCGAAAACTTTATCGGCCACCCTCACTATTTGAAAATGGCCCAAGCACCGCATTGCGTACTTTCAACTGGATGGTTCTGGAGTGAATTCAGGAAGCTTCATAGATTCTCAGACAAAGATGATTTTATTTATCTAACCTACCTAATTAATGGTGGATTTAATGGCTACAACCATAGACTTTCGCTAGTTAACTCAGCAATTGATGAGCTTAAAATACACAACTGCACAAAATTAAACATAAGCGGCTCCTACAAACTAGAAGATAGCGAAGCATACAATAAAGCAAAGCCTTCTTTCGCATGGGGGCTTTGGAGCGACCCTGGATCAAGCACTGCTGGAAAGACCAAAGATAAAATCCAGGCAATTCTTGGCTACTCAAGATATATAGAAATATACGACACTACGCAAAGTGTAAGAGATGACACAACCACTAAATATTACAGTCCCACACGAAGAGCACTGCAGGCAAAAGAGCACGCTGAACAACGCATAGAAATCTTGAGAAATCAATAATGTACAAATTTATAACCACATCTATATTTTCCATTTTAGCAACTCACGCAATAGCAAAAACCTGCACTTACGACTTCAACCAAGACACCATATGCGACTCTTACACCATAACTCCCTTAGAGGAGCATGACGGAAAAAACTTACTAAAAATATCACTAGGAAATGGCAAAGAAATCTCTGGTGTATTTGACATGATATCCGCCGGAATAGCTCCCGGCTACTTTCCAGGAGAGATAGTAATTCCATTAGATTTCTATTCACCAAAGGCCATAGAGCAAAGAACCTATACATTTCGCTGGCACAATCAGTTAGATAACTGGATTCTTATCAAAGAGTCATCTTGGGATGAGCCTTATCGAGATGAAACTTATGCACTGAAGCAAGTACCAATCCCTAAAGAAAAGAAATTCCCTACCAATTTTCACGTTCAGCGCATTCAGTGTTGTGTTTTGCTGTCGGACTTCAAAGAAAAAGCCCCCACCTATCAAGCACAGGGCAAACAACAACAGGCGGCAGCGATAGATGAAGACATAGCACTCTTAAAAAAAGCACTAACCTTAGAAAAAAAAGACTCCTTATTCTACAAGACAGCATCAAAAACAGACGAAGACAACAGAAAACCCATCCCACCGGATTTTGTCTACGAACTAAGTACCGCCCTGAAAACTCAAAACGTAGAGCTCCTGAACAATTACGCCTTTTACATGCAAGAAGCCGGCAACACTGTACTCTCGACAATGCTTTTGGAAAAAATCCACCAAAAATTCCCTGATCGAATAGTCACCAAAATAAATCTTGCTGATGGCTATTGGGAGTTAGACATGAAAGACACCGCATGTCACTTCTATCACGAATACATAGAAGACATGGAGAACACTGGAAGATCAGAAAAAATCCCCCTACGCGCAAAAAGAAGAGCTGACTGCAAAACCAAATAAGCTACAACTTTTTAAAGTTCAGATTAATGCATTACCTCAACATCCTACATGAGACCTAGAATGCTCCGACTCTTACTCCTCCCTATATCATTTATTTTTTCAACAGAAGCACTTTCAGATACCGTCTTATGTAAGTACAGGAACAACATAGTGCATGGACCATTCAAAAACCAACTTAATAACGATTCAGATATATATTTCTCCGATTCCAAAGCCCCAAACGAACCTATTTATCTAATTACCTCAAAAATGAAATTTGGAAAATGTGAAAAAGAAACAGTTATCGACAGATACTATATAGCTGGCTCCCCACCATCAGTTGAGACACTATTCTTCCACAACATACACAATGAAAAAATGCCATTACAATTATTTCGTGGGAAATTAATAGTCGCGGGATTGGGACATATGGAAAGCTCTACCAGATTTTTGCCTATAAAAAGACCAAATCCGGACTTATCGCAAACAAAGAAATAGAGTTAAACCCAAACATGAGCGGCCTAGATGGCTATCAAGAAGGAGAGCAGACCTCCTTCAAACTAAAGACAGCAGGAGAAATCAAAAAATATCTTGCGAACCAAGATAAATAACCAAGAATTCTTTAGTCATATTAGATAGTAGCTATAGGTGGTTGCAGGGAGCTGATATTTTCAGGTGCGTTCATCCGCTTGCAGCGCGCAGCCAAGGGTTCGCGGATCGAATAAGTAATCTCTACACCGGTTTTCTGAGCGATCTCTTTGTGCCGCGTTATATCTCAACTAGGTTCTGTACGAAAAGTCGGTGCAGGTAGAATCGCCACCATGATTGGCTGGAGGCTCACATGGCAAGGCGCTACGAACTCCCAGATGCGGGCTGGGAGTTGATCAAGGATCTGGTTGCCCCGGAACAGAAGATGGGCCGACCTC